>NZ_JAYESI010000003.1:0-424796 GCF_041903675.1 Corallococcus sp. RDP092CA | reverse complement strand
GCGCCGCCCGTCTTCGCCAGCACCTTCGTGATGGCCGCCGTCAGCGACGTCTTGCCGTGGTCCACGTGCCCAATCGTTCCGATGTTCACGTGGGGCAGGCTGCGATCGAACTTTTCCTTGGACATGACACTCCTCGAAAAATGGAGCCCTGAACCAGGATTGAACTGGTGACCTCATCCTTACCAAGGATGCGCTCTGCCAACTGAGCTATCAGGGCTTGGCGATGCACTACAACGGTTGGAGCGGGAAATGGGATTCGAACCCACGACATTCAGCTTGGAAGGCTGACGCTCTACCAACTGAGCTATTCCCGCATTGCCGAGTGGAGAGAGGTGGATTCGAACCACCGTAGGCGTAGAGCCGGCAGATTTACAGTCTGCTCCCTTTGGCCGCTCGGGCATCTCTCCAGATATTCGCTTGTGGTGCTGCGTGCTGCTCCCCTACCCCATCCTGCTGCGTCCCGGGCCCTTGTCCGCGGCCCGTCCTACCTGGCCGGCGGCGGGATTTGAACCCGCGACCTACTGATTACAAATCAGTTGCTCTACCGACTGAGCTACACCGGCATCCATCCAGCAACTGCCCCGCCCTACCTCATCCCGGGCGGACCGTCAACCACCCGGCAGCGACTTGAGAGGCGCGACCTTTTAGAAGCCCCCACTCTCCAAGTCAAGGAGATTGATCCGGGGTTTCAGCGGGAGGGACGGCCCCGCTGGCGGGCGACCTCGTATAGCAGAATCGCGGCGGAAACCGACGCATTCAATGAACCGACCTGTCCTCCCATGGGAATCCGGAGGCGGAAGTCGCAGTGCTTGAGGACGCCCTCCCTCACGCCCGCCCCCTCGGCGCCCACCACCAACGCCAGGGGCCCGTCCAGCCGGGCGCTCCACAGGGGCTCCGAGCCCTCGACGTCCGCGGCCGCGACCCAGAGGCCCGCTTCCTTCAGCTCCTCCAGCGCGCGGGAGATGTTGGTGACGCGCGCGATGGGGCAGTACTCGACGGCGCCCGCGGAGGCCTTGGCCACCGTGCCCGTCACCTGCACGGCCCGGTCCTTGGCGAGGACGACGCCGTGAGCCCCGAGCGCGTGGGCCGAGCGGATGATGGCGCCCAGGTTGTGCGGATCCTGGATGCCGTCCAGCACGACGACGAGCGCGGGCTGCCCCTTGGCCTTCGCCGCCGCAAGCACGTCCTCCAGGTCGACGTACTGGAAGCCGCGCAGCTCGGCGACGACGCCCTGGTGCACGCCGCCGTCCGCCATCGCGGCCAGCCGCTCCCGGCCGACCTTCTCCACCCGGACGCCCGCGTCCCGCGCACGGCTGAGCAGCTCGCCCGCGGCCTTGGCGCCGACCTGGCCGTCAACGATGAAGAGGCGCTCCACCGCGTCGGGGTGGGCGCGCAGCGCCTCGAGCACGGGGTTGACGCCATGGACGTAACGCGGGCTCTCGTGACCGCCGCGTTCACCACTGGAAGGCCTGGAGGAGCGCTCGCGCATGGGGACTACTGGACCTCCACGGGCAGCGAGAAGGTCTTCTTCTGACGGGCGCAGATCTTCTCCGTGCAGATGAAGAAGGTCAGCGTCGCGTCCAGCGTGCCCTTGCCGCCGGACACCGCGGTGAAGGGGACCTCGAAGCGCGGATCCACGAACTGCTGGCCGGCCGCCTTCTTCGCCACCGACTGTTCCCGGGTCAGCGTCTTCTGCGCGGGCGTCAGCTGCGTGCCCGTCAGCTCCAGCTTCAGCGGAGCCTCGTCGGCGACGTGGGCGCCGGGCTTCGACTTGATGGCGAGCACGAACGTGCCCTGGCCGCCGACCTTCACCTGCGTCGAGGTCCCCTCGGTCGTGACTTCGTAGAGGGTGGCGGGGTCCACGTCCTGGGCCAGCACCGGCGCGCCGACGAGCGTCAGCAGCAGGGGGGCCAGGGTCGGGAGGCGGCGGGAGCTGGGCATGGGGGTCTCCAGGACGGCGGCGTTCGTATACCGGGGCTTCGGACGCGCGGGGAGCGCTTTCTCTTCTAACTGCGCTGCGCGTTCACCTTCACGGTGCCCTTGCGCCCCGGTGGCGGGGGCAGGGCCTGGGGCGTCTCCAGGGCAGCGTCCCAGACGGGGGCGGCGCCAGTCACGAGGGCCTCCGCCCGCTGGATGATGGGCGTGGCCAAGTCCATCCCTGTCGCGGCCTCCATCTCCAGGAGCGCGGGCGAGCTGTTCACCTCGAAGACCTTGGAGTGCCCCTGGACGTCCAGGATGTCCACCGCGGCCACCTCCAGGCCCACGAGCCGCGCGACCTTCTCCGCGATGGCGCGGTGGCTGGGGGACAGCGGCAGGGCCTCCAGCCGCGCGCCCCGGTTCAGCGTGTGCGAGAGGCGACCGGGACGCGGCTTGCGCAGCACGCCGGCGATGGCCTCTCCACCCACCACGAGGACGCGGACGTCCTGGCCGGTGCTCCTCACGTACTCCTGCATGACGAGGTTGTGCCCCAGGCCAAGCACCGCCTCGAGCGCGGCCTCCAGCGACTGGAGGCTCTCGCAGACCATCACGCCATGCTTCTCCTGGCCCTGGAGGAGCTTCACCAGCACGGGCACCCCGCCCACGAGCCCGACCATCTCCTTGAGGTGGGCCGCGTCCCGGGCCATCACCGTGGCGGGGATGTCGATGCCGTTCGCGGACAGGAGTTGGAGCGCGCGCATCTTGTTGCGCGACTGCGCGATGGCCTGGGCGTGGTTCACCAGGGGGACGCGCGCCAGGCCGAACTGGTTCACCACCGCGAGCCCGTAGGTGCTGATGGACAGGGCGATGCGCGGGACGACGACGTCGGTGGGCGTGAGCTTCTTGCGATCGTAGAAGAGAGTCGCCTGGCTGCCCCCGTCCAGATGCATCTGCACCCGGAGCGGGTTGAGCACTCGGACCCGGTGTCCCCTCGCGCGGCCTGCCTCGACAATCCGCCGCGTGGACGAGATGGAAGCGGAGCGCGAGAGGACAGTGATTTTCATGGCGGAGGCGGCCGGCCCGGCGAGGACCCTATAATCCCCGCCTCCGCCCGCGTAAAGCCGCCTCCGCTTGCCTGCCGCCTAGAGCTGGCGGATGGCGCGCACTTCGACGTTGACGGGGTCTTCCGGACGCGACGCCTCCAGCTTGGCGCAGGCGCTGCCCGTGAACCGCACGCCAGGATGCTCAGGATCCGACTGGTCCAGCGACCACGTGTCGGGGCCCGCGAGCGTGCGCTCTCCGTTGATGTAGACGACGATGAGCTTCTCATCGGAGGGGAGCTGGCTCGGCAGGAGTTCGGTGAAACACGGTTTGCCCGGCTGGATCGCCTCACTGATCTTCTTCAACGCAGACGCCAGTTCCTCGCGGTTGCCCGCCTGATAGAAGGCGCGGTTGCAGGTGCCGGTGTCGAAGTCGCAGGTGTCACCCGCGCCGCAGTCGATGCTGGCATTGCAGGTACGCGCATATCCGCCCGCACGCGCCATCTCGTTGAGGACGCTGGGGCCGTCACCCGCAGACGTCTCCGCGCCGAAGCCGATGATGATGGTGGAGATCTTTCTCGCCTTCAGCGCCGACACCGCCACGACCGAGGCGTCCTTGTCGAGGCAGCCGCGCTTGAAGTACGGGCTCTGCGACGTCGTGCACTGGGTCGGCTCTTCGAGCGTGCAGCGGCACTCCGCGCTGGCGCCAGTGTTCGCGTTGTTGTCGTTGCAGTTGGGAAGACCGTCGGTCAGCAGGATGATGATCTGGTCGCGCTCTTCCGGATCCGCCGTCAGGAGGCTGCCGGCGAACTGCAGGCTCGCGGCCGTCGGCGTGCCACCTCGGGGCCGGCCATCGCCGCCGTTGGGGATGGCCTGCAGCTTGGCGTTGACCTCGTTCGCGTAGGCCTGAAGCTCGTCGTCCGAGTCCAGGCTCACCGGAATCTGGGCGCGGACGCTCCCGTCCTCCAGGTTGGCGGCAGGCGCGCACTGCTGCGCCACGGTCGGCGACTGCCCCGGAGCCAGGACGGGCGGCGCCGGGTAGGTCGTCAGGCCGAAGCGGACCAGCTTGCCGCTCTCCCCGAGGAACGGGCCCATCGCGCTCTGGAGCTCCGACCAGCGCGTGGGGCACTTCGAGGTATCGCAGGGGTAGTCCTCACCACAGGTGAAGACGTAGCCGTCCTGGGTCAGGTCACACGCGCGCGCGCCACCAACGACCACATTCGCGTTGACCGGCTTCGTCATCGAGCCGGAGATGTCCACGAGGAGCATCACGTCCGGCTTGCTCTTGCGGGCGGTGATCACCGACTCCACGGTCGTCTGGGCGATCGCGAGCGGATCCACCGGCTCGAAGTCATACGTCTGACAGCCGGCCATCACGGCAAGACCGAGGGTGCCGGCCAGCAGTGCGCTCAGGGGGGTCGACTTGGCGCGCATAGGCTTTGAAGGATTCCTTCCAGGGGGGAACAACGAGCTGCGAATGCCCCAGCGTAACGCGTGGACACCCACCGAGGCTACAGCGTCGCGCAGCAGGCAGGTTCCATTCAGGTAGTGCTGCCAAGTTGCAACGACAGGCGATCCGCCAGGGCGGGTTCGGTTCCGCTGTCGGACATCCGCCTCCTTCCGGAGGGCGGGGACCGGCTCGGGTGTCCGCTCAGAGCGTGAGGACGCGCGCGCCTTCCGTCAGCCTCCAGATGGAGGCCAGGCCCATGACCTCGTCCAGCGTGCCGTGCAGTTCCTGCGGCGACAGGCCGCAGATGCGCACCGTGGTGTCACAGGCCACGAGCCTCGCGCCCAGGGCGCGGGCCTCCTCCAGCATGCGGGCGGGAGTGGGGACATTGAGCCCTTCGGCCCGGGCCGCCTCGGTGCGCTCGCGCTCGCTGTGCGCTAGGCCGAAGCTGCCGCGGACCAGCTGGCGCAGGGCCTCGAAGGCGAAGACGAAGTAGACGTCGTCGCCCATCGCGGCGGCGGTGATGCCCATGGAGGCCGCCTGATAGGCGGGCTCGTACGTGGCGTGCTGGAGGAAGAAGAAGACGCGTCCGGCCATGGAGGGGGACCTTAGCGTCATCGAGTCAGGACCGGCAGCCGTCGTATAACGGGACTCCCCTTCCCCACCGGGAGCCCCGCATGCCGAGCCAGCTGTCCCTCCCCCGCGGTGTTCGTCCCTCGCCGGTCCCCTTCCGTTCCGCGCCCTCGCGTTGGGTGGCGCTGGCCGGCCTCGCCTTGCTCTCGGGCGCGGGGCCCGTCTCCGAGGCGGCCCCGGTTCGCGCGAAGGTCGCGTCCACGACGTCCGTGCCGCCGGCGGCTGCCGCTCCCGGGCCTCTGCGCGCGGAGACGTTGGCGCTGCTCTCCCAGCCGACCGGGGCTTCCGAGGCGGTGTGGCGCAAGCTGGGACCGGAGGTCGTGCCCGTGCTCGCGGCGCTCGCGGAGGACACGAGCGTCCCCGATGCGCAGCGCATGCGGGCCGTGACGGCGTTGGGTCGGGTGGAGACTCCCGAGGCGGGACAGACGCTTCAGGCGATGCTGGAGGATCCGCGCCGGCCTTCGGCGGTCCGCTCGCAGGCAGCCGCGGCGCTAGGACAACGCCTGGGATTCGAGGCTGTGAAGACGCTCCAGGCCCGCTTGAAGGACCGCGACCTGCGGATCCGCGAGGCCGTGGCCCAGGCGCTTGGCCGGCTGGGCGGCCAGCAGGTGCGCGAGGTGCTGGAGGAGCGGCTCCCCCTGGAGGATGTTCCCCAGGTGCGTGAGGCGCTCCAGCAGGGCCTCACGCTGGCGGAGCCCTGAGCCGGGCGCCGGGCATGGTGGGGACGGCTGCCCGGGTGGAGTGCTCGGGGCTCGCGTCGGGCGGGACGTTCCGTTAGATGGGTGGCCATGCGCCCCACCGTCCTCCTCTTCGACATTGATGGCACCCTCGTCACCACCGGCGGTGCCGGCCGCCGCGCCATGGGCCTGGCCTTCGGACAGCTGCACCAGCGGATGGACGCGTGCGACGGCTTCAGCATGTCGGGGATGACGGACCGGGCCATCGTCCGCAAGGCCCTGGGCATCATCGGACAGGCCGACACCGAGGACGCCATCAGCGCGGTCATCGATGCCTACGTCGCCCACCTGGGCCTGGAGGTCCCCAAGGTCGATGCTCGCGACTACCGGCTGCACCCGGGCATGCGCGAGGCGGTGTTGGAGGCGCGCTCGCGGCCGGGCTTCGCGGTGGGCCTGGGCACCGGCAACGTGCGCGCGGGCGCCAAGGTGAAGCTGGACCGCGTGAGCATCCACGACCAGTTCTCCTTCGGCGGCTTCGGCTGCGACTTCGAGGACCGCGTGGCCCTCATCCGGCACGGCGCGCAGGCCGGCGCGGCGCAGTTGGGCCAGCCGTTGGAGGCGTGCCGGGTGGTCATCATCGGCGACACGCCCAAGGACGTCGCGGCCGCCAAGGGCATTGGCGCGGAGACGATTGGCGTGGGCACCGGCAACTTCACGCCCCAGGCGCTGCGCGACGCAGGCGCCGAGTGGGCCTTCGCGGACCTCACCGCCCCCGGCGCCATGGAGGCCCTGCTCGTCGGACGGTGAAGGTGTGGTATCTCCGCCGCCCCTCCGAGGAGTCATCCACGCATGTCGTCCACGCTCGAATCCTATGAGCTGATCCGCTTCGCCGAGGCCTTCGAGGCCCGGCTCGCCAACGCGGAGGAGATGCTCGTCGGCAGGCCGGGGCTGGAGGCCGAGAAGCAGTGGCTGGCCTCCGCGCTGGAGCGCCTGCGCGAGGCCCGGGAGCCGGCGGGTGGGCTGCTGGAACAGGTGAAGGACCTGCCGGAGCTCGACGAGGCCCGCGAGGAGTTCTCGTTCGACCAGCAGGGCCGCTGGGTGGATGCGCTGGAGAAGCTGCACGCCGGCATCACCTTCACCGCCAGCAGCCGCGCCCCCGTCATCGAGGCCCTCTTCCCCCACCTCAAGTTCCCGCAGCTGCGCCGGGCCCCCGTGGAGATGGTCAACGAGTACGCCACGTCATACGAGCGGCGGCTCAAGAGCGCCTACGTCACGCGCATCTTCTCCCGCGACGACTTCGCCATGGTCCGCCCCGTCGTGGATCAGGTCGCCGCGACGTTCGCCGCGTGGACCGCGAGCCTGTCCCCCACCCCGCTGCCGCCGGATCAGGAGGCCGCCCTGCGCGAGGCGCTGGTGTCGCTGGGACGGCGGCTGGACGTGGCGCTGCGGCAGGGACGCCTGCTCGCGGAGGCCGCGCTCGTCCCCGCGCCCGGCGTCTTCGAGGCGGCAGGCCTCACCCTCAAGCCCCGGAAGCGCGCTGGCAAGTCGCTCGCGCTCTCCGCCGAGGAGGGGGCTTCGGACCTCTTTGGCGGGGACGGAGACCCGAGCCCGGAGGATGCGTTCGAGGGCGCCGAGGCGGATGGGGACGAGGCTGTGGCCGACGACGCTCCGGGCCAGGACACCATGGACGCGATTTCCGACACGGAGGGCTCCGCTGCACCGGAGGCGGCCAGCACCGAGGCCGACGCTTCGGATGGCGGCGGCGCGGTACCGGGCCCTGCGACTCCAGAGCCCGTCGCCCCGGAGCCTCCCGTCGCGGCGCGTCCCGCCCGGCGGGGCCGGCCTCCGAAGAACGCGGCTCCGGCCGTGGAGGCCCCGCAGGCCGAGGCTCCTTCGGACGCTCCGGATTCCCCTGCTCCCGAGGCCGTGCGCCCCAAGCGCCGCAAGAAGACCGACCCGTCCGAGGCTGGCACGCCTTGAGACCCGACGCGCGGTGAGCCTCCCGCCGTGAAGAGGAACCCGGACATGGCGGACGTCGCCCTTCCCATCGATCCCCTCCTGCCGGACATCGTCTCCACGCTCCGGGGCTCGCGCTCGCTCGTGCTCGAGGCGCCTCCGGGCGCGGGCAAGACGACCCGCGTTCCCCGCGCGCTGCTGGAGGCGGGGCTGGGCGCGGGCAAGGAGATCGTCGTCCTCCAGCCCCGGCGGCTGCCCACCCGGCTCGCCGCGCAGCGCGTGTCCGAGGAGATTGGCGAGCGCGTGGGCGAGACCGTCGGCTACCAGGTCCGCTTCGAGGACGTCCGCGGGCCCAAGACGCGCATGTCCTTCGTCACCGAGGGAGTGCTCGGCCGCCGCCTGCTCACCGACCCCACGCTGCGCGACGTGGGCATCGTCGTGCTCGATGAGTTCCACGAGCGGCATCTGTCCGCGGACATCTCGCTCGCGCTGCTGCGGCGGCTGCAGGAGACGGCCCGCCCCGACCTCAAGCTCGTGGTGATGTCCGCGACGCTCGAGGCCGAGCCCGTCCGCGCCTACCTGGGTGGCGCTCCTTCCCTGCGCTCCGAGGGCCGCCGCTTCGACGTCAGCGTCGAATACCTGCCCGCCCCGGACGACCGGCACCTGGATCAACAGGTGCTCTCCGCGCTCAAGCGCCTGTTCACCCAGGGCATCGACGGCGACGTGCTCGTGTTCCTCCCCGGCGCAGGGGAGATCCGCCGCGCGCGCGACACCTGCGCGGAGTTCGCCGAGCGCCACGACGCGGACGTGCTCCCGCTCCACGGCGACCTCTCCCCCGCGGAGCAGGACCGCGCCGTGCGCCGCAGCTCGCGCCGGAAGATCATCCTGTCCACCAACGTCGCGGAGACGTCCGTCACCATCGACGGCGTCGCGGTCGTCATCGACAGCGGGCTGGCTCGCGTGGCGTCCCACTCGCCGTGGTCCGGCCTCCCGCAGCTCAAGCTGGGCAAGGTGAGCCGGGCCTCCGCCGTCCAGCGCGCCGGCCGCGCCGGCCGCACCCGCGCCGGGCACTGCGTGCGCCTCTACACCCAGCACGACTTCGACGGCCGGCCCGACCAGGAGGCCCCGGAGATCCGCCGCACCGACCTGGCCGAGACGGTGCTCTCGCTGCGCGCGTCGGGTGTGAAGGACCTGACGACGTTCCCCTTCTTCGAGCCGCCCCCCGCCCCGGCCCTGGAGGCCGCGGAGACGCTGCTGCGCCGGTTGGGCGCGGTGGATGCCCGGGGCCAGGTGACGGACGTGGGCCAGCGGCTCCTGCGCTTCCCCGTCCACCCGCGGCAGGCGCGCGTCATCGTCGAGGGCGAGCGCCGGGGTGTGGGGGGCGATGCCGCCGTGCTCGCGGCCCTGATGGGCGAGCGCGACATCCGCCGCGAGGCCCGCGCCAACCTGGGCGGCGGTGGCCGCGCGTCCGCGCTCGTCAGCGGTCCCTCCGACCTGCTGGAGCTGCTGGAGCGCTTCCGCGAGGCCGGCCGTTCCGGCTTCAGCTCCGGCCGCATGCAGTCGCTGTCGCTGGACGCGGGCGCGGTACAATCCGTGGAGCGTGTGCAGAAGCAGCTGCGCCGCGCGGTGCGGGAACAGGGCTCGCGCCCCCAGCGTCCCGAGGACGTGGAGCAGGCGCTGATGCTCAGCGTGCTCGCGGGCTACCCGGACCGGGTGGCCCGCCGACGGCGGCCCCGCTCCCCGGAGCTGCTCATGTTCGGCGGCGGCACCACCAGCCTGTCCGAGTTCAGCGTCGTCCAGGACGCGGACCTGATGGTCGCCGTGGACGCCGAGGAGCGCCCGGGCCGCAGCGCCGTCGTGCGGCTCGCCAGCGCCGTGGAGGCCGAGTGGCTGCTGGACCTCCATCCGGACGCGCTGGAGGAGGTGGACACGCTCCAGTGGAACCCGGACTCGCGCCGCGTGGAGCGCCTCACCCGGCTGGCCTACGGCAACCTCATGCTGGAGGAGACGCGCACGCCCGCGCCCCCGTCCGAGGAGGCGGCTCGCGTCCTGGCCGAGGCGGCGCTCGCCGCGGGTCCGGAGCGCTTCGCGGAGCCCGAGGCGCTGGAGCAGTGGCGCACGCGCGTGGAGCTGCTCGGCAAGGCGTTCCCCGAGGCGGGCTTCCCCACCGTGGACGCCGCCTTCATGCGCGACGCCCTGGCGTCCCTGTGCGTGGGCGCGCGCAGCTTCTCCGACCTGGAGGGCCTGTCGCTGCTGGACGCGCTCTACGCGCGCCTCACCTCCGAACAGCAGCGCCTGCTGGCGAACCATGCCCCCGAGCGCGTCACCCTGCCCGGCGGACGCGGCGTGAAGGTCCACTACGAGCCCAACAAGCCCCCCTGGGTGGAGTCACGGCTCCAGGACTTCTTCGGGATGGCGCAGGGACCCAGCGTGGGCGCGGGTCGCGTGCCGCTGGTGCTGCACCTGCTGGCCCCCAACATGCGCGCCGTGCAGGTGACGACCGACCTGGCGGGCTTCTGGGAGCGGCACTATCCGGCGATCCGCAAGGAGCTGTGCCGCAAGTACCCCCGGCACTCCTGGCCGGAGGATCCGCGCCACGCCGAGCCGCCCGCGCCCCCTCCTTCGAGGCGCTGAGGGCGGCGCGACTACAGCCGCTTGTGCATCTCCAGGTGGTCGATGCCAGCCTCGTCGAACACGGCGCCGACGGGCTGGTAGCCATGCTTCTTGTAGAAGTCGAGCGCGTAGAGCTGGGCGTGCAGCATGATGCCGTTGTAGCCACGGCGGCGCGCCTCCTCCTCCAGCGTCGTGAGGAGCAGCGAGCCCACGCGGGCCTTGCGGTGCGCCTGAAGCACCGCCATGCGGCCAATCTGGCCCCACGTCCCGGGCTGCCCGGCGGGCGACTCCGGCAGCTTCACCAGGCGACCGGTGCCGATGGCGTGACCGCCCTGGTAGGCGAGCACGTGGTAGGCGTGGGCGTCCTCGGCGTCGCGCTCGATGCCCTCGGGGACGTGCTGCTCCTCGATGAACACCACCTCACGGATGGCGAGGGCCTGCATGAGCTCCGCCTCGCCCTTGATCTGGGCGACGGTGACGGGTGCCGGGGAGGTCTCGGGAGGCGTCGGCATGGCTCCGGGCAAGGTACACAAAAGCCCGCGCCGCCAACAGGCGGAAAAAACCTCCGGTCCCCGCCCCCGGAGTGCCTCCCGCGCGGTCGGTCCGTCCCCTGCCCCCTGGCCCGGCCGGGCTCGTCGCGAAAGCCCCACCGCATCGGGTCCTCCGGTCGAGGTGGCCCTCTTGCGTCGGGAGGTTCCGGAGCGCACACCCTCGCTCGGAGTGAAGCCACTCGCAGGGGGCTCCCCCGGGGGGAGGGCATGGTAGGGTTCAAGGCAATGCGTACCCGTGCCCTCCTCGCCCTGTCCGTGTGCCTGCTGTCGACGCCCGCGCTCGCCCAGAAGGAGTTCTTCTTCGGAACCGGTGAGCCGCCCGTGTTCCGCGAAGCGGACATGGACAAACGGTTCCTCCGCTCGCGCATCAACCAGGCCCTGGTGCAGGGAACGAGCGACCCGAACTGCGCCCAGCTCGTGGGCGCGCTGCTCACCGTGGTGGGCGAGTCCGCGCCGTACCTGCACAAGCGCGACGAGAACTTCTACCTGGACCCGATGCTCATCCAGGCGCTGGGCACGCAGCTGTCCACGCCGCGCTTTCCGGCCAACATGTTCGTGGTGTCGATGATCCGCCGGATCCTCATCGACAAGCAGCTGCCGCCGGAGTGGATGCAGACGGCGGTGGCGCTCGCGCCGTACTACCCGCCGCTGGACCTGAGCAAGCTGCGCTTCATCGCGGATGGCGTGAAGCCCGTGGACAGCTTCTTCTTCACGTTGCCGGCGATGCTGGAGCGCTACGACGTGGAGGTCCTCAAGGCCAACGCCACCGCGGCCAGCGTGGCGGACGCGAAGTTCCGCGATGACTACCTCGACAAGGAGGTGGCCTTCGCGGGGCTGGAGTTCATCGACGCGAAGCTGGAGAAGCCCAAGAAGCGCAGCAAGAAGGGCCCTCCGCCGGAGCCACCCGCGCTGGTGGCCCGGCTCGTCTACTACCTGCCGGATCCGGGCAATGACGGCCTGCTGTCGGGGCTGACCTACGGCAAGCCCAAGGTGCGGCCGGCGATCAACATCACGGCGCGGCTGAAGGACGACCAGTACCTGCCGCTGACGCAGCTTCCGAAGGGCGCGCGCGTGCTCCTGCGCGGCCGCTTCTGGGAGTACCGCAAGCAGCTCAAGGAGCTGGAGGTGCGCGACGCGTACCTCTTCCAGGACCGGGACTGGGCCCAGAACCCCGCGCTCGCGGACCCCAACGCCGTGGCGGCCTGCCCGCTGGCGTTCAACGACCTGACGGGCACGGCGCCCGTGCAGCCGGGCGGCTTCGGCAGCAAGCGCTGAGCGCGCGCCGTCCCGCGTTCCGCACGCCCATCCCGGAGGCGACACCCTGGCCCGTGTCGCCTCCTTCGCGCCCCCGTCGCGGGAGCGCGCCCCGCCTGACTGGCACGGCCGCTGCTGATGCCCGCGCATCCCTTGCGCGCGAGGCATGGCATGAAGGTCGAAGGTCAGGACGCCCCTTCCAGGAACGAGAAGGCCCCTCCAGAGAAGGACGCGTTCAAGCAGGTCCTCCAGCGGACCTCCGGACGGCCGGACGGCCCGCCACGTCCCAGGCACCGCCCTGAGCCGGTGACGACCGGAGTCGCTCCGAAGCCCGGGCCGCTCGGTGCCGCTGGGCAGGGACCTCGGTCCGCGGCGAGGGCCCCTCCAGCGCTTCCCGGGGTCCGTGCGACGGGGGTCATCCTCTCGACGACGCGCAGCGCGCTGGGGAGTCCGGAGGCGCTTCGCCAGGCCCGACAGGGCATGCACGTGGAGGCGCAGCGACTGGGGACGGTGCGCCAGGAGGCACTCACGGAAGGAGGGACTCAGGCCGCCCACCGGGCGTCGGAGCTGCTGGCCCGCGAGGTGGAGCGCTCCTTCCGCACGGAGCCCCGCCCGGCCGTGCCCCTCCCCTCGCCCACGCCGGATGACCGCTCCACGGGGGACCCGTCCCGGACCTCCGCGCCCGACGGTGCTCGCGTGTCGGGTGGCTCCACCGGGAGCACCGACCCTGCCGGCCCTCCCGCCGCGCAGGTCGAGTCCACCCTGGCGCTCATCGAGAAGATCGAGGTCTTCGTGAAGTCACAGCGGCCGGCGCTGGGGCTGAGCCTGCGCGGGCCGCTGGAGGCCACCGTGGAGGTGGAGCGCACGGGGCCCCGGGAGGTGGCGCTGCGCCTCCAGGGCCGCCATGGGCCCGTCGCCACCGAGGACGTGGCGAAGCTGCGCGATGCGTTGGAGGCCCGGGGGCTGCGGCTCAGCGTGCTCCAGGCCGGGTGAGGGTTCCGACGATGCCCTCCCCGCTCCAGCGCCCCAAAACAAAGAAGGCCCTCACGCCAGGGGGCGCGAGGGCCTGCATCACGACGGGCGCGCTCGGGGGATGCGGTCCGGCGCTACTTCCCGGGCGCGGGGCTCAGCTCCGCGCGCTTGCCCTTCTTGTCCTTGTACTCCTCGGCCTCGGGCAGGGCGGCCTTCTTCTCCGCGATGTTCGGCCACTTGGAGGCGTAGTCCGCGTTGAGCTTCGTGTACTCCTTCCAATCGCTGGGCAGCTCGGTCTCGGGGAAGATCGCCTTGGTCGGGCAGACGGGCTCACAAGCGCCGCAGTCGATGCACTCGTCCGGGTGGATCACGAGGAAGTTCGCGCCCTCGTAGAAGCAGTTGACCGGGCACACCTCGACACAGTCGGTGTACTTGCACTTGATGCAAGGCTCGGCGACGACGTAGGCCATGTTGCTCTCTCCTCTGTGCGGTATTCCGCGCGTCCGTGGCCGCGCACAGTAGATGGTTGCGGCCGGGGTTGGCACCCTGAATTTAGAGGCCCACCCCGCCCGCTTCTCCGGTCAGCCCAGCAAGCCCTGCGCCCGCAGCAACTCCGCGACGAGGATGGCGCCCCTGGCGGCCCCCATCTTCGTGTTGTGGGAGACGAGCACGTACTTGAAGCCGTTCTCCAGCACACCATCCTCGCGGATGCGGCCCACGGAGGTGGCCATGCCGCCGTGGGTGTCCCGGTCCATGCGCGGCTGGGGGCGGAACGGGTCGTCCAGCACTTCGATCCACCGGGGCGGAGAGGACGGGAGATCCTTCGCCACCGGGGCGCCCTGCCACTCGCGCATCGCCTGGGCGACCTCCTCGGCGGTGGCCTTCTTCCCGAGCGACACGAAGACGGACTCGGTGTGGCCCTCCAGCACGGCGACGCGGGTGCAGGTGCAGGAGACGCGCACGTCGTGGGGGGTGAGCGCCGCGCCCGCGGGGTTGAGCGCCCCGAGGATCTTCTTCGTCTCCACCTCGACCTTGTGCTCCTCCTTGGGAATGTAGGGCACGACGTTGTCGAGGATGTCCAGGCCGATGACGCCGGGCGAGCGGCCGGCGCCGGACATGGCCTGGAGGCTGGTCATCAGCACGGCCTTCACGCCGAAGCGCTCGGCCAGGGGGGCCAGCGTCACGGCCAGGCCCGTGGTGGTGCAGTTGGGGATGGGGACGATGAAGCCCTTCCACCCGCGCTGCCGGCGCTGCTCGTGGATGAGCGGGGAGTGGGCGGCGTTCACGGGCGGGATGAGCAGCGGCACGTCCGCGTCGTAGCGGAAGGCGCTCGCGGCGGAGAACACCGGGATGTCCCGGGCCAGGCGCGGCTCGAGCTCACGCGCGACGTCCGCCTCCACGGCGGAGAAGGCGATGTCGTAGTCCTTCGCCTGGACGGCGTCGCCGCTGACCACGGTCATGCGGGCGATGGCCTCCGGGAGCGGCTCCGGGACGAACCAGGCCAGCATGCCGTTGGAGGCGCGCAGGGCGTCCGCGTAGGTTTTTCCGGCCGACCGGGGCGAGGCGGCGAGCCCGGTGAGCTCGATGAACGGGTGGTCCTTCAGGGCAGCGATGAACTGCTGGCCCGCGAGTCCGGTGGCGCCAATGAGTACGGCGCGAAGCTTGGCCATCGTGGGGGATCTCCGGTGGGGGCGGCAGGGCGCTCCTTACACCGTTTCACGACGCACTGCATCCGCCGCTCAACGGTGGGCGTGGGAGGGGGCCCGCGTGTGGCGCTCCGTGGGGTAGCCCCCCGTCACCCAGGCGTGGAGCCCGCCGGCGAGGCATACCGCGTTGCGCCCCCTCAGGCGCAGCACGCGGCAGATGCGGCGGATGTCCGCGCAGTCCTGGGTGGTACCGCACAGGACGATGAGCTCGTCGTCCGGCAGCATCGCCATGTCCCGGGCGATCTCCGACGCCGTCATGCGCAGCGCGCCGGGGATGTGGATCTCGAACCGCTCCCAGTCCATCGCGTCGCGGCAATCCAGGACGAGCACGTCCTCGTCCCCCAGACGCATGAACAACTCATCGCAAATGATGCTGGGCTCCACCGGGACCTCCCCGAGCCGACATGCTCCATCGAACATGAACCGGGGCGCTTTTCCCGCTCTTCCCGCCCGGCTGCCCGCCTGCTTCCCGGAGGCCGCGGGGCGTCAGAGCCCCAGCTGCTTGGCGATGATTTCGTTCATCACCTCGCTGGTGCCGCCGCCGATGGGTCCCAGCCGCGCGTCGCGCCAGTGACGCTGGATGTCGTACTCCATCATGTAGCCCGCGCCGCCGTGGAGCTGGAGGCACTCGTCGGCCACGCGGCAGCACGTCTCCGTGGCGACCTTCTTGGCCATGGAGGTCTGCGCGACGGCGTACTCGCCGGCCACGTGCAGGCGCAGCGCGTGGTAGGTGAGCTGCCGCGCGCACTCTCGGGCCGTGTAGAGGTCCGCCAGCTTGTGGCGCACCACCTGGAAGCCCGCCAGCGCCCGGCCGAAGGCGCGGCGCTGCTTCACGTGCTCGAGCGCCGTGTCCAGCATGTCGTCCATGGCGCCCACCGCGCCCAGGGCGAGCGACAGGCGCTCCCACTGGAAGTTGCCCATGATCTGCGAGAAGCCCTGCCCCTCCACGCCCAGCAGGTTCTCCGCGGGCACGCGGCAGTCCTCGAAGAAGAGCTCGGCCGTGTCGGACGCGCGCCAGCCCACCTTCTGGAGCTTGCGCCCCACGCTGAAGCCCGGCGTGCCCCGCTCCACCACCAGCATGGACAGGCCCTTGTGGCCCCGCGAGGGGTCGGTCTTCACCGCCAGCACCACGAAGTCCGCCCGCACCCCGTTGGTGATGTACGTCTTGGAGCCGTTGACGACGTAGTGGTCGCCGTCGCGGCGGGCGGTGGTGCGCAGCCCGGCCACATCCGAGCCGGCGTCCGGTTCGGTGATGCCCAGGGCGCCAATCTTCTCCCCCCGGATGGCGGGGGCCAGCCAGCGCCGCTTCTGGGCGTCCGTGCCGAACAGGTTCAGCGGACCGGTGGCGATGGTGAACTGCCCGCCCAGCCCCGCGGCCACGCCGCCGGAGCCGCAGCGCCCCAGCTCCTCCAGGAGCACCGCCTCGTACAGCTCCCCGGCCGCCGTGCCGCCGTAGGCCTCCGGGTACTTCAGCCCCAGGAAGCCCAGCTCGCCGAAGCGGGTGAAGAGCTCCCGCGGGAACTCCTCCCGGGCCTCCCAGTCCGCCGCGAACGGGCGCAGCTCCTTGTCCACCACCGCCCGGACGGTCCGACGGAAGGCTTCGTGCTCCTCTTGGTACACGCCATGGCCGTGCAGCATCGTGTGCTCCCTCGCTCGCCAGGGCCTGACGCCCTCGCGCCGCATGGTAGCGGGACGAGAAGCGCGGCCGGATGGTGTTGCTTCCTTGACCGGCTCCTACGGGGCTGCGTATAAACCCGGCCCCAATCGCTGCGGCGCCATAGCCAAGTGGTAAGGCAAAGGTCTGCAAAACCTTCATTCCCCGGTTCGAATCCGGGTGGCGCCTCACAGACAAAGGCCCGATGCGGAGACCTCCGCATCGGGCCTTCTGCTTTTCCGGGGGGCGTCTCCCCGAACGGGCCTAGCAGCCCAGCTCCACCGCGCCGATGTCCGGGGCCGCGCCGCAGTAGGGCTGGCCCTCGTCCAGGCCCTTGTCCTGGGCGGCCGGGGACGGGGCGAAGGTGTCCGACACCGTCACGTCACCGCCGTTGGAGGTGGTGTCCCCCGTGGCGGCCTTGAAGGCGTCCAGCGCCTGGGGCTGGTCGTTGTGCTTGAACTGCGCACCGGCCGGGTAGAGGTTGTTGCTCATGTGGAGGCCAGGGGCCTGGCCGCCCACGTCCACGCTGACGGGCGCGTCCACGATGTTGTTCTCCACGCGCAGCGTCTCCGTGGGGCCTCCCGTGCCGTGGCCGAGGATGATGCCGGCCTTGGCGCGGGTGATGGTGTTGTTCACCACCACGGTGCCCTTGGAGTTCTCCAGGCGGATGCCGGTGCCTTCACCGCCGCCGGCGTCGGTGATGTCGTGCACGCGGTTGCGGCGCACGACGACGGACTGGGGCACGGGGCCCTCGTGGTTGCCGCCCACGGAGATGCCCTTGGACGCGTCATACAGCTCGTTGTCCTCCACCAGCACGTTGTTGGCGGAGTAGTGGATGACGAGCGCCTCGCCCTTGGCCGTGTCCGACTGCTGGAAGCGGTGCATCCGGTTGTTGCGGATGATGACGTCGTGGCACGTCTTGATGTCCACGGCGTTCTCCCGGTTGCCGAACAGGTGGTTGTTCTCCACCAGCAGGCCCGTGGCGGGCGGCAGGTCGCTGAAGCCCTCCGGGCCCAGGCACTGCACGGAGTCACCGGACACGTCGTGGATGTCGTTGTTGCGCACCGTCAAATCGTAGGACGCGGGCTGCATCACGATGCCGTGCGAGTCCTTGTTGCCGGTGGTCCGCACGAAGTCGTGGATGTTGTTGTTCTCGATGGTGGGGCCCTTGGCGTTGTTGAACAGGGTGACGCCCGCGCCGCCGGTGCCGTTGTGCAGCTCCGAGTTGGCCAGCACCGTGCCCTGCACGTCGCCCTCGAAGGTCACGCCGAAGATGGGCTGTCCAGCCACGTCGATGTCGAACCCGTCGATGACCCAGTTCGGGCGGCGCACCTGCACCGCGGCGCCGGAGCCGCTGCCCGGGGTGAGCCTGGGACGGCCCTCGCCCTGGAGGGTGATCTTCGCGTCGGCTGTGCCGGCCCGGGTGTTGTCGCCCAGCACCACGCGCTCGGCGTAGGTGCCCGCGAGGACGCGGACGCGGTCGCCGGGGCCGGCCTTGCTCACCGCCATGGCGATGGTGCGCAGCGGCGCGGCTTCCGTGCCCTGGGCGCCGTCGTCGCCGTTGGGCGACACCACCCAGTCATGGGCGGGCGCGCTGGCGGGGGCCTCCGCCATGGCCTGGGCGCTGACGGCGGGCTGGGGGCCGGGCTCCGCGATGGGCGCGTGGTCCGAGTGCGCCGGCATCTGCGCGGCGGGCGTGTCCTCGACGGGCTGCACGCCGATGGGCGGCGCCTTGCCCGGAGCCGTCGGCGTCTTTTCGACCTTGCCCGAGGTGCCCGCCGCGGGCGTCCCCCCCCCGGCGTTCGAGGAGCCGCCGGTCCCTCCGCCAGCGCCACAAGCGGTCAGCCCGAGCGCCAGGGTGCAGGCGGCCAGGGAGGCCACCAGGGTGTGTCGCGTCTTCAATCCGTTGCCTCCAAGAATTCGCATGAGCAGGGGCAACGCACGGCGTCGGGGGTTCTATTCACTGCCGGTCATCCAGAGGGAGGCGCGCTGCAGGGGGAGGGAGAACCGTGACGGTCGGCCCCATGGCGGCTACGGTGCCGCCGCCGTGTCCAACGCCGTCCTGCTCCTGACCGCCCTGCTGCTCGCCTCCTGCGCCACGCCGGCGCCCTCTCCCACGCCGGGTACCCGGGGGCTGGGCGAGCCGGAGGTCTCCGTCCCCGCCCTCACCGCCGCCGACGCGGGCGTGCGCGTGAGCGTTCCCGCCCCCCGTGGCCTGGAGGATCCGCTCACGTCGGGCCTGCCCGGGCCGCAGGACCTGAAGCGCCTGGACTTCCGCAACGGCGAGCCGCGCCTCCCCATCAAGCTGATGGAGGGGCGGGACGCGGTGACGTTCTCGCCCCGCGGCCGGATGCGGCTGCGCTTCGGCGGACCGGGCGACAAGGTGCTGGACGCGCCCGCGGGCTCGCGCTGGACGGTGCGGGTGACGCAGGGCGAGCCGGCCCAGTGGAGCGCGCGGCTACAGCTGGGCGAGTTCCGCTTCGCGGACAAGGCGGGGCTCGCGGAGGCGCAGGAGGCCTGGCGCGCGCGCGGGCTCGCGGTGCGCACGCACACGCTGGGCTCCGTGTACGGCATCGCGGGGAAGGTCATCGACAACCGGCGCTACCTGCTGCTGGGGGACGAGGCGCTGACGCCCTCGGCCGCGGCGAAGAAGCAGGCGGAGCTGCTCGAGCGCTACGGCCTGCGCACCACCCTCTTCGAGGAGGTCCGCAAGCCCTCCAGCGCCATCCTGGAGCTGAAGGACGAGAACGACGCCGTGGTGGGCCTGGCGCAGGACCGGCTGGACGCGGAGACGCCGGACGGCAGCGGCTTCGACGTGCGGCAGGTGGAGTACGGCGTGGGCTACGACTTCCACGCCTTCGAGGACCGCAGCTTCCGGGGCGCGCTCCAGTTCGCGGTGGACCGCGGCGGCAAGCTCGCGGTGGTGAACGTGGTGGGCCTGGAGGACCTGCTCAAGGGGCTGGTGCCGTCCGAGATCTTCGCGCGCGCCCACCCGGAGGCCCTCAAGGCCCAGGCCGTCACCGCGCGCGGCGAGGTGCTGGCCAAGGTGGGCATCAAGCACCTGGCGGATCCGTACCTGCTGTGCTCGGAGCAGCACTGCGCGGTGTACCGGGGTCGCACCGGCGAGGCGGCCAGCACCACCGCCGCGGTGGAGGCCACCCGGGGGCAGGCGCTCTTCAGCCGGGACGGCCGGCTGGTGGACTCCGTCTACAGCGCCGTGTGCGGCGGCCACACCGAGGACAACGACGTGGTGTGGGGCGGCCCGCCCGACCCCAGCCTGCGCGGCCGGCCGGACCTCCTGGAGCCCGCGCCGGACGTGCCCGGCCCGTCGAACCTCAAGGCGTGGCTGGCGACGTCGGACGTGCCGGCCGCGTGCAAGCGGTCCAGCTTCGCGCAGCCGTCGAAGTTCCGGTGGGAGAAGCGCTTCACCCAGGGCCAGGTGGACGCGCTCACGGAGAAGCTGGGCGTGGGCTCCGTCCAGGGCCTGGCCCTGTCCGAGCGCGGGGTGTCCGGCCGCGCCCGGCTGCTCACCGTGACCGGGACCCGGGGGGCCACCCAGGTGCGCGGGGAGCTGAACATCCGGCGGCTCTTCGGGATGCTCAACAGCAGCATGGCCACCGTGGAGGCCGAGCGGGACGCCGAGGGCCGGCTCAGCGGTTGGCTGTTCCGGGGCGGCGGCTGGGGCCACGGCGTGGGCATGTGTCAGACAGGCGCCATCGGCCGGGCCGAGGCGGGACAGAGCTATCCGGAGATCCTGCGCTTCTACTTCAACGGAGCGGAGGTGGCCCCCATCTACTGAGATGAACCGGACATTTCTGGAGCACCCACGAAGGCGCTCGCGAATCTCTTCCATGTCCCGGCTGTTACGGGCCGCACGTTCGGGACTGTAGAAGCGGTCCGGAGGTTTATCATCAGGCCGTGGGCACGGGTTCCTCGACAGACTGGCGTCAGCGGCGCGCGCGGAAGCAGCGCGGGCCCTTGCGCTACCTGGTGGCGGTCGTCCTGGCGCTCCTGGCCCAGGCGGCCTTCGTGGGCTTCGTGCTCCTGATGTCCGTCGTGCAGGGGAGCCTCCCCCAGGAGAAGCGCCCGGCGCGGCCCACGTCCGTGGCGGTGCGTCCGCTCACGTCCGAGCAGTGGGCGAAGAACCGGGGGCAGGTGGCGCAGCAGCAGACGAAGCCCCGCCCCACGGAGAAGCGCGAGCCCAAGGAAGAGAAGAAGCCGGACGAGACGAAGCCCCAGGGCCAGGTGGTGGACGTGGCGCCGGGGAATGATCAGCAGTCCCCGGACGCGAAGTACCTGGCCGAGCACAACAACACGGTGGAGAAGGAGACGCGCGCGCGCGACCAGACGGCCTTCTACCGCAACGCCATGCCCCAGCGGACCGCGCCCCAGAAGCAGGAGGGCGCGGCGCAGGAGCAGGTGCAGCCCCCGCGCGTGTCGGGCAACAACGGCCAGGGCGCGGACGACCGGGCCCAGTCCCAGGGCGGGCAGAAGCCCGTCTTCGAGATGCCGGAGACGCGCCGCAAGCAGGAGATCGCCATGAAGACGGATCCGCGCGAGCGCGGCCCGGGCATGGCGGTGAAGAACCAGTCGGAGAGCGACGCCACCGAGGGCAACGCGAAGCGCCTGCGCATCCAGCCCGGCCAGGGCGAGGACAGCGACCAGGAGGGCTCCGCCGGCCATGTGGGGTCTCCGGGCCTGGCCACGCTGATGCCGTCACAGGCGGCCATGGACAAGGTGGTGGGCGCGGCGCCCAACGACATGCTCCGGGACCAGGAGGAGGGCGACGGCACCTTCCTCAACACGCGCGAGTGGAAGTACGCCAGCTTCTTCAACCGCGTGAAGCAGAGCGTGGGCATGCACTGGAACCCCAACGAGCAGCTGCGCATGCGCGACCCGACGGGGAACATCTACGCCGGGCGCGACCGGCAGACGCTGCTGTCCATCACCCTGGACGAGCGCGGCGCGGTGAAGGACATCCAGGTGGAGAAGAGCAGCGGCCTGGACTTCCTGGACATGGAGGCCGTGGCCTCCTTCAAGCGCGCGCAGCCCTTCCCCAACCCGCCGTCCGGCCTGCTGGGGCAGGACGCGACGGTGCGCTTCCAGTTCGGCTTCTTCCTGGAGATGGGCGGCGGCCCCCGGATGCGGCTGTTCCGACAGTAGGACCCACGGAGGCCTCGCGGTGGAGGCGCCGGGGCACTACCCTGCCCCGCCGTGGAAGCCATTCTCGTCGACCGCGGCGCCGCGCTCCAGGAGCGCAACCGGAAGGTCCGCTTCGTCCTCCTGGCCATCCTCGTGGCCAACTGGGTGGTGGCGGCGGCCAAGCTCGTCTTCGGCCTGATGGCCCAGTCCGCGTCGGTGACGGCGGACGGGCTGCACTCGTTCATCGACGGCAGCTCCAACGTGCTGGGCCTCGTCGCCATGGGCGTCGCGTCACAGCCGGCGGACGCGGACCACCCCTACGGCCACGGCAAGTTCGAGGCGCTCGCGTCGCTGGGCATCGGCGCGATGATCGGCGTGGGTATGCTGGAGCTGGGGCGCATGGCGCTCGACTCGCTCCTGCACGACAAGCACCCCACCGTGTCGGTGACGATGGCGGGGGTGATGGTCTTCACGCTCGCCATCAACCTGGTCGTCACCCGGGTGGAGCGGCACTACGGGGAGAAGTACAAGAGCTCCCTCCTGCTGGCGGACGCGCAGCACACGCTGTCGGACGTGTTCGTGAGCATCGCGGTGCTCATCTCCATTGGCCTGGTGGCCCTGGGCTTCCCGCGCGCGGACGGCCTGGTGGCCCTGGCCGTGATGGTCTTCGTGGCGCGGGTGGCCTACGGCATCGTCCGGCAGGCGGTGGGCATCCTCTCCGACACCGCGCGCCTGGATCCGGCGCAGGTGTCCCAGCACACGCTGTCGGTGGCGGGCGTGCGCTCGTGCCGCGACGTGCGCAGCCGGGGCATGGAGGAGAGCGTCTACGTGGACCTGAAGATCGAGGTCGATCCGCAGCTCACCACCGCGCAGGCCCACGAGGTCGCGGACAAGGTGGAGGCGACGCTGCACGGCGCCTACCCGCAGGTGGTGGACGTGGTGGTCCACGTGGAGCCCGCGAGGGCCCGCTAGAAGCGCGCGCGAAAGCACGAGGGCCGCCTTCCGATGCGCTGGAAGACGGCCCCGGTGCCCGGTCAGCGGGCTTCGAACGTCACGCGACCTTCTGCGCGGGCGTGTCGTAGTCCTCGATGGGAGGGCACGAGCACACCAGCTTGCGGTCGCCGAGCACGTTGTTCAGGCGCCCGACGGACGGCCAGAACTTGTTGTCGCGCACCCACGGCGTGGGGAACACGGCCTGCTCGCGGCTGTACGGGCGGTTCCACTCCACCGCGGTGAGCGTGCGCGCGGTGTGCGGCGCGTTCTTCAGGACGTTGTTGTCCTTGGGCACGCGGCCCTCCTCCACGTCGCGGATCTCCTGGCGGATGGCGATCATCGCGTCGCAGAAGCGGTCCAGCTCCGCCTTGGACTCGGACTCCGTGGGCTCGATCATCAGCGTGCCCGCCACCGGGAACGACACGGTGGGGGCGTGGAAGCCGTAGTCCATGAGGCGCTTGGCCACGTCCTCCACCTCGGCGCCCGCGGTCTTCTTCAGCGGGCGCAGGTCCACGATGCACTCGTGGGCCACCCGGCCGCGCTTGCCCCGGTAGAGCACCGGGTAGTGCGGCTGGAGCCGCTCCGCGACGTAGTTGGCGTTGAGGATGGCCATCTTCGTGGCCTGCGTCAGGCCCTCGCCGCCCATCATCTGGATGTACATCCAGGAGATGAGCAGGATGCTGGCGCTGCCCCACGGCGCCGCGGAGATGGCGCCGATGGCCTCCGCCCCGCCCGTCTGGATCACCGGGTGTCCGGGGAGGAACTTCACCAGGTGGGACGCCACGCAGATGGGGCCCATGCCCGGGCCGCCACCGCCGTGCGGGATGCAGAACGTCTTGTGCAGGTTGATGTGGCAGACGTCCGCGCCAACGAGGCCCGGCGCGGTGAGCCCCACCTGCGCGTTGAGGTTGGCGCCGTCCATGTACACCTGGCCGCCGCGCTCGTGGATGGTGGAGCAGATCTCCCGGATCTCCTCCTCGAACACGCCGTGCGTGGACGGGTACGTCACCATCAGCGCGGCGAGCCGGTCCTTGTGCTCGTCCGCCTTGGCGCGCAGGTCGCTCAGGTCGATGTTGCCGTTCTCGTCGCACCTGGTGACGACGACCCGGTAGCCGGCCATCACCGCCGAGGCCGGGTTGGTGCCGTGCGCGGAGGACGGGATGAGGCACACGTCGCGGTGCCCCTGCCCGCGCGCCTGGTGGTAGGCGCGGATCACGAGCAGGCCCGCGTACTCACCCTGGCTGCCCGCGTTGGGCTGGAGCGAGCACCCGGCGAAGCCCGTCACCTGCGCCAGCGCGTGCTCCAACTGCTCGAAGACGACCTTGTAGCCGGCCGCCTGCGAGGTGGGCGCGAACGGGTGCAGCTTGCTGAACTGGGGCCACGTCACCGGGATCATCTCCGCGGTGGCGTTGAGCTTCATGGTGCAGCTGCCCAGCGGGATCATGGAGTGCGTGAGGGACAGGTCCTTCGCCTCCAGCCGGCGCACGTACCGCAGCATCTCCGTCTCGGAGTGGTAGCGGTTGAAGACCGGGTGCGTGAGGTACGCGCTCGCGCGGCGCAGCTCGGGGGGCAGCGGGCTCTCCAGGCCTTCGGCGACCTCGTCCAGGTTCACCGGGGCGGCGGACTTGTTCGCGCCCTGGATGAAGGCCGCGAGGATGTCCTCCACGTCCCGGGCGCGCGTCGTCTCGTCCAGCGACAGGCCGAGCGTCTTCTCGTCGATGCGGCGGAAGTTCATCCGCGCGGCCTCCGCGGCGGACAGCACGCCCCGCACCTGCGCGGGCGTCAGCTCCACGCGCAGCGTGTCGAAGAACTGCTCGTGCTTCGGCTTGAAGCCCAGCTTCGCGAGGCCCCGCGCCAGCACCACCGTGAGCCCGTGCACGCGCTCCGCGATGGCCTTGAGCCCCTCCGGCCCGTGGTAGACGGCGTACATGCCGGCCATCACGGCCAGCAGCACCTGCGCGGTGCAGATGTTGCTCGTGGCCTTCTCACGGCGGATGTGCTGCTCGCGCGTCTGCAGCGCCATGCGCAGCGCGGTCCGGCCCTGCGCGTCCTCGGACACGCCGATGAGGCGGCCCGGCATCACGCGGGTGTACGCGTGCTTCGTGGCGAAGAAGGCGGCGTGCGGGCCGCCGTAGCCCAGCGGCACGCCGAAGCGCTGCGCGCTGCCCACCACCACGTCCGCGCCGAACTCGCCCGGCGCCGTCAGCAGCGTGAGGGCCAGCAGGTCCGCCGCGACGACGAGCAGGCCGCCCGCCGCGTGCACCTTCTCGCCAAAGGCGCGGTAGTCGTGCACCACGCCGTCGGTGGCCGGGTACTGCACCAGCGCGCCGACGAACTTCTTCTGGGACAGGTCCACCGCGCGGTAGTCGCCCACGACGACCTCCACGCCCAGCGGGATGGCGCGCGTGCGCACCACCTCCACCGTCTGCGGGTGGCAGCCCTCGGAGACGAAGAACGCCCCCCCCGTGCTGTCGCCCTTGGCGTGCAGCGCGAGCGCCATGGCCTCGGCCGCGGCGGTGCCCTCGTCGAGCATGGAGGCGTTGGCCACCTCCATGCCGGTGAGGTCGGTCACCATCGTCTGGAAGTTGAGCAGCGCCTCCAGCCGGCCCTGGGAGATCTCCGCCTGGTAGGGCGTGTACTGGGTGTACCAGCCCGGGTTCTGGAAGATGTTGCGCAGGATGACGTTGGGGACGTGGGTGTCGTGGTAGCCCATGCCGATGAAGGACCGGAACACCTGGTTCTTCGCGGCGATGGCCTCCAGCTGCGCCAGCACCTCGCTCTCCCCCTTCCCCGCGGGCAGCCGCAGGGGCTCCTGGGAGCGGATGGCGGGGGGCACGGCGCTCTCGATGAAGCCATCGAGCGAGGTGACGCCCAGCGTGGACAGCATCTGCTTCACGTCAGGGGTCTCCGGGCCGATGTGCCGGCCGGCGAAGGACTCCTGGTACTTCCAGTTGAGGGACATGGTCGAAAGGGCTCGCGTGAGGTGCGGTAGGAAGTTCGGCGTCCGAGCGTGCTCGGCGCTCCATGGAGCGTCTCTAACAACCGGGACGCGCGACTTCTTGCGCGCGGAACGGCTCGAACTACTCCTTGATGAGCTTCGCGTAGGCGTCGGCGTCCAGCAGCTTGCCCAGCTGCTCGGCGTCCGAGAGCTCGATCTCCACGAGCCAGCCCTTGCCGTACGGCTCCGCGTTGATGGTCTCGGGCGCCTCCGCGAGGCTGTCGTTCACCTTCACCACCTTGCCGGAGACGGGCGCGAACAGCTCCGACACGGCCTTGACGGACTCGACGGTGCCGAACGAGGCACCGGCCGTCACCTGGGCGCCCAGCTTGGGCAGCTCCACGTAGACGACGTCGCCCAGCGTGGTCGAGGCGTGCTCGGTGATGCCCACCACCACGTTCTTGCCGGAGACGCGGGCCCACTCGTGCTCCTGGGTGTACTTCAGGTCCTGCGGGATGTTGGCCATGGGAGTTCAGCTCCTCACAACGGGTGTGGAAGGAAGGGATCAGGACTTCTTGAGGAAGGGGGTCTTCACGACGACGGCGGGCACGGCGCGGCCGCGGATCTCGACGTCGAACGTGGAGCCCTCGGCTGCGAGGCTCGCCGGCACGTAGCCCATGCCGATGGGCTTCCGCACCGTGGGGCCCATGGTGCCGCTGGTGACCTCGCCCACGCGGGCGCCGTCCTTGAGGATGGGGTAGCCGTGGCGCGGGATGCCGGCGCCGGTGAGCTCGAAGCCCACGAGCTTGCGCTCCACGCCCTTGGCCTTCTGCGCGACGAGCGCGTCCTTGCCGATGAAGCCGCCCGCCTTGTCCAGCTTGACGATCCACCCCAGGCCCGCCTCCAGCGCGGTGTGCGAGTCGTCGATGTCGTTGCCGTACAGCGCGTACTTCATCTCCGTGCGCAGCGAGTCGCGCGCGCCCAGGCCGCAGGGCTTCACGCCGTCCGGCTGCCCGGCCTCCAGGAGCGCGTCCCAGAGCTTCACGGCGTCGCCGGCGGCGCAGTACAGCTCGAAGCCGTCCTCGCCGGTGTAGCCCGTGCGGGAGATGATGGCCTTCACGCCGGCCACCTCCCCTTCAGTGAAGCGGTAGGTGCCCACCTTGGACAGGTCCGCCTGCGTCAGGCGCTGCACCAGCCCCAGGGCCTTGGGGCCCTGGATGGCGATCTGCGCGTACTCGTCGCTCCGGTCCACCGGCGCGACGCCCTCCGCGCGCGCCTTCATCCAGGTGAAGTCCTTCTCGCGGTTGCTGGAGTTGACGCAGATGAGGATGCGCTCGGGGCTGAAGCGGTAGGCGACGACGTCGTCCACGAAGCCGCCCACGTCGTTGAGCAGGCCCGCGTAGACGGCCTGGCCGTCCTGGATCCGGGCGAGGTCGTTGGAGATGAGCCGGTTCACGGTCTCCAGCGCGCCGGGGCCGCTGAATTCAATCTCGCCCATGTGGGAGACGTCGAAGAGGCCGACGGCGTTGCGCACGGCCTCGTGCTCGCCGATGACGGACGAGTACTGCACCGGCATGTCCCAGCCGACGAAGTCAACCATGCGGGCTCCCAACTTGCGGTGGGCCTCGTTGAGGGGCGTACGCCGGGTCATTGACTTCTCCATGGGCAGGGGGTGGCGAAACGGCGCGGACTATAGCGGCGCACCTTCTCCGATCAAGGCCGACGCGGAAGGGACTAGACTCCTCCCGACATGAAGATTCGCAACTGCCTCAACCCCTCCAAGCCGAGCTTCTCCTTCGAGTTTTTTCCTCCCAAGACGGACGCGGGCGTGGCCTCGCTCCTGCGCACGGTGGAGGAGCTCGCGCCGCTGGAGCCGGGGTTCGTGTCGGTGACGTACGGAGCGGGCGGGAGCACGCGCGACCGGACGGTGGAGCTCGTCACCCACATCAAGCAGCACACCGGCATCGAGGCGATGGCGCACCTGACCTGCGTGGGTCATACCCGCGATGAGCTGCGTGACATGCTGCGCCAGCTCGAAGCGGCGGGCATCGAGAACGTGCTCCTCTTGCGCGGGGACCCACCGCAGGGGCAGGCGGCGTTCGAGCCGGTGCCCGGGGGGTTCCGCTACGCGGAGGAGCTGGTCCGATTCGTCCGAGAAGAGGATTTCAACTTCTGCATCGGGGGTGCGTGCTATCCGGAAGGCCACGTGGAGACGGCGTCGCGCGAGGACGACCTCAAGCACCTGAAGGCCAAGGTGGATGCGGGGATGGACTTCGTGGTGACGCAGCTCTTCTTCGACAACGCCTTCTATTTCGACTTCGTGGAGCGGGCGCGGCGGGTGGGCATCAATGTCCCCATCGTTCCCGGCATCATGCCCATCACCAACTACGAGCAGGTCCAGCGCTTCACGCGCATGTGCGGCGCGACAGTGCCCATGCGTCTGGCGTTGCAGATGGAGCGCGTGAAGGATCAGCCGGACGCGGTGGTGCAGCTGGGCGTGGCGCACGCCACGGTGCAGTGCATGGAGCTGCTGGCGCGCGGCGTGCCGGGCATCCACTTCTACACGCTGAACAAGTCCCCCGCGACGCGGATGATCGTAGGCGCGCTGAAGGGGCGGTCATGAGCGGCCCGGGCCCTCAGCTGGCGCCGAGCGACCCGCGCTTCAAGATCTTCCAGATCGTGCGCTTCCCCGCGTTCTTCCTGCTCATCGTGGGCGTGCTGCACGTCGCCTTCAGCCTGCTGGGCGCGACGCTGGCGGCGCTGAAGGTGGCGTCGCCCTTCTCGACGCCGGGACAGGCGCCGGTGGTGCTGGAGTTCACGACGGGCTTCTCGCTGGCCATCGTGGGCGGAATCCTCTGCGGGCTGCTCGCCATCTGGGGCGCGTTGAACGCGATGAACCTCAAGGGCTACGGCCTGGCGACGGTGGGCGCCATCTGCGCGATGTATACGCTGACGCCGGGCTGTTTCATCGGCGTGCCCGTGGCGGTGTGGATGCTCTTCACGCTGCGCCGTGAGGGCGTGCGCGAGGCCTTCGCGCCCTGAACCCGCGCGCCGTCCGCACGGTGCGCCTCGTGCTCACGTGCCCGCGCAACGTGGGCGTGCCGCTGCTGGGCTGGGTTTCAGCCCAGGGACGTCATGAGGCGCTCCAGGAGTGGCTCCACGAGCCCCTGGCCCCGCAGCTGTGAGCGCCAGCGGTGCGGGATGCCCTTCAAGCCATGGATGAGCCCCGCGATGCCGCCCGCGACCGCGGCCGTGGTGTCCGTGTCGTGGCCCAGCCGGATGGCGGCTTTGACGACCTCTTCATAGGTCTTCCCGTTCGCCACGCAGGCCCGAGCGGAGCGCAGGCAGTCCACGACGTAACCGCCGCCCCTGCCCGGCGCGGGGTCGTCCGGACGGATGTGGGCCTCCAGCTCCTCCCGCTGCGGGGAGCCTTCGACGTACAGGTCGCGGAAGGTGGAGACGGCTTCGGCCCACGGGTCCGACGCGCCCTCCAGGACGCGACGCGCCCAAAGACAGTACAGCGCGCAGCAGACCTGGGCGCGCACATGGCCATGCGTCACACACGACTGTGCCATGGCATCCGAGACGAGCGCCGCGTCCTTGCCCTGGTGCCACAGGGCCAATGGCAGCACCCGCATCAGTGAGCCATTGCCGTTGTCCAGGGTGCCATTGGGCCCGGCGAGCATCGCGGGCGTGCCGTCGCGCAGCCTGCGCAGGGCGGTGCTGGTCTGGATGCCCACGTCGAAGACGTCGCCATCCACGGCGAGGTAGCCCCAGTCCTGCCAGTTCACCAGCCGCCGGCCCAGGTCCTCGCAGTCGAGCCGTTTCTGATACGTCAATGAATCCAGCAGGCACAGCGCATGCGCGCCGTCGTCCGACCACGTGCCTGGAGGGACGCGGTCATGCGCGCGGTCGAACCCTGACGGTGGGTCGTATTCGATGGCCTCGGGAGGCGGAATCGTCTCTGGCCGGTGGAACTCATAGGGGACGCCCAACGCATCGCCGATGAGCAACCCATACAACCCTCCCGCAATGCGCTCCTCACGGTTCATCACGCCCCTCCTCTCAGGTCCTTGAGCCCATCATAGTGTACAATGAACACTATTGCTTTGAAAGCAGGGGCTCAGGGAGGTGGTGGCGCGGGGATGGACCGGGCCGAGGTGGGCTCGCCCAGAATCAACAGCAGCTCCGCGCGGCGGTTCTCGCCACGGCCGGCCTGCGTTCCATTGGAGCCCGCGGGCCGGCGTGCACCGAGTCCTCGCGCCTCCAGCCGCTCGGCGGGGACTCCCTGACGCACGAGGTAGTCACGCACCGCCTCGGCTCGGGCCAGGGACAGGCGCTGATTGGAGGCAGGCGAGCCCTCCGCGTCCGTGTGCCCTTCGATGACGACGCGCGCCACCTCCGGATGCTCCAGCAGCACCCGCGCCACCTGATCCAGGACTCGCGAGCGGCCCGGCAGCGTCGTCGCGCCGACCTCGAAGAAGACCTGGCCATGGAGGACGAGTCGCTCGCGGGTCAGGGTCACGAGCGAGTCGTCGGCCTCGGGGCAACCGCCGTGCTCACGGGTTCCCTGTGCATGAACGCACGCATCCAGCGCGTCCACGACGCCGTCCCCATCCGTGTCGGTCTCGCTCCAGGCCTGCTCCGTGGACGGCTCGGGCCTGGGGGGCTCGGAAGGTGTGGGTTCGGGTTCGAGCTGAGGTTCGACGGGGGCGCGCGGCAGCCCCTGGACGAGCTCGTAGACGATGTCTTCCGGGGGCGGAGGCGGCGGCTTGTCGAAGAGCAGGGCCAGCCCCGCGAGCACCCGGAAGCGCGGCGACCCCGGCTCCGAGCCCAGGCCCGCTCCGGCCATGGCGAAGAACTCCCATGGCCGGACGGCGGCATAGCGCAGGCCGCCCAGGAGCTCGCCGCTGACGCGCTGCTGTCGCCAGGAGTAGGCCCCGAGCACGGATGCCTCCGCGCGGAAGGCATGGCCCACCGTCAGGCCCGCACCGGCGCGAAGCTCGTTGCCCACGCCGTTGACGCGGTCGACGCTGGAGTCGGTCACCGCGCGACGCAGGAGCACGCCCAGCTCCAGCGCCGGAGCCACGGCCCCCCAGCGCTTTCCCATCATGATCCGCCCCTGGCCGCGGACACCCCGGTCACGAGCGAGCGCGCCAGAGCCGCCAACGGGGAGCCTCATGTCCAGGTCGACCGCGAGCTTGAAGGCCTCGGGAGCGGAGGTCCCGAGCAGGCCCAGCCGGGCCGCGATCCTCAGCGCCCCCAGCCCGCTGCGCGACGGCGAGGCAATGGACAGCGAGGTGCTCAGGTCCGCGCCGCGCTGATGGATGACGCCTGGAAGCTGGGCCTGAAGCTCCAGCCAGGGCAGCACGCCGACAGCCAGCGATACCAGTCCGGTGGTCCGGGACAGGACCAGCGAGGGCTCCAGCAGTCCGTTCGGGATCCGCAGCGCGGAGTGCTGATAGTGCGCCATCAGGGAGATGCGCAGCTCCCCAGGAGCGAGCAGCTCACCGTTTCCGAGCGCCAGGGGCCCCAGCCCCGGATTCGGGTCCAGGCGCTCCAGGGAGAACGTGGGCAAGGGCGTCGCGGCCTGGGCACGCGTGGGGGTCGCGAGCAGCAGCAGCCCCAGCGCGGCTCCGCGCACTGCGCATCGGTGCAAGGCCGGACCCATGCGCGCATCTTCCGTCAGGTCCCGTCAGGGGCGAAGGAGAATGGCGGAGCGCGGCACCCGGCGCATCGACACTGGGACCGGGTCGTGCAATCCATTCTCACAACCCGGGCCGGCCGCGCACCACCGTCCAATCACTTCCCCGCGCGCTGAGCCGCCTCCAGCGTGTTCTTCATCAGCATCGCGATCGTCATCGGCCCCACCCCACCCGGCACCGGCGTGATGAACGACGCGCGCTCCGCCGCCGCGGCGAACTCCACGTCCCCCACCAGCTTGCCGTCCGCCTTGCGGTTCATCCCCACGTCAATCACCACCGCGCCCGGCTTGATCCACGCGCCCTTCACCAGCTCTGGCACGCCCACCGCCACCACCAGGATGTCCGCCCGAGCCACCTCCGCCGGCAGGTCGCTCTTGCGGTGACACACCGTCACCGTCGCGTCCTTCTGCAAGAGCATCAGCGCCTGCGGCTTGCCCACGATGTTGCTGCGGCCCACCACCACCGCGCGCTTGCCCGCCGGATCGCACCCCACCTCTTCCAACAGCCGCATCACCCCGTAGGGTGTGCACGCCCGCGTCGCCGGCCGCCCCAACAGCAGGTTGCCCGCGTTCACCGGGTGGAAGCCATCCGCGTCCTTCTCCGGCTTCACCGCCGAGATGATGGCCTCCGCGTCGAGGTGCTTGGGCAACGGCAGCTGCACCAGGATGCCGTGCACGGCCGGGTCCTCGTTCAGCCGGTGCACCAGCGCCAGGAGCTCCTCCTGGGTGATGTTCTCGTCCGGGTGGTGCTCCCAGGAATTGAAGCCCGCCTCCGCGGCGGCCTCCTTCTTCCTCGTCACATAGATCTTGGACGCCGGGTCCTCCCCCACGCGCACCACGGCGAGTCCCGGGGTGATGCCGCGCTCCGCCTTCAGGCGCGCCACCTCCTCCTTGATCTCCGCCCGCACGCGCGCCGCCACCGCTTTTCCGTCAATCAACTGGGCCGTCATGCGACCCACCTTATGCAAAACTGGCCCGGTTCAAGGGAGCGAAGCGTCGGCATGGGTGCTGGAAAAGTTCTCGGGGCGATGTTGGGTCTCATGGCCGGCCTCCTCCTCGGCGGGCCCTGGGCCATCGTGCTCGGCCTCATCGTGGGCACGGCCCTGGGGCACTACTTCGACGAACAGCACGCCGCTCCCCCGGACTTCCCCGAAATCTTCAGCGACTTCCCCGCCGCCTTCGAGCCTCCTCCTGAACAGGCCCCCCTCACCCAGGGCCCGGGCGAGTTCCCCCTCGTCCAGGCCCCCGACGAGGACCCGCTCGATCGCGACATCGCCGCCCTCTTCGTGGACGTCGCCCGCGCCGACGGCGAGATGCGCCGCGAGGAGGTCCGCGAGGTCCGCCACTACTTCGAGGAGGTCCTCCACTCCGACGCCCACACCGTCCAGGCCGTGCGCCGCTACCTCAAGGACTTCCTCACCCACCCCGCCACCCTGGACGCCCCCGCCGCCCTCGCCTCCTGCCGGGACGCCCTCCCCTCCGGCGAGCGGCTCCGCCTGCTGGACGCGCTCTATGAGATGTCCCTGGCGGATGGCCCCCTCCAGCGCTCGGAGCGCGAGGCCCTGAAGCGCGTGGCCGAAGGCCTGGACGTCCCCGACGCCAAGGCCCAGGCGCTGGCCGAGCAGCACCTGGGCGACGCCACCGCTCACTACCAGACGCTGGGCCTCCCTCCGGACGCCACCGACGCGGAGGTGAAGAGCGCCTACCGCAAGCTCGCCGCCCGCTTCCACCCGGACAAGGCCAGCCACCTGGCGCCCCGGGCCGCCGAGCAGGCCGCCCGCCGCTTCCAGGCCGTCCGCGACGCCTACGAGGAAATCCGCAGGCTGCGCGGCCTGTAGCCCGGGTTAGAAGACAGGAATCCCATGAGCCAGCGGCCCCCGAAGAAGAAGGAAGCGGAGTTCCAGAACAACCCGTTCAAGTCCGCCATCAAGACGCTTCAGGACCAGCAGAAGCAGGAGAAGGAGGCCGCTGCCGCCGCCGAGGCCGCGAAGAAGAAGGCCGCCGCGCCGAAGCCCGCCAAGGCCCGCCCGGAAGACGACGACGTGGGCCTCTTCTTCGCCGCCATGGACGGCGTGAAGCAGGTGACGAACCGCGGCCAGGCCCCGCAGGTCAACCCGCGCCTGCCGGAGATCATCGACGACAACGCGGAGGCGCTCGCGCAGCTGTCCGACCTGGTCGCCGTGGACGGCCCGCTGTCCTTCACCGGGTCCGACGAGTCCTTCGAGGGCGCCTCGCCCGGCGTGGACCCCAACCTGCTGCGCTCGCTGCGCCGGGGCGACTTCTCCGTGCAGGACCGGCTGGACCTGCACGGCAAGACGCAGCGCGAGGCCCAGGCCGCCGTGGAGCGCTTCCTGTCCGACAGCCGCCGCGCCAAGCGCCGCTGCGTGCTCATCGTCCATGGGCGCGGTTTGAATTCCAAGGACCAGCTCCCGGTGCTCAAGGATGCAGTGAGAGACCTGCTCTCTCAGAAGCGCCTGGAGCGGATGGTGCTGGCGTTCGCCACCGCGCGCCCGCAGGACGGCGGGGCCGGCGCCGTCTACGTGCTGCTGCGCCGATAGCTTTACGCGTGGCCGTGGCTGTGCATACATGCCGCCATGGTTCGCGACCTCATTGACCTCCACATCCACGTGGGTGGCGCGGTGGCCCCGCACATCCTGTGGTCCATCGCCCACCAGCAGGGCTTCAAGCTCCCCGTCAAGAACTACTTCGACTTCGTCGAGCTCATCACCTCCCGCCCGGGCAAGGTGGGCAGCCTCGACGACTACCTGAAGATCCTCCACACCTGGACGGAGAAGATCCAATCCTCGCCCAGCGCCATCGAGCGCTCCGTCTACGAGGTGATTGGCAAGGAGTACCGGGGCAGCCGCGTCACGCAGATCGAGCTGCGCTTCAACCCCATGAAGCGCAACCTCTCCAGCGAGCTGGACCTGGACCACATCATCCACGCGGCGCTGCGGGGCATGGACCGCGCGACGCTGGAGTACGGCGTGAAGGTGGGCCTCATCTTCTGCCTGGCCCGCGAGTTCGACCACAAGCTCAACAGCATCATCGTGGAGAAGGCCATCAAGTACCGCTCGCGCGGGGTGTACGGCATCGACCTGGCCGGCACGGAGCGCGACGCCATGGAGCACAAGCCCTCGCTCGCGGAGTACGAGGACCTGTACGCCCGCGCCCGCAAGGCGGGCCTCAAGTGCACCGTGCACACCGGCGAGACGGCCGGCACCGGCGCCAACGGCCTGATGGCGGTGGTGGAGAAGCTCAAGCCGCACCGCATCGGCCACGGCATCCGCGCCGCCTACGACGAGTCCGCGATGAAGGTGCTGCGCGAGAACAACATCACGCTGGAGCTGTGCCCCACGTCCAACATCCACACCAAGGCGGTGGCGGACCTGCAGGAGCTCAAGCACATCATGCAGACGTTCTGGGACCGCAAGGTGAAGTTCACCATCAACACGGACGGCCCCTACCTGCTGGAGACGGACATGCGGCGGGAGATTGAGATCGTCGAGTCCAACGGCCTGCTCACCACCGAGCAGGTGGACCAGGCGCTTGCGTGGGCGCGCGAGGCGTCCTTCATCCCGGCCTGACGCATGTACGGCCTGACTCGCGCACTGCTCTTCACCCTGCCCCCGGAGCCCGCGCACCGGCTGGGCATGACGGGGCTCGCGGCCCTGGGGACGTGGAATGCCCGCTGCCGCGCGATGCGCGAGCGCACGCTGCGCCGCGCCCCCATGGACCTGTCCGTGGAGCTGGCGGGGCTGAAGTTCGCCCACCCGGTGGCGCTCGCCGCCGGGCTGGACAAGGACGCGGAGGCCGTGGACGGGCTGTTCGCCTGCGGCTTCTCCGCCGTGGAGATTGGCACCGTCACGCCCAAGCCCCAGCCGGGCAACCCGAAGCCCCGCCTGTTCCGCCTGCCCGAGCACCGCGCGATCATCAACCGCATGGGCTTCAACAACCACGGCGCGGCCACCGCGGCGGAGCGCCTCAAGGCCCGCACGTGGAAGCCCGGCCCGCTGGGCGTGAACATCGGCAAGAACAAGGACACGCCGCTGGAGCGCGCGGTGGAGGACTACGTGGCGTGCGTGGACGCGCTCGCGCCGCTGGGGGACTACGTCGTCGTCAACGCGTCCTCGCCCAACACGCCCGGCCTGAGAAAGCTACAGGAGCCGGAGCAGCTGTCCACGCTGCTGCTCGCGGTGCGTGAGCGGATGGACGCGGTGGCCAGGGGCACGCCGCTGTTCCTGAAGATCGCCCCGGACCTCACGCCCGAGGCCGTGGACGAGGTGGTGGACGTGGCGATGGCGCGCGGGCTGTCCGGGCTGATCGCCACCAACACCACGCTCACCCGCCCCGTGGAGCACGTGCACGCGAAGGAGGCCGGCGGCCTGTCCGGTGCCCCCGTGCGCGAGCTGTCCAACGCGGTCATCCGCCGCGCGTACCAGCGCAGCAAGGGCGCCCTGCCCCTCATCGGCGTGGGCGGGGTGTTCACCGCGCAGGACGTCTACGAGAAGCTGCGCGCGGGCGCGACGGTGGTGCAGGTGTACACGGGCTTCATCTACGAGGGCCCGGGTATGGTGGACCGCATCCTCCCCGAGTTGGGCGCCCTGCTGGCCCGGGAGGGCTTCGCCTCCGTGCGCGACGTGATTGGCGTGGACGCGTCCGCGTAGTCGCTTACGCACGAGCCCGTCCCGGCCGAGCCCGTCTGGCCGGGCTTGCTTGCTATTCCACCTGCCGTCCGTGCCAGACTGGCCGGATGAACCGCGTCCTCCTGCTGGCCGGACTGTTGAGCCTCGTTGCGTGCAAGGGCAACATCGGGCCAAACACCAACAACGGAGGCCCCAACGACGCCGGGGATCCCGGCGGGCCCGGGGAGACCGTGGGCGCCGCGTGCGTGGTGCAGTCGGTGCTCGCCAATCGCTGCGCCAGCTGTCACGGCGCGCTGCCGACCCAGGGGGCGACGATGCCGCTGCGCACCCTGCACGACATGCGGGTGAGCTCGGCGGTGGATGGGAAGCTCAGCAACGCCCAGCGCGCGCTCATCCGAATGAGCGACGACGCGGCTCCGATGCCGCCGGCCCCGCATGAGCGCGCGAGCTCGGCCGAGCTCGCCGCGCTCAAGACCTGGATCGGGGAGGGGATGCCCCTCTGCAGTGGCACGGACGGCCCGCCGGTGACCGTCGTGCCCGAGCCCAACCTGCTCGATCAGTCCGCGCTCTTCACCTGCACCGAAGGCGTGCGCTCGGATGCGCCGACGCGCATCCGCCGCATGAGCCGGCGCGAGTTCACCCGCAACGTCGGTGGCTCGGTCGAGCGCAGCTGGACCGGGTTCAGCTTCTACGACAACCCGCTCGATCCCAGCGCCATCGAGCAGTACAGCTCCTGGGCCACGGACGAGAGTTTGGACGAGGCCACGGTGGAGCTCTTCCTGCCGGTGGTCGGCGAGGCCGCCTCGCCATGGACGATGAACTACCCGGACGGCAACCGGATGGAGCGTGTCTTCACCGACAGCCGCTTCCGCTGCATGTTCGACGACGCGAACCCGAGCGACGCCTGCAAGCGCTTCCACCTGGGCCAGATGCTCGAGTTCGGCGTCTTCTTCCGCCCGCCCACCGAGGATGAGCTCACCCGCCTCACCGCCTTCGCGACCGCGGTCATCGCCCAGGAACCGAGCTACTCCCCTCAAAACCGCGCGGACTCCATCACGCGGATCTCCAACGCCGCGTGGATGATGACCGGCGCCATGTTCCGCCGCGAGATGGGCGGCGAGCCGGCCGACGGGCGCGTGGAGCTGACCAGCCTCGAGCTGGGCTCGCAGCTGGCCTACGCGCTGGCAGGGCGCGCGCCCTCGGCCACGCCGAGCTTCGTGTGGCCGTACTACTCCGCGCCCCTCGAGGGGCACCTGGCGGACGTGGCCCTCGCCGCGAAGGATGGCTCGCTCACGCAGGATGCGACGACCACCGCCCTGATCAAGAAGCACCTGGGCGGCGTCGACGCCAACGAGAACGGGACACCGCGCTTCGATCTGGTGCAGGACTACAACGAGGAGCAGCGCTCCAAGCGCGGGCAGTACTGGCTGGGTGACGGCGTCGCGGGCTTCTTCCGCGAGTGGCTCGGCTACGGGCACGTGTCCGCGGTGTTCAAGGAGTCCCCGGCGGCGACCTCGCGCTTCGAGCTCGAGGGGCTCGGCTACATCAGCTCGGTCTCGTACGACAACCTGCTCACCAACTTCCATCCGCTGGAGCCGACCTTCATCCAGCAGTTCGACGATCTGATCGCACGGGTGGTCGTCGAGGATCAGGACGTGTTGGCGAACCTGCTCACCACGCGCACCTTCTACGTCCCCTCCATGCAGAACGCGGCGTACGACTCGCACAAGGGCCTCTCCCACCCCTACAACGTCAGCGAGATCCTCCCGGCGACCGTCGAGGGCCGCTGGAAGACGCTGCCTGCCACGGAGCGCGCGGGCGTGCTGACCCACCCGGTGTGGCTGGCCGCGCACGGCGGCAACTTCGAGGACGATCCGTCCATCGTCCACCGCGGCAAGTGGGTGCGCGAGAACCTCCTATGCGGCTTCGTCCCGCCGCTCAGCAGCGTACAGGTGGCGGCCCAGGTCGGCGCTCACGCCGCCGACAAGAACGCACGCCGCCGCCTGCAGGAGGCGACCGCCGGAGCGCAGTGTCAGGGCTGTCACCGCCTCATGGAGCCGCTCGGCCTGCCCTTCGAGATCTACAACCACGCGGGCTTCCTGCGCGCGCGGGATCACTCGCCCAGCGGAGGCTGGACCACGCCAGACGGAAGCTCGACGCTCACGTCGATGCCGGACCCCGCGCTGGATGGCCCGGTGCGCGACGCGGTGGAGTTGAGCGAGCGCCTGGCGACCTCGCAGTACGCGAAACGCTGCTTCGTGCGACAGGCCTTCCGCTACTTCATGGGACGCCCGGAGAACCTGAGCGACGCCTGCACGCTGACGCAGATGGAGCAGGCCTATGATCAGAACCAAGGCTCGTTCTCCAAGATGCTGACCACGCTGATGACAAGCGACACCTGGAAGACGCGGCGTGTGCCGCAGGCTGGAGAGTGACTGCCATGTTCTCGCGACGAACCGTCCTGAAGGGCATGGCCGCCGGCCTCTTCGCGCCCTACTTCCGCGACGTCTACGCCCAGTCGTCAGCGTTGCCGGCGCGCCTGGTGCTGGTCCTCGAGTGCAATGGCGTCTACCCCCGCGCGCTCCTGAGCACGGGCACCCGCGCGGCGCTGGGGGGACGCGCCAACACCTCCGACCGCCTCTTCTGGGACGCGTACAAGGACACGCCGCTGGTGCGTGAGGGCGACGATCTCGCCAGCGCGATCAGCCTCGGGCCGCTGGCGGCGTCTTCCGGCAACATCGACCTGGTGAGCCGCTCCGCCGTGCTGCTGGGGCTCTCGAACCTCATCGCGGGTGGCGGGCACTCCAGCGGGACGGGCGGGCTGAGCTGCGCGGTGAACGGCGCGGGCGCGACCTTCGACGCGGTGATCGCGCCTCGCCTGCGCCGGGGCGCCCCGTTCGACGTGCTGCGCCTGGGCACCAGCTCCGCGCGCGTGTCGATCGTGTACGAAACCTGCGCGCTCGGGCCGCGCAAGCCCGCGGGCATCATCGTCAACCCGTCGCTCGCGTTCGACAGCACCTTCGGCTCGCTGCTCGGCGGCTCGACGAGTGGGCGCGATCGCAAGATGCTCTTCGACTTCGCGCTGGCCGACTCGCGCAAGGCGCTGGCGGCGTTCAGCGGCAACTCCAACGAGCGGCTGAAACTGGAGCGCTACGTCTCCTCGCTCGAGTCGCTGCGCACGCGGGAGGATCAGCTCACCGGCATGGCGGACCGAGTGCGGCCCTACCTACCGCTGGCGCCGAAGGACAACCCGCTGCTCACCGGAGCGGGCTCACCGCCCGACTCGCTGAAGTGGTTCGAGGCGCAGTTCCAGATCGCCACGGCCTCCCTCCTGGGTGGGCTGACGAACACGGTCGTGCTGGCGACGGGCAGCTCGGGCTTCGACGTGGCCTACGGCCCGGACGTGAGCGACATCCCGCGACACAACCTGCAGCACAGCCTGGATGCGGGGCAGAACTGGGATCGCGTCGCCGAGGTCACCCGCCGCCACGTACAGTTGGTGGCGAACCTGGCGAGGACGCTGGCCGCCACGCCCGAGATTGGCGCGAGCGGCTCGATGCTGGATCACACGGCGATCGTCTTCATGTCCGACAACGGCGAGCAGCACCACTCCACCTCGCGTGAGTGGCCGAAGCTCGTGGTGGGCGGCAACGCGCTGGGCCTGAAGACCGACGGGCGCACGGTCGTGTACCCGAAGTACGACGCAGCCCGGAACCGGCAGGTCTCCAACCTCTTCAACACGCTCGGCCACGCGTTCGGAGACGCGGACTTCAACACCTTCGGGCAGGAGGGCAGCACGCGCATCGCGCCAGGACCGCTGAGCGAGCTGTATGCCTGAGCCGCGAGGAGCGGCCTGCGGAACCATTGGCGTGGACGCGTCCGAGGAGTCCCGCCTCCGTCGTCCTTCGAGCAACGGCCTTGCCTCCACGGGGCAGGTGGGTGACGGATGGTACGGCGGGCGGCACGCGATGGCTGTCCTCCGGCCCGTGTCGTGCATTCCCCGCAGCCCGAGCCGTCCGGATTGCGCCACCTGCCAATCCCAGACATGCCCACCTCCCCGCCCGGAGCGCCTCTGGCCAGACGTCACGGCGGGACAGCCCTTGGGGTCCCCTGCGTTCTTGGGTATAGCGCGCCCATGCCCACCCTCCTCCTCAGCGCCAGGGATCTGCGCGGCCTCTACACCGTCGAGCTCGGTCTGGAAGCCGTCGAGCGTGCCTTCCTGGCCCATGGCCGCGGCGACGCGCTCATGCCCCCCAAGGTGTACCTGTCCCTGCCGAAGTACGACGGCGACTTCCGCGCCATGCCGGCGTTCCTCGACGGCGCGGCCGGCGTGAAGTGGGTCAACGCCCATCCCCAGAACCCGCGCAAGCACGGCCTGCCCACGGTGCGCGCCGTGTACGTGCTCAGCGATCCGGACACCGCGTCCCCGCTGGCCATCCTGGACGGCACGCTGCTCACCGCGTGGCGCACCGGCGCGGCCGGCGGCGTCGCGTCCAAGTACCTGGCCAGGAAGCAGCCCCGCACGCTGGGGCTCGTGGGCTGCGGCGTGCAGGCGCGCGTCCTCATCGACGCGCACCGCGCCCTCTTCGGGGACCTGGAGTTGCTCCTGGCGGACGCCTCCCCCCAGGCCGCCGAGGCCCTCCAGAAGGAGAAGGGCGGCCGCGTGGTGAGCCTCCAGGAGGCCTCCGGCGCGGACATCGTCTGCTCCGCCACCCCCGCGCGCGCCCCCGTGGTCCGCCGCGAGTGGGTCCAGGCCGGCGCCCACATCAACGCCATGGGCGCGGACGCCCCCGGCAAGCAGGAGCTGGATCCGCGCCTGCTCGTCGAAGGCCGCGTCTTCATCGATGACGCGGATCAGGCGCTCCACTCCGGCGAGGTGAACGTCCCGCTCCACGACGGGCTCCTCCGGCCCGAGCAGCTCGCCGGCACCCTCGGGGAGGTCGTCGCGGGCCGCAAGCCCGGCCGCACCGGCACCGAGGTCACCCTCTTCGACTCCACCGGCCTCGCCGTGCAGGACGTGGCCCTGGCCCGCGCGCTCTACGACGTCGCCCTGGCCAAGGGCGTGGGCCAGCGCTTCGACCTCGTCGACGAAGCCTGAGGTGGACCCGGGGCGCCCGCTTCCGCGGCCCTCCGGCGCATCCCACCCGGTGCGTCCTCCTCACGGAAACAACCCGGAGGACACACGAGTGCGGAGCTGTGAGGCAAAAAAGAGAGCGCTCGCCGGCACCTTGGAGTTTTACCGGCGAGCGCCCCGGGCCTCGTGCCGACTGGCAGGGCCTCGTAAAGTCGCGGCGGATGTGAAGCGGCCCGCTGGCCAGCCCCACGCCACCTTCATGTGTCCTGCCGTCCGCCCCGCGTCCCATCGCTACCGGGCCCCGCGCTCGGCGTCCGTCTCCTTCACAACCCCTACGCACCAGCGGTGATTCCGCCACCCACCTGATCCGCCTTGACCAGGGTGAGCACGCTCACCGGTTCCGGCAACACCCGAGGCGCCATTACCACAGCCTGCCCTCCAAACTCCACGAAAATCGCACTATTCCCATCTATAACCTGCGCACACGAAGGGCCCGGCGGAAAGTGCGCCCTCCCCCTCCTACGAACGCGCCCGCCCCCAATTTCTTGGGAGCGGGCGTGGATTATCCGGATCGGTCTGACATTTCCCGGCCCCCTGGGGCGGGTTTCAGCCGGGAGGAAGTCCTGCCACCTGGCGGTACAGCGCGTCATGCCGGCGCACCAGCTTCTCCAGGGACAGCTCGCGGGCGACGAAGCCCCGGGCGGCCTTGCCCATCTTCCGGGCCTCCTGGGGCTGGGCCAGCAGGCGGCGGAACGCCTGGGCCAGCTGGGCGGGCCGCTCCGGCTCCACCACCAGCCCGCGCTCGCCGTCCGCGATGAGGTCCGGGTTGCCGCCCACGCGCGTCACCACCATGGGCAGCCCCGCCGCCATGCCCTCCATCACCGCGTTGGACATGCCCTCCGCGGTGGAGCACAGCACGCCGAACGTGGCCTGCCCGTAGAGGGCCGGAACGTCCGTGCGGTGCTTCAGGAAGTGCACCCCGTCCGACACCCCCAGCTCGTGCGCCATCTTCTCCAGCGCCGGCCGGCGTGGCCCGTCTCCCACGAACCACGCGTTCAGCCGCGTCCCCTCATGACGCAGCATGGCAAGCGCGAGGAGCACATCCTCCTGCCGCTTCACGGGGTGGTTCATGTTGGCCACGTGGATGACCGTGGGCACACCGCCGGTGTCCGGCAGCGTGTCCTTGAACCCCTCCGCCGCGCGGGCGTCGAAGCGCGGGAGGTCCAGGCCGTTGTGGATGACGGAGATGCGCGAGGCGGGCAGGCCCTCCTCGTGGATCAGCATCTGGCGGATGGCCTCCGCGTTGGCGACGACGTGGTCCGCCAGCCGGGTCACCCGCGCGTGCAGCAGGCGGCGCGCCTTGCCCTGCCAGTGGGACAGGTCCAGCCGGCCGACGATGACCTTCGCGCCCGCGAGCTTCGCGGCCGGCACCGCGACGATGCTGGAGTAGAAGTCGTGCACGTGCACCAGCTGCACGCGGTGGCGCTTGAGCCAGCGGGCCATCCGGTGGATCTGCAACAGCGTGTTGGGCTGCGCGAGCGAGCCCTTGAGGGAGAACACCTCCGGCGCGTGGCCCAGCTTCCACACCGCGCCCATCAGGGGCCCGGCGTCATCCAGCACCGACACCTGCAACCGGTAGCTGGAGGGCAGGCCTCGCAGCAGCTCCAGCACCTGCACCTCGGTGCCGCCAATGTGGAACGACCGGGTGAACTGCACCAGGCGGAGGGGCTCCTGCCCCATCCGCGCATCCTCACGCCGCATGCCCAGACCCCTCCCACGTGGCCACCGGCGCGGGTTTCATCGCCGGCTGCCTCCCCACCGCCAGGGCGCGCTCCCGTGCCTGCGCGATGCGGTGCGCGCTCGCGGCCAGGCCGAAGAGCACGTAGCAGTGCGCGGACAGGATGTAGCCCGAGAACAAGTCACAGATGAGGTAGCCGGCCACCGACGCCAACAGCGCGCGCGCCAGCCATCCCATCTCCGAGTCCGAGGACGCGGCCGCCGCCCCGCCCACGGCCCCCCCCGAGAACACCAGGAAGCACAGGAGGCCCACCCACCCGAGCTCCCCGATGACGTCGAGGAAGATGTTGTGCGCCACGTAGGCGCGGTGCGCCTCCGGCGGCGCGTACTGGAACCACGCGTAGCGGAAGCCGCCCGCGCCCACGCCCAACAGCGGCCGGTCCAGGCTCATGCGGCTGGCGACCTGCCACGCGTAGACGCGGCCCATGGCGGACGCGTCCTCGTGGAACGCCGCCACCGTCTCATTGCGCTCCCAGAAGCTCTTGGGCGCGAACACCGCCAGGCCCGCGACGAACACCGTGCCCAGCACGATGGCCTGCATGCGGCGCTTCTCGCGGATGGCCCACATGGCCATGGCCACCGACAGGCCGATGAAGCCACCGCGCGAGTGCGACAGGACGATCGCCACCACCGCCAGCACCGCGGACACCGCGCACAGCACGCGGAACACCCACGGGGTGCTCTTGCGCGCGAGGAACGCCACGGCGAGCGGCACCACCAGCACCATGTTCATGGCCATGTGGTTCGGGTCCGCGTACACGCCGACCCAGCGCGAACGGAAGCCCTCCACCATGTCCACGCCGACGATGTACCAGTTGATGACGCCAATGGACGTCACGATGGCGCCCAGCACCATGGCGCCGCACACCACCGCCAGCCGCCTGGGCGTGGTGAGGACGTTGACGAGCGTCAGGTAGATGGCCGTGAGCTTGAGCAGCTCCACGCCCTGGAAGCGCGTCACCTCCGGGTTCACGCTCCACGCCACCGAGCAGAACGCCAGCGACGAGAACGCCAGGAGCGCGATGCCCCGCGCGCCGTCGAAGTAGAGGGGCTCCGCCTTGCCAATGCGGCGCATCACCATCAGCCCCGCGCCCAGCCCCGACGTGAGCAGCGCGAGCCGCAGCGGCTCCAGCGCGGGGATCCACTCACCCGGCACGGCGTACATCACCGCCGCGAACGCCGTGAGCATGAAGAAAGCCAGCACGTCGCGACGCTGCCCCACCGCGCCCGGTCCCATGTACGCCACCCCTTCGCTGTCGGTCGCTCGTCCCGTCACACGCCTGCCCCTGGCCCTCGTGGATTGCCGTCAGCCGCTCGCGGATTGCGAACAGCTGGCGGGCAAGGGGCAAAGCAGCGCGCGTGCCAGGGACTGGCGTCGGGGATCGCCCGTATCTTCGGGCAGTTGCGGGATCGCCCTGAACCGCCGGGCGGCGTAAGGCTGAAAAAGCTACGGGACCGGCGCGCTCTCCATCGGAAGCACCGCGGAGGCGATCAGGTCCAGGCGGCCTTCGCGCAGCCACGCCGGGCCCAGCTCCGACAGCAGGCGCGCCAGCGTGACGTTCACCACCCGACGCAGCTCCTCGCGCGCGCCTTCCGGCACCGCGGGCGACAGCGCGGCCACCGCGCGCTCCGCCGCGCTCGCGCGCAGGCGAGGGGCGTCCGGCGTGCCCTCGAAGAGGCGCTGGCCCAGCTCCACCGTGCGCCCCAGCGGCACGGGCCGCACGTCCACGCGCTCCTCCAGCACGGCCATGGACACGACCGCCGCCCACAGCCGCTCCACGCCCAGCACGTCCAGCGACACGCCGAAGCGCGCCAGCACGGTGCGCGCCGCGTCCTCGGAGCCGCCCAGCACCGCGGCCAGCGCCGCCACCTGCGCCTCCGCCCGCGCGAGCAGCGCCTCCGAACCGGCCACCTCGCGCAGCGAACGGAACGGCACGGCTTCCGCGCCGGGGACGCGCAGCGCGCGCCGGGGACGCTTGCGCCGGAGGGCCTCCAGCCCGGCGGCCTCCTCCGGGAGCACCAGCGGCACGTCGTCCAGCTTCACGAAGGGCGCCTTGAAGAGGCGGTCCGCGCGGTACTTGAGCTGGAGCGTCAGCGTGAAGCCCACCTGGAAGACGCGGCGCAGCGGCGTGTCCCGCAGCGCGTCCGGCGCCTTCGCGGGGTCGGCCCCCGTCAGGTGCTCCAGGCCCAGCGACAGGTAGTCGCGCACCCACTCGCCCACGCGGCGCACGGCGTCCAGGTCGCCCGGGTCGCCCAGCTCCGCGACGAGCACCGCGTTGGCCACCTCCCGCAGCTCGTCCTCCGCGTTCATCCGCTCCACGTCGGACAGGTCCCGGAAGGCCGCCTCCAGGTAGTCCACGTGGCCGCCCGTAGCGGTGAGCGCGGGCGTCCCCGCCCCCAGGGGGCGCGGCGGCACGTCCACGCGGCTGAAGAGGGACAGCGCGTCCTCCAGCGAGGGGAAGCCCAGGTCCGCCAGGCGCGCGCGGCGGAACTGGAACGCGGTCTCCTCCAGCTCGGAGGGGATCTCCCAGCGCACGGCCTCGAAGAGGCGCACCGCTTCAAAGGGGTTCTCCGCGATGAGGTCGTTGAGGAGCGCGCGCATGGCGGACATCTCCACGCCCTCCGCCTTCAGCTCCACCAGGTAGCGCCCCTCCGGGGTCTCCACCGTCACGCCCTGCGGGTTGACGTCCGGGTTCTCCTCCAGGTCGTGGACGACGGTGAACTCCTTGAGGAGCGTCTCCACCACCTCCAGGTCCACCGCGTGCACCTTGCGAAGGAAGTCCTCCAGCTCGTCACCGCGCGCGGCGCGCAGCCAGGTGAGCACCGCGTGCGGCTCCAGCTTGTCCTTCGCCCAGCCGCCCAGGTCCACGAAGGTGCGGAACTGCGCGGGGGACGCCAGTTGCACGAGCTCCGTCGTGTCCGCCAGCCCCACCTCCTGGATGGTGACGTAGAGGTCCTCCGCGGGCAGCGAGCGCACCAGCGCGGCCGTGTCCTCCGCGTCGAAGAGCGCCTTCACCCGCTGACGCGGGGCCAGGCGCATCCACCGCTGACGCTCCTCGCGGGGCGCGAGGGGCGAACCACCACCATTCGTCTTGCCGTTCTGGGACACGCCGGGGGTGCTACCACAGCGGCCCTGTTCCGGCAGCCTCAGACGCGGGTGGCCTTGCCGAAGGTGTCCAGCAGCGTGCCCCACACCTCCTCCACCCCCAGCTTCTCCGTGGAGGAGAACGGGAGGACCGCCTCGCGGGGCAGCTCCAGCTGCTCGGCCACCTTCTGCAGCCGGGGCTTGCGCTGCGCCTTCGTCAGCCGGTCCACCTTGGTGGCCACGACGAGGATGCGGCGGTTGTGCTCCTGGAGGTAGTCCAGCGTCTGCAGGTCCTCCGGCGTGGGCCCCACCTCCGCGTCGATGATGCTCACCACCACCTCCAGCCGGTGCCGGTTCTTGAGGTAGGTGGTGATCATCTCCTGCCACTGGGCCTTGTCCGCCTTGCTCGCCTTGGCGAAGCCGTAGCCGGGCAGGTCCGCCAGGCGCACCGTGTGGCGCACGCCGTCGCGGTCCAGGTCCACGTCGAAGAAGTTGAGCGTGCGGGTGCGCCCCGGCGTGTTGGACACGCGCACCAGCTTCCGCCGGTTCGTGAGGGCGTTGATCATGGACGACTTGCCGACGTTGGAGCGGCCCACGAAGGCCACCTCCGCGGCGTGGTCCGTGGGCAGCCCCTTGAGCTCCACGGCGGTGGTGACGAAGCGGGCGTCGAGGATCTTGATCAAGCGGAGGTCACTTACTTCTTCGCCGTGGCGGGAGCCGGCGTGGAGGGGGCCGCGTCCGCGCGGGGCTGCTGCCTGCGAGCGCGCTCGGCGGACCAGTGGTCGATGGCCTTCAGCGCTTCCTTGAAGTCAAACGGGCGCAGGGATGGCGAGGAGGCGTCATGGCAGGTGCGGCACTGCTTCTCCGACGGGTCCACCAGCCCCACCAGCCGCGCCAGCTCCGGGTCCTTCATCACGTAGGACGGCGAGTAGTACTGCCCACCGCCGTGGCACGTCTCGCAGGTGACGGCGGACAGCTGCTGCTCGGCCTGGTCCGGCGCGTGGCAGGACAGGCACCGCGCGTCCTTCTTCTGCGTCTCCGCCAGCGTCTCCGTGGCCCGGGCGTGCTTGGACTTCATCCACGCGTCGTACGCCTCCGGGTGGCAGCCCTTGCAGCTGTCGGGGCCCGTGAAGTCCGCGGCGCCGGCGAGGCCGCCGCAGAGGGCGAGCAGGAGGGCGGAAAAGACCCGGAAGGCACGAGAAGACATGCCTTGAGCACGTAGCAGAGGCCCCTGGAGGGGGCAAGGCGTCTCGTTCGTGATTGAATACCGGGTGGACAGGTGCGTGGCTTGAGGTAACGGACCTTGAGGCGTGCCTGCCTGATCCGCTAGGGAGGAGTCGTGATGCGGACCCCCGTGATTGCCGTCCTGTTCGCCGTCGCCGTGCTTGCCGTCTCCCTGCCTGCCTCCGCCAAGCCGTGGCAGGGCATCGAGCCCGGGTCCTCCAAGAAGGAGGACGTCCTGAAGAAGTTCGGGGAGCCGTCCCGGACCATGACCCAGGACGGCAAGGAGATCCTGGCCTACTTCCAGAAGGAGGCCATCAAGGGCACCACCCAGGCCCAGTTCAAGGTGGACCCGGCCACCCAGCTGGTGGAGCGCATCGACGTGTTCCCCGGGCCGGTCATCGAGAAGGACACCGTCGAGAACAGCTACGGCCCCGCGTGCCCGGGGGGCGCCATGCCCGCCACGCCCTGCTACCTGCGCAAGCTGACGGACGACTTCCGCACCTACTTCCTCTACGTGAAGCTGGGCGTGGCCATCTTCTTCAACGAGGACGGCAAGACGGTGCAGTCCTTCGTCTTCACCACGCCCAAGGCCGCGAAGTAGCCCGTGCACGTCTTCGGCCTGACGGGCGGCATCGCCTCCGGCAAGAGCACGGTGAGCCGGATGCTCCGGGAGCTGGGCGCGCGCGTGCTGGACGCGGACGTGCTCGCCCGGGAGGTGGTGGAGCCCGGCACCCCCGGCCTGAAGCGCATCGACGAGCGTTTCCCCGGCGTGGTGGGCCCCGAAGGCCGCCTGGACCGGGTGAAGCTGGGCGCGCACATCTTCGCGAACGCCGGGGAGCGAGCCGCGCTCAACGCCATCGTGCACCCGGAGGTCCGGGCCCTCTTCCTCCAGAAGCTCCAGGCGCTGGAGGCCGAGGGCGTCACCCACGCCGTCTACGACGTGCCGCTGCTCATCGAAACGGGCCTGCACACGGCGATGGAGGGCGTGGCCGTGGTGTGGGTGCCCCGGGACGTGCAGAAGGCGCGGCTGATGACGCGCGACGGCCTCACGGAGGCGCAGGCGGAGGCGCGGCTTCAGGCGCAGATGCCGCTGGACGACAAGCGCGCGCACGCGACGTGGGTCATCGACAACAGCGGCGCGCCGGAGGCCACCCGTCCCCAGGTGGAGGCGGTCTGGCGGGCGATGCTCGCGCGCGGCTGACGGGCGGTTATGCTGCGCCGCGAATGAGCGACACGGCGACGACGCGGCAGGGCCCTGGCACCTACTTCCTCACCGGCTACCCGGGCTTCATTGGCAAGCGGCTGGTGGAGCACATCGCGCGGGAGGACCCGCGGGGGCACATCTACGTGCTCGTGCAGCCCAAGGCCTTCAAGGAGGCGCAGGCGCTCGCGGCGAAGGTGAAGGGCGCGCGCGTGGAGCTGCTCACCGGCGACGCGGTGGACATGCACCTGGGCCTGTCCGGCGAGGAGTATCAGCGCCTGTGCGAGCGGGTGACGGACATCTTCCACCTGGCCGCCGTGTCGCAGCTGGGGGTGCCCAAGGAGACCGCGTGGCGGGTGAACGTGGACGGCACGCGCAACATGCTGGAGCTGGCGCGCGACTGCGAGAACCTCTCGCGCTTCAACCACTTCTCCACCTGCTACGTGTCCGGCGACCGCGTGGGCGTCATCGCCGAGGACGAGCTGGACCGGGGCCAGTCCTTCCGCAACGCCTACGAGGAGACCAAGTTCCAGGCGGAGCGGCTGGTGCAGCGCGCCGCCGCCACCCTCCCCGTCACCATCTTCCGTCCCTCCAGCGTGGTGGGTGATTCGCGCACGGGCGAGATCGATCGCTTCGAGGGCCCCTACTACCTGGGCATCCTGCTCGTCACGTCCCCGCTGGTGGTGCCGCTGCCCCTGCCGGGCAACGGCGTCGCGCCGCTCAACGTCGTCCCGGTGGACTTCGTGGTGGAGGCCGTGTGGCGGCTGTCGCGCGACGCGCGCGCGAAGGGGCGCACCTTCCACCTGGTGGATCCCAACCCCATGAGCGCGCGGCGCGTGTACGAGCTCATCGCGGAGAAGGCCCACAAGCGGCTGCCGCGCTTCAACCTGTCCGCGCGCGCCGCGGACGTGATGCTGCGGATGCCCGTGCTGGAGAAGCTGGCCCGGCCCCAGCGCGCCGCCATCAGCTACGTGAACCACCTGGCCATCTACAACTGCCACAACACGCTGGAGCTGCTCGACGGCACCGGCGTGCGCTGCCCACCGCTGTCTTCGTATCTGGATCAGCTCGTCGCCTACGTGCGCGAGCAGTACAAGCAGCGCAAGGAGGGCGCGGAGGTGGAGGATCCGCTCGACCACGGCCCGCTGCCCTCGCGCGACGAAGGCCCCGCCGCGCCCCGTTCGCGCCGCTGAGCAGGGTTTCCTCCCACACGCAAGGTGCGGCGCGGCACCTGTTTCACGCTCGCGTCCGCCTGGCTGCTACGGCTTATTCCAGACTGACAATTGTTACTGGGTTGCTAACGCAAAGTTACGCAGGCCCCCCTCTTTTCAACGAAACAGTGTCCTGGTTAGCATGCGCTCCCACTGAATCCAGCGCGGTAGACACGACCGCGCCCGGACGAGTGAGTTGGAGAGCAGCGCTTGCCGGAAACCGTTGACAGTCGCCTCGCGTGGGTCGCCCCGGGTTCGGGTGTGGCGCCCCGGCTGTCCGGACCGTCGAAGCGCGTTGCCCCTGCCCTGCCCGCCTCGCGCGGCACGCCTTCCTCCGCGGCCCTCCGCGCTCGCGTCGTTCATGCGACCTGGGGCGTTGGGCAGCGTTTCCTATCGGGCTGTTGTCCACCCACGGTCCGCCATCCGTAAGGAGCGGCCCGCCCCCCGGCGGACCCCTCCTCGTGCAGTCGTCGTCACTCGCAGTCCCCTCGTCCGGCAGTACATCACCCCCAAGAAGGAAGGCGCATGCGTCTCAGGGAAAAGCTGTTGACCAGCCTGCTGCTGGTGCCCCTCGCGGGTACCAGCGCGTGGGCCAAGGAGCGGTCGAACTACGACGCGTTCCTGGAGCAGCGGGACTCCCGCTCTCTCGCCGTGGACTCCAACACGGCCGTGTCCCGCGGGCTTCGCATCGAGCAGACCGAGCGGCGGCTCGGCGTCCCCACGTTCGCGTGGGCGGCGCAGGACGGTGCGCAGTCCAAGTCCGTCATCCGCTCCGGCATGACGCCGGAGAGCGCGGCGCGTGCGCACCTGCAGTCGGTGGCGGACAGCTACCGCCTGACGCGCGACGACGTCGCGGGCGCCAGCCTGCGCTCGCTGCACAACACCGGCAAGGGCGCCATCGTCGCGACCTTCAACCAGTCGGTGGGGGGCATCCCGGTCTTCCGCAATGAGGTCAAGGTCGTCATGGGCCAGGACCTGCGCCTGGTGGCCGTGAGCGGCTACCTCGCCCCGTCCGAGCTGGCGCTCACCGCGAAGTCCAAGGCGCGCACCGGCTTCAACCTGGGCGCCGCGGACGCGGTGTCTGGCGCGTTCAAGGACCTGACGGGCTCCGGCACGCAGGCCACCTCGTTCATCAACGCGGGCACGCAGGGTGACTTCACCTTCTTCGAGCTGGCCCCCAACGCGAAGTCCGCGCTGCCGCAGGATCTGGCCACCCCGGCCCGCGCCCGGCAGGTGTACTTCATGCTGGCCGGCAAGCTGGAGCCGGCGTGGTACGTGGAGGTGAACGCCGGCCCCAAGGCCGCGCGCTCCAGCGACTACTATGCCTACGTGGTGTCCGCGGCCACCGGCCAGGTCCTCTTCCGCAACAACCTGACGGCGGACGCCGGCGCGGAGTTCACGTACCAGGTCTGGGCGAGCCAGCAGTCCCCGTACCTCCCGGACGACGGTCCCCAGGGCACCGACGCGACCCCGCACCCCACGGGCTTGAAGGACGGCTATCAGGCCCCGCTGAACCGTCCGCAGCAGCAGATCACCCTGGCCAACAGCCCCTACAGCCGGAACGACCCCTGGCTGCCGGCCAACGCCACGCAGACCACGGGTAACAACGTGGATGCGTATGCGGACCTGTCCTCGCCGGACGGCTTCCAGCCGGGCAGCGCCGACATCCGCGCGGAGACGACGAGCGACAACACCTTCGCGTACGTCTACGACACGACCAAGGCCCCGGGCATCAGCCCCGAGCAGATCAAGGCCTCGGTGGTGAACCTGTTCTACGTGAACAACTTCCTGCACGACTGGTACTACGACTCCGGCTTCGACGAGGCCGCGGGCAACGCCCAGTCGTTCAACTTCGGCCGCGGCGGTCTGGATGGCGACCCCCTCCAGGCCCAGGCGCAGGACTACGGCGGCCGCAACAACGCGAACATGAGCACGCCGGCCGACGGTGCGTCGCCGCGCATGCAGATGTACGTGTTCGACGGCACGCCCGAGCTGTCCGTGACCGCTCCCGCGTCCCTGGCTGGCGTGTACGAAGCCTCCTCCGCGAGCTTCGGCCAGCAGGCCTATGACACGTCGGGCGAGGTCAAGGACGCCCCTGCCGCCAACCTGAATGGCTGCGCCGCCTTCGAGGCGGGCTACTTCACCGGGAAGATCGCGCTCATCGACCGCGGTGCGTGCGACTTCGTCGCCAAGGCGAACAACGCCCAGCAGGCGGGCGCCGTCGCCACGGTCATCGTCAACAACGCCGCGGGCAGCCCCATCGCCATGGGCGGCACCAACGCCGCGGTCACCACCCCGGCCCTGATGATCACCCAGGAGGCGGGCGCGGCGTGGCGGGCGGAGCTCGCCACCGAGACGCTGACCGTGAAGTTCCTGCGCGAGGCGAACCAGGATCGCGACGGTACGCTCGACAACGGCATCATCGCGCACGAGTGGGGTCACTACATCAGCAACCGCCTCATCGGTAACGCCGCGGGCCTGAGCAACAACCAGGGCCGCTCGATGGGCGAGGGCTGGGGCGACTTCCACGCGATGCTGCTCCAGGTGCGCGCGGAGGACCAGGCCAAGCAGGGCAACGGCAACTGGCAGGGCGTCTACAGCACCGCGGGCTACGTCACCAGCGGTGGCAAGAACCAGGGCTACTACTACGGCATCCGTCGCCTGCCCTACACGACGGACATGAGCAAGAACGGCTACACGTTCAAGCACATCTCCAACTTCACCACCCTGCCCGGCGAGCTGAGCACCGCGCGGACGGACATCAACAGCGAGGTCCACAACAGCGGTGAGGTGTGGGCCACGATGCTGTGGGAGTGCTACGCGAGCCTGCTGAACGCGCACCCCTTCCAGGAGGCGCAGGACCGGATGAAGCGGTACCTCATCGCGGCCTACAAGGCGACGCCGAACGCCCCCACGTTCACGGAAGCCCGTGACGCGGTGCTGGCCGTCGCGCTGGCGAGCGATCCGGCGGACTACCAGCGCTTCGTGGCGGCCTTCGCCAAGCGCGGCCTGGGCTTCGGCGCCAAGTCGCCGGACCGCGACGCGTTCGACCACATCGGCGTGACGGAGAGCTTCGCCGCGGGCGGCAACCTGGAGGTCACCAGCATCACGCTGGCCGACACCGCGGGTGGCTGCGACCAGGACGGCGTCCTCGACGTTGGCGAGCAGGGCGAGCTGAAGATCACCGTGCGCAACGTGGGCGGCACCGGGCTGAGCGCCTTCCAGGGCACCGTCAGCACCACCAGCACCACGGCCACGCTCCAGTTCCCGAGCGGCACCACGATCAGCATCCCCGCCCTGTCGCGCGGCGCGGAGAAGACCATCACCGTGCCCGTCAACCTCACCGCGGTGTCCGACTCGCCCGCGCGCGCCGGCCTGAAGGTCACCTTCGACTCCACCGAGATCCCGGCGGAGTCGAAGACGGTGACGTACGATCCGCGCGTCAACTACGACGACGTGCCGAGCACCAGCGACACGGAGACGTTCGAGTCCGGGCTGTCCGGGTGGACGGTGTCGCAGAACCTGTCGTCCTCCGGTGACTGGACGCTGTCCGGCTCGCCTGAGAACCGCTACCTGCACGGCGGCGATCCGGGCACGGCGGTGGAGACCATCGTCACCAGCCCCTGGCTGCGGATCGAGGACGCGGCCGAGTTCGTGATGAGCTACAAGTACCGCCACTCGTTCGAGTTCGACTCGAGCGCCGCCTACGACGGCGCGGTGCTGGAGCTCACGGTCGACGGCGTCGAGTGGATCGATCCCTATCTCGACCTCTACCCGGCGGTGGACGTGGATCCGGGCTACACGGCCCTCATCGCCACGGGCGGCGGCAACCCCATCGAGGGCCTCCCCGCGATCGCGCTGGTGAGCACGGGCTTCCCGGCCTTCACCACGGCGGAGCTCAACTTCGGAGACTTCTTCCAGAGCCTGGGCTTCAAGAACATCCGCTTCCGCTTCCGCATCGGCGGCGACGTCGCCGTGGGCGGGTACGGCCTGGACCTGGATGACGTGAAGTTCACGGGCGCCGCGCCGGCGTTCACCGGCCAGGCGGAGCAGCCGGCCTCCACGGGCACGTGCAACGTGCGTCCGGTGGCGAACGCGGGTGCGGCGCAGGGCGTCTACGAGGGTACCCTCGTGGGCGGCGTCCTCAACCGCACCAAGATCACCCTGAACGGCACGGGCAGCTTCGACCCGGATGCCGCCGCGGGCGACACGCTGACCTACAGCTGGACGCAGGTCGGTGGTGCCACGCCGATCACGCTGACCGACCCGGACACCGCGACGCCGAGCTTCATCGCGGACGTGGACTACAACGACATCCTCGCCTTCCAGCTCGTCGTCACCGACGCGGCGGGCAAGACGAGCCTCCCGAAGACGGTCAACGTGACCATCGTCAACGTGAACCAGCCGCCGGTGGCCGCGGCCTCCGCGCCGACGACGGTGAACGAGGGCGACGCCGTGACGCTGGACGCCTCGGCCTCCACGGATCCGGACCGGATCGACGCGGATGAGCTGACGTACTCCTGGGCCCGGACGGGTGGCACCACGCCCGCGGTGACCATCACCAACGCCACCAAGGCGAAGGCGTCGTTCACGGCTCCGGAAGTGGCGGCGGACACGCAGCTGACCTTCACCGTCACCGTGACGGACGGCAGCGGCGCAAAGTCCACCAAGTCCGTGGCCGTGACGGTCAAGAACGTGGACCGTGCTCCGGTGGCCAACGCCGGCGCGGACATCAACGCGGATGCCCGCTCCACGGTGACGCTGACCGGCTCCGGCTCCGATCCGGACGGCACGGCGGTCACCTACCAGTGGGTGCAGACCGCGGGTGCGGCGGTGACGCTGACGGGTGAGGACAAGGCGACGGCGACCTTCGTGGCGCCGGACGTCAACACCCCCACCGAGCTTACCTTCAAGCTCACGGTGACCTCGGCCGGCCTGTCGGCGTCCGACCTGGTCAACGTGACGGTGCACAAGGCCAACCGCCACCCGGTGGGGGAGGCTCCGGCCACCATCGATGCGGATGAGGGCAGCAACGTGACGCTGGACGCTTCCGGCATCACGGATCCGGACGGTGACGTGCTCACCTACGTCTGGGCCCAGGTTGGTGGCTCCCCGGTTCAGACCACGGGCGCCGACACGGCGCAGCTGAGCTTCACGGCGCCGCAGGTCCAGGCCGACACGGCCGTGGCCTTCAGCCTCACCGTGACCGACTCCGACGGCGCCTCCTCGGGCCCGTTCATCTACACGGTCAACGTGAAGCAGGTGAACCAGGCGCCGGTCGCCAAGGCCCGGGTCATCTCGGGCGTGCGCGGCGGTGAGCTGGTGAAGCTCGATGCCTCCACGTCCACGGATCCGGACAACGAGACGCTGACCTATGCCTGGGCCCAGACGGGTGGCCCGTCCGTGACGCTGACCGGCGCCAGCTCCGCCGAGGCCAGCTTCACGCCCCCGGCGAAGAAGACGCTGGAGACCTACACCTTCACCGTCACGGTGAAGGACGCGGCCGGTGAGACCAGCACCGCCGAGGTGAAGGTCTCCGTGCCGAAGGCCGAGGACGACGGCGGCGGCTGCTCGTCCACGGGCGGCTCCGCTGGCGGCATGGCGCCGCTGATGGCGATGTTCGCGGCGATGGCGCTCGCGCGCCGTCGCAAGGCGTAAGGCGGACGCTTCGCCCTGAAGCCCTGAAGTGACGGGGGGCGGTCCTCACTTGAGGTGGGGGCCGCCCCCTTCTTCGTTTCCGGCGGGACGTCCACGCCCGGGGATGCGGTAGGCTTCGGCGCCTCATGGCACGCACGTTCCAGGTGGGAGACACCTTCACGCACGTCCGCCAGTGCGACCGGCTGCGGCCGGTGTATTACGCGGGCGCTTCCGGGGACTACAACCCCATCCACATCGACCCGGAGGTCGGCAGGCTCGCCGGCTTCAACGGCGTCATCCTCCAGGGGCTCTGTACGCTGGGCTGGGCCGTGGAGGCCGTGGCCGTCTTCGTGGGGGACCCGGGGCTCGTGCGCCGCGTGAAGGTGCGCTTCTCCCGGCCCGTGCTGCCCGAGGACACCGTCACCTTCCAGGGCCGCGTCACCACCATCGCGGATGGCCGGCTCACCACGGAAGTCACCGCCACCAACCAGCGCGGCGAGCCCGTCCTCCGGGGCGCCGTCGTGGAAACCTCGCTCGGATAGCCATGGCCCTGGACCCCAAGTTCGTCGGCCGTGCCTACGGCCCCTTCACCTACGAAGTCGGCCTGGAGAAGCTGCGCGAGTTCTCCCTCATCCTCGGCGGCGCCGTGCCCTCCGCGGGCACCTTCGGCGAGCCCCCGGCGCACGTGAGCCCCCTGCTCTACTCGCAGGACGCGGCGCGGGCGGGCCCCTACGGCGACGTCATCGCCTCCCCCAGCTTCGCGGTGGTGTTCGCCATCCGCCCCTTCAGCGCCGCCATCGCGGATCCGGAGCTGGGCGTGGACCGCGTGCGGCTGGTGCACGGCGAGCAGGAGCTGGAGTTCCTGGGCGTGATGCGCCCCGGGGACGTGCTCACCACCACGGGCTCCATCACGGAGCTCTACCGCAAGGCGGGCATGGACTTCCTCGTCGTCACCACGGAGACGCGCAACGCGAAGGGCGAGCCCGTGGTGCGCGGCGTGTGGACGGCCGTCATCCGCCCCGCGTGAGCCGGCGGCGCGCGGCCTACTCGCCGGGGGCGATGATGCCCTCGTCGAGCAGCTGCGCGAGGATGCGCGCGGTGTCCAGGCGCGACATGCCGGACAGCGCGAAGAGGTCGTCGAAGCTCACCGCGCCATCGATCTGGGCCAGCACGAAGCCCGCGCGGTGGTCCAGGTTGAGCCAGATGATGTCGTCCGGCTGCAGCCGCACGCGCGGCATGCGGTTCAGGTCTCCCAGCCGGGCCTCCAGCATGGACATCAGGATGCGCTCGCTCCGGTCTCGCAGCGCCTCCACGCGCGGGTTCTCCGGGGCCAGGGACTGGGCCCGGCGCAGGAGCTCCACCGCCCCGGTGTGGTCATCCAGCGCCAGCAGGTCCTCCGCGCCGCGCAGCAGGCTCTCCACCTCCGAGCCCTCCGGCAATCCGCCCACCGGCGAGAAGGTGTCCGGCAGGCCGAACTCCTGCGTGCGGTGCGCCTCCGCGAGCAGGTCCAGCGCGTCGCCGCGCATCCCCGTGCCCTCCGGCAGGCTCACGGGCTCCCTCAGCGGGGCCTCCACCGGCCCAGGCGCGGAGGGGCCGGCCCAGGCGCCCCAGTCCGCCTCCTGCTCCGGGTTGGCCAGGTTCCACCCGGTGTCCCCGCCCGTGGCCCCCGGCTCCACCGGGCCGTCCCTCCCGAGCAGCCGGCGGGCGCGGGCGTTGTGTGGATCCAGCTCCAGGGCGCGGGCGAAGAGCTTCTCCGCGCCGGCCGTGTCGCCACTCAGGCGCAGCAGGAGTCCGGCTTCGACCAGCGCCTTGGCGCGGAGCGCGCTCACGGACTACCTCCCCGCGCGCCCGCCCGCCGAGCGCAACTGCGGCAGGCTCTGGGCCAGGGTCTCGCAGGCGCGGGTGAGCGCGCCCACGTCCTCGCCGCCGCGCACCTGGCGCGCATGGTCCAGCGCGGCCTCCGCGCGGGCGACGACGTCGGGAGAAAGGCCCCCGGCCCCGGGCATGAGCCGCACGCGGGACAGCGCGTCCACCAGATCGCGGGCCAGGGTGTCCAGCTCCATGCGCCGGCTCTTCAGCTCCTCCGTGTTGCGCGCCGTCACCAGCCAGTCGCGCTGCTCGTCCATGATGCGGCGCAGCTCATCCTCGGTGAGGCCGCTGGAGGCGGTGACGGTGATGGACTGGCGCAGGCCCGTGTCCCGGTCGCGCGCGGACACCGACACGATGCCCTCCGCGTTGATGTCGAAGGTCACCTCGATCTCGACCTGGCCTCGCGGCGCCTCGCGCAGGCCGGTGAGGAGGAACTCGCCCAACAGCTCGTTGTGGTGCGCGAGCTCGTGCTCGCCCTGGAGCACCATGATCTTCACCGTGCGCTGGAAGTCCTTGGAGGTGGCGAACACCTCCGTGGCGGACGTGGGCACGGTGGTGTTGCGAGGGATCAGCCGCCGCACGTAGCCGCCCGCGATGGCCACGCCCATGCTCTGGGGCGTGACGTCCAACAGGAGCAGCTCGCTCTGCTGCCCCACCAGCGCGTGCGCCTGGATGGCGGCGCCCAGGGCCACCACCTCCTCCGCGTGCACGCCCTTGCAGGGCTCGCGGCGGAAGTACTGGCGCACCTGCTCCACGATGCGGGGCATGCGCGACATGCCCCCCACCAGGATGACCTCCTTCAGGTCCGAGGGGCGCACCCTCGCCTCGCCCAGGACCTCCGAGGTGATGCCCACCAGGCGCTCGCCCAGGTCCGCCGTGAGCTCCTCCAGCTTCTCGCGCGTGAGCGTGGACTGCAGGTGCAGCGCGGCGCCTCCGCCCGGCGGCGTGCAGATGAAGGGCAGGTGCACCTGCGTCTCCTTCACCGACGACAGCTCCACCTTCGCCTTCTCCGCGGCGTCCTTCAGCCGCTGCAGCGCCATGCGGTCCTTGCGCAGGTCGATGCCGTGCTCCTTGGCGAAGCCGAACACCATCCACTCGATGATGCGGTGGTCCCAGTCCTCGCCGCCGAGGAAGGTGTCACCGCCGGTGGCCACCACGTCGAAGACGCCGTTGTTGATCTCCAGCACCGACACGTCGAAGGTGCCGCCGCCCAGGTCCAGCACGGCGATCTTCCCGTTCACCGTGCGCCCGAAGCCGTAGGCCAGCGCGGCCGCGGTGGGCTCGTTGATGATGCGCAGGACGTCCAGCCCCGCGATGCGGCCCGCGTCCTTGGTGGCCTGGCGCTGCCCGTCGTTGAAGTAGGCCGGCACGGTGATGACGGCCTGGGTGACGGGCCGGCCGAAGTGCGCCTCCGCGTCCGCCTTCAGCTCCGCCAGGATCATGGCGCTGACCTCCGGCACGGCGAGGTCGCGGCCCGCCAGCCGGATGCGCACGTCGTCGTGCTGGCCAGCCACCACCTGATACGTGAGCGCGCGCAGCGCGTCCTGCACCGGGTGCGAGGAGAACTTGCGGCCGATGAGGCGCTTCGCCGCGGACACCGTGTCCTGCGGGTTGGTGATGGCCTGCCGCTTGGCGATGCCGCCCACCAGCCGCTTGCCGTTCTTCGACACCGCCACCACGGACGGGGTGAGGGGCTGGCCGGTGCGGTTCTTGATGATGAGGGGCTGACCGTCCTGCACCGTGGCGACGAGGCTGTTCGTCGTCCCCAGGTCGATGCCAATCAGCGGTTCGGACTCAGCAGGCATGGGGACGCGTGCACCTCATCACGTGAACGTCCAGCGAAGCTTCTTGAGGGCGGCGCGAGCGTCCGAGTTGTCCGGATCCAGGCGCGCGACCTCCTCGAAGTGGTGCTTGGCCTGCTTCTTCTGCCCCGCCACCAGGAGCACCTGGGCCAGCAGCAGCTGGTAGTCCGCCCGCCCCGGCTTCAGCTCCACCGCGCGCTGCGCGAGCTTCAGCACCTCCTGCGCGTCCTGCGTCAGCTCCCGTCCCACGCGCGCCGCCTGGTAGGCCGCCTCCGGGTTGTCCGGGTTGAGCGACACGGCCAGCTTGTAGGCCGCCTGCGCCCCGGCGAAGTCCCCGCTCATCTCCAGTTCCTGGCCCCGCTCCACCTCCGCCTGCGCGCGCGACAGGTCGTGCTTGCGGCGCGCCTCCATCAGCAGCTGGGTGACCTCGCGGTTCTTCGGGTCCAGGCCCAGCACGTGGTTGAAGTCCTGGTAGGCCCGCTCGAAGTCCCCGCGCGCGGTGGCCGCCTTGCCCCGGGCGATGAGCTCCGTGAGCTTGTGGCTGCGCGCCATGTACGGGTGGCGCGCGAGGCGGGCCTGGCGCTCGGCGCGACGGGCCTCGGACTCCGGGTCCGCCGGGGGCGGCGCGGCGGGCGGCGGCGCCGCTGGGGGCGGGGGCGTCACCGCCGCGAAGGCGCTGCCGGACACCGTGCGCCCGGCCGGGGGCGGCGCGGGGGCGCGCGGGGCCGGGGGCGGCGGCGCGGCGGGGCGCGGGGGCTCCTGCCGGCTGAGGGCGTTGTGGGCGTCCGTGAGGCGCTTGAAGATGCGCTCCAGCCGGGCGCGGAAGCTGCCCAGGTTCTTCCCGAAGTAGCGGTCCGGGTGGAAGCGGCGGGACGCGTTGTAATAGGCCTGCTTCACCTCCTGCGGGGTCGCGCCCCGGGACAGGCCCAGCACCGCGTGGTGGTCCATCCCGTCCAGCGAGCGCTCCATCTCGATGATGTCGCGCTTCTGCTCGGGCTCCAGGTCCACCTCCTCCGACAGGGCGGCGTCCAGCACCGGAGTGGCCGGCGGGGCGCGCTGCACCACCCGGGCGGGCACGATGGCCCCCTTGGCGCGCAGCGACAGCAGCACGGCGATGGTGCGCGCCTCCCCCAGCGAGGAGCGGGACAGCACGGCGTCGATGCGCTCCACGCGGCCCACCAGCGCCAGCACGGAGCCCTCCTCCGGGCTGAGCTGGAGACGGGCCGGGTCCAGGTGGGGCACCGTGGCGATGTGGTCGGTCCTGCCCCCCAGGCCGACGATGGGGTTGGGCGCGCTCAAGGTGTCACATTCCGCAGGCTGGCGAATCCCCAAGTGTAGGTGCCCAGGAAGCAAGGCGTCAAACCTTCCCGGGTGCCCGAAAACCCTCCCATTCTACAGCGCGGAGAGGACGCGCTGGAGGAGCCCCAGCGCTTCGTCGAGTTCCTGTCGCGTGATGATGAGCGGCGGGGCGAACCGCAGGGTGACGTCCCCTGCGGAGTTCACCAGCAATCCGGCCTCTCGCAGCTTCGCGATGACGGGGGCGGCCTCCCGGTCCAGCTCCACGCCCAGCAGCAGCCCCAGCCCGCGCAAGGCCTTGATGCGGCCCTCCGGCAGGGCGGCCTGGAGAGAGCGCGCGCCGGCGAGGAAGTGCTCGCCCTTGGCCTGCACCTCGGCCAGGAAGCCGGGCTCGCTCAAGAGCCGCATCACCACGTTGCCCGCGGCGGCGGACACCAGGTTGCCGCCGAAGGTGGAGCCGTGCGTGCCCGGCGAGAGGCTGGCCGCCAGGTCCTCGCGGCACAGCATGGCGCCGATGGGCAACCCGTTGCCCAGCGCCTTGGCGATGCTGATGGCGTCCGGCTGGATGCCGTGGTGCATGAAGCCGAAGGGCTGGCCGGTGCGGCCCATGCCCGTCTGGACCTCGTCCACGAGCAGCAGCAGGCCCTGCTCGTCGCAGAGGGCGCGCAGGCCCTGGAGGAAGCCTGGGGGCGCCATGCGCACGCCGCCCTCGCCCTGGATGGGCTCCACCAGGATGGCGGCGGTGGATGGCCCCACGGCGCGGCGCACCGCCTCCAGGTCGCCGTACGGCAGGTGCCGGAAGCCCTGGGGCAGCGGCTCGAAGCCGGCGTGGTACTTCGGCTGGCCGGTGGCGGTGACGGTGGCCAGCGTGCGGCCGTGGAAGCTCTTCTCGAAGGAGAGGATCTCGAAGCGCTCGGGCGTGCCCCGGTCCTTCATCACCTTGCGCGTCAGCTTGATGAGGGCCTCGTTGGCCTCCGCGCCGGAGTTGCAGAAGAAGGCGCGCGGCAGGCCGGCCCAGTCGGAGAGACGCGCGGCCAGGTCGATCTGCGGCTGCGAGTAGAAGACGTTGGACACGTGCCACAGCGTGTCCAGCTGCGCCTTGGCCGCGGCGACGACCTCCGGGTGGCAGTGGCCCAAGGCGCACACCGCGATGCCGCCGATGCAGTCCAGGTACGCCTTGCCATTCGCGTCCCACACCCGGGTGCCCTGTCCGCGGACCAGGGCAATGGGTTGCTGCTTGTAGTTCTGCAGCAGGTGCTGCTTCGCCTTCTGGATGAGGGCTTCATTGCCAGGGGCGGATGCGGGGGACGGCGTGTGCAAGTGGGGTACCTCTCTCTTCCCGACGACGCGGTGGGACGACGCGGCGGACCCTAGCGCGCTAGAGGATGTAGCGCGACAGATCCTCGTCCTGGACGATGGCGGCCAGGCGCTCGCGCACATAGGCGCCGTCCACCTGGAAGTCGCGCGGGCCCATTTCGCTGGCGGTGAACGACACCTCATCCAGCAGGCGCTCCAGCACGGTGTGCAGCCGCCGGGCGCCGATGTTCTGCGTGCGCTCGTTGGCCTGCTGGGCGATGCGGGCGAGCTCCGCCACCGCGTCGTCCGTGAAGGACAGGCGCACGCCCTCCGTCGCGAGCAGCGCGGTGTACTGGCGCAGGAGCGAGTTCTTCGGCTCGCGCAGGATGCGCACCAGGTCGTCGCCGGACAGCGGCTCCAGCTCCACGCGGATGGGGAAGCGGCCCTGGAGCTCCGGGATGAGGTCCGACGGCTTGGACACGTGGAAGGCGCCCGCGGCGATGAAGAGCATGTGGTCCGTCTTCACCTGGCCGTACTTGGTGTTGACGGCCGAGCCCTCCACGATGGGCAGGATGTCGCGCTGCACGCCCTCGCGCGAGACGTCCGGGCCCCCGCCGCCCTTGCCGCCCTCGCGGCTGGCGATCTTGTCGATTTCGTCGATGAAGACGATGCCGCTGGACTCGGCGCGCGCCACGGCCTCGCGCTGGACGCGGTCCGGATCCACCAGCTTCTGCGCCTCCTCCGCGCGCAGCACCTGGAGCGCCTCCGGCACGCGCAGGCGGCGCTTCCGGGTGTTCTTCATGCCCGGCATGTTCTTGAACAGGTCCTGGAGGTTGACGCCGATCTCCTCCATGCCCTGGCCGCTGAAGTTGCGCATGAAGGTGGGCGTGCTCTCGCTGGTCTCCACCTCCACGGTCTGATCATCCAGCGTGCCGGCGCGCAGCTGGGCGCGCAGCTTCTCCCGCTCGCTGTCGCCCAGGTGCGGGGACGCGGGGGGCGGCGGAGGCGAGAAGCCGAACGGCGGCGAGGTGGTGGTGCGCGCCTGCCCGCCGTTCTTGATGAGCTCCATCAGCCGGTCCTCGGCCAGCTCCTCCGCGCGCGGCTGGACCTTCTCCGTCTCCTCCTCGCGCACGAGCGCGATGGAGGCCTCGACGAGGTCGCGGATCATCGACTCGACGTCGCGGCCCACGTAGCCCACTTCGGTGAACTTGCTGGCCTCCACCTTGACGAAGGGGGCCTGGGACAGCTTCGCCAGGCGGCGGGCGATCTCCGTCTTCCCCACGCCGGTGGGGCCGATCATGATGATGTTCTTCGGGTAGATCTCATCCCGCAGGTCGTCCGGCACCTGCTGGCGGCGCCACCGGTTGCGCAGCGCGATGGCGACGGCGCGCTTGGCGTCGTTCTGCCCGACGATGTAGCGGTCCAGCTCGCTGACGACCTCGCGAGGCGTGAAGGCGGACAACTTGCGCGATTCGGCCACGGGGCGGTCCTCTCAGAGCTCTTCGTAGGTGACGTTGGCGTTGGTGTAGACGCAGATGTCCGCGGCGATGGCCATGGCCTGCGCGCAGATGTCGCGGGCGGACAGCTGCGAGTGCGCCTGGAGGGCGCGCGCGGCGGCCAGGGCGTAGTGCCCTCCGCTGCCCACGGCGGCGATGCCGTGGTCCGGCTCGATGACGTCGCCCGCGCCGGAGAGGATGAAGGTCTTCTCCTTGTCCGCGACGATGAGCAGCGCCTCCAGGCGGCGGAGGAAGCGGTCGGTGCGCCAGTCCTTGCCCAGCTCGACGCAGGCGCGGGCCAGGTTCTTCTGGTGCGCCTTGAGCTTGGCCTCGAAGCGCTCGAAGAGCGTGAAGGCGTCCGCGGTGCTGCCCGCGAAGCCGGCGAGCACCTGCCCCTCGCCGAGCTTGCGCACCTTGCGCGCGGTGTTCTTCATGATGGTCTTGTCGAGGCTGACCTGGCCGTCGCCCGCGATGACGACCTTCCCGTCGCGGCGAACGCAGAGGATGGTGGTGCCGTGGAACATGACCGGGGGTTTAACAAGACCGCCCGGTCGCTACCCACAAAAACTGCCTGGCTGTCCGCTCCCGCACCCTGGGGGAGCGCTCAGGTCGCGGTCGCCTGCACCCAGCGGCCCACCCGAGTGACCAGGGCCACCTTCTCCGCCTTGACCGCCCTCGCGTCCGGCAGCGAGACGGCGCCCCGGTCCGGCGCCAGCCACGCCACCAGGCCCGAGTCGTCTTCGCGCCCCGGTGGAACATGAGCTGATTCGGCTTCACGCGCGGGGGTGCGCGGCGTCGTAGACCTCCTGAAGCTGTTCGAAGGTCACGTGGGTGTACTTCTGCGTGGTGGACAGGCTCGCGTGCCCCAGCAGCTCCTGGATGCTGCGGATGTCCGCGCCGCCGCCCAGCAGGTGCGTGGCGAAAGAGTGGCGCATCGCGTGCGGGCTCACCTTGCGCGCCAGGGCCAGCTTGAGCACGTACGCGTCCAGGTGCCTCGCGATGCTCCGGGGCGTGAGCCTCCCGCCGCGGAAGTTGAGGAACAGCGCGTCCGGGTCCTGCCCGTCGTGCACCGTGGCAAGCAGCTCCCCGCGCCGCTGGAGATATGCCTCCAGGCACTGGATGGCCTTCGCGTTGAGCGGCACGAGCCGCTCCTTGCTGCCCTTGCCCATCACCCGGACGATGCGGCTGCTCCGGTCCACGCCCAGGAGATCCAACCCGCACAGCTCGCTGATGCGAAGGCCGCCGCCGTAGAGCATCTCCAGGATGGCCTTGTCGCGCAGCCCCAGCACCGTCTTGACGTCCGGCATGTCGAGGATGGCGAACACCTCCTCCACCGGCAGCACCTTGGGCAGCGACTTCGGCAGCTTGGGGCTCTTCACCAGCTTGGCGGGGCTGGCCGACAGCAGCTTCTGCCGCACCAGGTACTTGTAGAACGACTTGATGCTCGCCAGCCGCCGCGCGCGGCTTGAAGGCGCGTGGTCCACCGCCAGCGTGCCCAGGTAGCCGCGGATGGCCGCGTGCGTGCCCGCCAGCAGCGACAGCTTCATCCGCTCCACGAGGTAGCGCTCATAGTCCACCAGGTCGATGAGGTAGTTGCGCACCGTGTGAGGGGACGCGCTCTTCTCGCCTTCGAGGTGGACCTTGAACTGCTCCAGCAGCGGGGACAGGGTCGACATGGTCGGGGAAGCCTAGGGGCCTCCCCGAGCCTCGCAAGATTCGCGTCGCGCCGCGAGCCCGCCCTACTTCTCGGGGGCCGGAGCGGGCGCGGCGGCCGGGGCCGCCCCTGACGGAGCGGGCGCGCCCGGCAGCTCGGACGGCACCAGCTTGGGCAGGAGCATGCGGCAGGCGTCCTGGGACAGCCACTGGTGCGTGCACAGCCACTCCGTGACGGGCACGCGCACCTGCCAGCCCAGCACGAAGAGGATGAGCAGCGTGAGGCCGAGGCGGGCTCCCAGCGACATGCGGTCGGTCTCGTCGTCGTCGCGCGTGTTGCGCAGCGCCCCGCGCACCAGGTCCACGTGGTCCACCCGCGCCCCCTGGGGCAGCTTCGGCTTGCGGGTGATGAGCGTCGCCACGCCGCGCGTGAGCATCAGCCGGTCGTTGAGCGCCCAGCCGGAGCCCTCCAGCAGCAGCGCCAGGTTGCGCCGGCGCAGCTTCAGCCACCCGAGCAGCCCCGCGGGCGCCATCACCACGATGGCCAGGATGGTGGCCGCGGTGATGACGTCCACCAGCGTGAGCGACTTCACCTGCGTGAGGATGAACGCCAGCGACGAACCGAGCGCCGCGAACGCGATGCCGCCCGCCGCGAGCACGCCCGCGAGGCCGCCTCCCGCCGCGGGCGCCGCACCTGGCGCGGCCGGAGCCGCCGCCGGCGGTGGCGCCGTCACCGTCTTCGTGTAGCCGGACTCCAGCGACGCGTCGAAGTCCTTCTCTCCCGACGCGGCCAGCCCCTCCACCTTGCTGGTGATGAACGAGCCGATGCGCATGAAGGGCATGGTCATCGACTCCCAGAGCGACACGGGCTGGCGGATGACCTGCGTGACGATGGCGTCGCTCTCCTTGCCGTCCACGTCGTAGAACACGCCGCGCTTGCCCACGACGAGCTCCGTGCTGCGGCCCGCGGTGACGGGCACCGCCACCTCGTAGGCCTCCGCCGCGTCGCGGGGCAGCACCTTCACGTAGAGGATGCAGGTGGTCCCCTGCCCCGTCAGCGCCGCGTGCGCCGCGCGGTCCGTCACCAGCACGGACAGCGTGTACTTGCGCCCGCCCAGGATGAGCGTGCCCTTCTCCATCAGCGCCCGCCGCTTGGGCAGGTACAGGCTGGGCATGCTGATGAAGTTGTTGGCGAACAGCAGCAGCCAGCGCTGGTACAGCACCAGCCGCTCCAGCTCCGCGATGACGTCCAGCGTGGGCTTGAGCGCCAGGTCCTCGCGGCTCGCCGCGTCCAGCGCGTCCAGGTCCTCGTCCGGCACCGCGCCCAGCGTGTCCGCCATCGCCTGCAGGGGGCTCGCGTCGCGCTTCGCCTGCCAGCCGAGGATGGCCTCCGCCTTCGCGGACAGCTCGCGCCAGGCCGTGTCCGTCAGCTTCGCGCCGTCCCCCAGGAGCGGCGTCGCCACCTCCTGGTGGAAGGCCTCCAGCTTCTCGTAGCCGGCGCCGCGGTACAGCCGCGCCCACACCAGCACGCCGGAGGGGTCCGGCGGGGCGATGGGCAGCTCGTTCGCGGCCTTCCCCATGGCGCCCAGGTCGCCCAGCGCGCCCTCCACCCGGTCCGCGCGCAGGCGCAGGCTGGCGGCGGCCTCCGGCTGCGCGGCCACCAGCCTGCACTGCACGAAGTAGCCCTCCAGCAGCGGCGCCACGTCATGCACGCGCTTCGCCTGCTCCAGGCTCGCCGTGCCCCAGGTGAAGACGGCATCCCGCCCGCCCAGGTGCGCGAGCAGGGCCGCGCGCTCCTCGCGGAAGCGCGTCACCAGCCCCGCGTCCACGCCCGCCAGCCCCGCGCGGTTGGTCACCTGCGGGAAGGCCGCGATGATGGACTGGGCCAGGGGCCGCAGCCGCTCCGGCAGCGACGCCGGCGCGATGAGGCCGTCGCCGTTCTTGCCCGCGTCTCGCAGCGCCTTGTCGCTGGTGCGCAGTTGCTCCAGCGACAGGCGCGTGGCGTCCGGCGCGTTCAACGTGCGCAGCACCAGCTCCGCCGCCTCCTTGAGGTTGGACGCCGCGTCGGAGAGCGCCGACAGCTCCAGCACGTCGCTGCCCTCGTCCGCGCCCTTGCGGTCCTTCAGCCGCGCCGCCGTCCAGTCCACCGCGGCGCGAAGCTCCTCCACGCGGATGCGGCGGTTGCCGTCCGCGTCCATCAGCGCCAGGAAGCGGGGATCACACGCGATGCCCTCCATGGGACACGCGAGCGCCATCCACTGCGTCGCGGGAATCCTCACCGCCTCGGTGAGGGTGTTGAAGTCGGGGATGTCAACCTGGAGCGAGCCGCCGTAGCGGCGATAGACGAGCTGTGCCATGCGGCGCGCGAAGACAGCACACCCTGTGCGTGTGTGCACGCCTCAACAGCAGCCCACCCCCGGGAAGGGAGGGCCCGGCGGCCTCCCAACCCCGGGTCACGCCCTACTGCGCGGTGGCGACGGCGCTGTAGACCCCGGGGTTCTGCCCCTGGCCGATGATGTAGACGGCCCGCGCGTCATCCGGGCCCGCGAAGAGCACGGGCACCTGCACGCCCTGGTCGAGCGTCTTCCGCGCCCCCGACTTCACGTCGTACACCGCCACGTCGTAGGTGTCCGAGTCCATGCGCGCGTACGTCGCGAGCACGCGGGAGCCGTCCTCGGAGAACTTGTAGCTGAAGATGCCCTGCAGCCACGTCTTCGCCTCGGCCTGCTTCGCGTTCAGGTCCACGGCCTTGAAGTCGCAAGCACGGCCGTTGCGGATGCAGTTGGTGCGGAACACCACCGCGCCGTTCTTCGGCGTGAAGCCGTAGCCGAACACGCCCGGCTGCACCTTCTCCGCCTTCTCCTGGCCCAGCGCGTACAGCATCAGGTCCACGGAGAACACCGGCTTCAGGAAGCGCGACAGGAAGGCCACGTAGCGGCTGTCCGAGCCCCACACGAAGTTGGGCACCCGGTCCCCCACCCGCTTGGGCGCGCCGTCCGGCAGCGACGCCACGCCCAGCGCGCCCGCGCGCGACGGCTGATCATACTTCTCCAGGAAGGCCACCGCCTTGGAGTCCGGCGCGAACGCCAGCTCCTCCACCGCCTCGCCCACCTTGCGCCCCGCGCCGCCGGACGCCGGGCCCACGTACAGGTCGCCCAGCTGCTCCGGCTTGCCGTTCTCCGTGCGCGCCAGCCACTTGCCATCCGGCGAGAAGGCGAACGCCTTCGTCCCCGTCGCCAGCTTCTGCCCCTTCAGCGCGGGCACGTCCGCGAGGTACAGGTCATACATCCCGCGCACGGCCTCGCTGCGCACCTGGTAGGCCACGTGCTTGCCGTCCGAGGACACCTGGTAGTCGCCCACCTGATCCGCCAGCTTGCGCGGCGGCTCGTTGGCCCCCACCGTCACCGCCGCCAGCCCGCCCGCGGCGGACAGCTTGCGCTTGAAGAGGAGCGTCTTGCCGTCCGGGGTGAACTGCGCGGTGCTCACCTCGCCCGCCACGGCCTGGAACGGCCCCTGCGGCAGCTGGCCCAACTTCAGCGTGCCCGCGTCCACGAAGGCCACGTTCACGCCATCCGGAGACGGCAGGAGGTAGCTCACCGCCGTGCCCAGCTTCACCGGCTCCGCGGCCGCGTCCGCGAGGGACAGCACGTTCAGCTCGCCGGACTGAGAGGCCGGGTTGTAGCCCGTCACGTACAGCAGGTGCTTGGAGTCCTGGGAGAACAGCAGGCTGCCCGGCACGTTCGTCACGCCGTCGCCCAGCGCGCGCGCCTTCCCGCCCGCCACGGGGACGACGTACAGCGAGCCCACCAGCATCTGCGGCGGGATGCCGTCCAGCCGGGGCTTCTGCCCGTTGAGCAGGAACGTGGCGAACTGCCCGTCCGGCGACAGGCGCAGGTCCGCCGCGCGCCCCGGCGCGAGCAGCTGCCCCTGCCCGCCCACCACCGCGGTGCCCTTCGCCGCGCTGCGGACCGTGTCGCCCTGCGCGGCGCTGCGCTGCGAGGGCGCGCCGCTGTCCTCGCCCTTCTTGCACCCCGACACCGCCAGCAGGGCCACCAGGCCCACCATCCCGGTTCGCTTCATGCGCTCGTCTGTCCTTCCGTCTGGGCGACAACGCCCGCGAGTGGCAGCCAGGCCGCCAGATCCTGCTTCGCGCGCGCCGAGTAGGCCGCGCGCTTGTCCGCCTTCTTCATCCGCCCCGACAGCGGCGGGAACAGGCCGTAGATGACGTTGGTGGGCTGGTGCGGGTGATCCGGCGGGTGCGCCTCCCCGGTGAGGTGCCGGTACAGCGAGCCCAGCGCCGTCGTCGCCGGGGGCGGCGCGAACGGCCTGCCCGTCAGCCGCGCGTGCACCGCCAGCGCCACCATGTAGCCGCACGCCGCGCTCTCCACGTAGCCCTCCACGCCCGTCACCTGTCCCGCGAAGAACACCCGCCGCTCCGTCTTCAACGACAGGTCCTCCGCCAGCAGGCGGGGCGAGTCGATGAACGTGTTGCGGTGGATCTGCCCCATCCGCAGGAACTCCGCATTCTGGAGGCCCGGGATGCACGTGCTGAAGATGCGCTTCTGTTCACCCCACGTCAGACGCGTCTGGAAGCCCACCATGTTCCACGCCGTGCCCGCCCGGTCCTCCATGCGCAGCTGCACCACCGCGTACGGGTCCGTCCCGGTGCGCGGGTCCTTCAGCCCCACCGGCTTCATGGGCCCGTAGGCCAGCGTGTCGTCGCCGCGCTCCGCCATCACCTCGATGGGCAGACACCCTTCGAAGTACTTCGGTTCCTCGAAGCTGTGCGGCACCACCTTCTGGCCCGCCTTCACCTCGTGGATGAAGCGCTGGTACTCGTCCTTCGACATGGGCAGGTTGAGGTAGTCGTCCCCGCCGCCCTTGCCGTAGCGGCTCTGGCGGAAGGCGATGCCCATGTCGATGGAGTCCCCGGACAGGATGGGCGCGATGGAGTCGTAGAAGTAGAGCTTCGTGCCCACGTGGCGCTCCAGGTCCGCCGTGAGCGCCTCCGACGTCAGCGGCCCCGTGGCCACCACCACGACGCCGTCCTCCGGCAGCCGCTCCACCTCGCCGCCCACCACCTCCACGCCCACCCCGGACACCAGCCGGGTGGTGATCTCGCGCGAGAAGCCCTCGCGCTCCACCGCCAGCGCGTCGCCCGCGGGCACGCGGTGCTGATCCGCGCTCGCGAGCACCAGCGACCCCAGCGCGCGCAGCTCCGCGTGCAGGAGGCCGATGGCGCTCTCCGGGTTGTCCGAGCGCAGCGAGTTGCTGCACACCAGCTCCGCGAGCGCGTCCGACTTGTGCGCGGGAGAGCGCTTGTGCGGCTTCATCTCCCGCAGCACCACCGGCACGCCGCGCCGCGCCAGCTGATACGCGCACTCCGTCCCCGCCAGGCCGCCACCAATCACCGTCACCCGCTGCTGCTTCACGTCCGACATGCATGCCTCCGGCACCCCGCACCGGGCGCCCAGAGGGCCCTGTAGCAGAGAGGCTCCGCCCTTTCACGTCCGCCCGCCTGCCCTGCGTCCCACCATGCGTGCGGAATGAGAGGCGAGGTTTCCCCACCTGGGATCCAACCCTAGGTTTCTCGCGGTCTTCGCTCGAAGCGGGAAGCGTCCGAGCGAGCGCCCTTCAACCGCGAACCTGGGATGGGAGTGACGCAGCCATGAGCCGAGCCGACGAATTGCTGAAGATCCGGGACCTGCTGCAGGAGCGTCGCAGGACCACCGAGACCGCCCAGAAGGGCGCCCTCCGGGAGCTGGCCGCCCTGAAGGACCAGGAGCGGGACCCCGAGTACGAGGAGCAGGCGCAGGCGGAGCTGGCGGACTACACGCTGTCCACGCTCATCGACGCGCAGCGCCGGGAGATCATGCTCATCGACGCGGCGCTCACCCGCATGGACTCCGGCGTGTTCGGCGAGTGCGTGGACTGCGGCAATGAGATCTCGCTAGACCGGCTGGAGGCCATGCCCTTCGCCATCCGCTGCGAGGAGGATGCCGCCATCCACGAGCAGGAGACGCGAGAGGCCGCGCGCCACGTGGGCAGCCTGTCCCTCTAGCGGGGCCGTCCCAGCGCTCCCCCGTGCGTCCATCCCGCGCGGGGGAGTCGTGCGTCCGGGGGCTACTCCGCGTCGCGCTGGAGCACGATGAAGCGGTAGTTCTGCAGCTCGTTCTCGCCCGCCGTGTAGAGCACCGTGAGCAGCAGGTCGTACGGGACCATCTTGTCCGCGATGACCGACAGCTCGTGGGTGAAGGGCGCCGCCGGGTTGCGGTCGGCGATGTACTTGAGCTTCGCCACTTCCTTCTTCAGCTGCTCATTCAGCCCCAGCACCAGGCGGCCCTGGAGCTGGTTCTCCGGGATGCGGCCGTCCTTCAGCCGCACCACCTCGCGGTCCCCCACCAGGATGTTCTTGGGGGTGATGGTGATGGCCACCGTGTCCTTGGGCGTGGCGCGCGTGGAGGACACCGGCGGCCGGACGTCCTCCGACGCGGTGATGGCCGCGGAGGACGACGCGAAGGACTTCAGGAGGAACACCAGGATGATGGTCATCATGTCCATCATCGCGGTGATGTTGAGCTCCTTCACCTCGCTGGCGGCCTCGCGCTCCTTGCGCTTCTTGCGCGCCAGGGCCCGGCGGTAGCGCATGCGCGCGAGCTGGTCGGCTTCCTCGGCGGACAGGGGCGCGGGTTCGGACATGGCTAGAGGACGCCCAGGGTGACGTCGGGGAAGAGCAGCTTGCGCTCGGCGGCGGTGCCCGTCGTCTCACGCAGGGCGTCCATCGTCTGGATCAGCGACTCGTAGGGGATGTCCGGATCCGCCGCGACGATGACCTTCGTCTCCTGCGGGAAGGCCGCCTTGAGCTTCACCATCTGCGCGTTCAGCGCGGCGAAGTCCTGCGTGCCGTCCGCGCGCAGGGGCAGCGTGGGCGCGCCGCCTTCCGTGACGGGGATCTCCGCGCTGTTGCCCCGGACGATGAGCCCCTTCTGGGAGATGAGCACGGACAGGTTCAGCTTGGGCGCGTCCGCGTCCCCACCCGCCCCCGCGGCGGCGCCGTAGCTGGGCGCGTTCACGTTGAGCGCGCCGAAGGCGGTGAGGCCGGTGATCGACAGCAGCATGAAGATGATGAGGTTCATGAGGATGTCGAGGTACGGGACGATGTTCAGCTCGCCCGCCTCCTCCTCTTCCCTCGGCTTCAGCTTGCGTCGCGAGTAGTGGAACGCCATGGCGTGTCCGGTGCCCTTCGACCGCGCGGCCTACGACGCGGCGCGGACGTCCGAGTCCGCGGGGACGACTTCCAGCGAGCCCCGGCGCGACAGCAGGTTCTCCAGCTTCAGGGCGTTGAGCTCCACCAGCTCCACCATGTTCTTGGCGTAGTTGCTGAAGAACAGGTGGGACACGATGCAGAGCACCGCGATGGAGAGGCCGAAGCCCGTGTTGTACATGGCCTCCGAGATGCCGTTGGAGAGCAGCGCCTGCTTCTGCTCCGCCGGCACGTTGCCCAGCGCGCGGAAGGTGCCGATGAGGCCCACGATGGTGCCCACGAGGCCCACCAGCGTCGCGATGTTCGCGAGCGACCACAGCCACTGCACCCGGCGCGAGACGTGCGGCGTGTACTCCGCCAGCGCCTCCTCCACCGCCTTGGCCACCTCCAGCTCACCGCGGTTCGCGTTGATGAGCCCCGCGCGGATGACGCGGGCCAGCGGCGAGCGCGGCGCCATCCCGCAGAACTTCACCGCGCGGTCCAGGTTGCCGCTCCGCACCATCTTGTGGACCTGCTCGATGAACGCCGCCGCGTTGAGGCGGTAGCGGAAGAGCAGCGTCACCGCGCGCTCGCCGATGACGGTCAGCGAGGCGGCCAGCCAGAACAGGTTCACGTACATGAACGGGCCGCCGGCCTTGAACGCGCCGACGATGAAGTCCCCCAGGCCTCCCGAAGAAGCATGGCCCGCCGCCGCGGGGGCGGCCTCGGCCACCACCACGCGCAGTAACTCACTGACAGAGGGAATCATCTCGGATCGCGTCCTTTCGCCGCCCCCGCGCGCACCCCCGCCGCGAGACGGACGGGAGGCATGCTGGTGGGCCGGGAACAATCCGGACTTCTAGGACTTCGCCCGCGAGGGTGTCAAGCCAGGGGGTAGGACGTACCCCCCTGGAATGACTGGGCTTTCCGCTCAGGCTCCCACGGTGGGCGTGGGAGCGGGCGCGGCCTCCGCGGAAGCCCCCGGAACGGCGGGCTCCACCACCTCGCGGCGGTAGTCACACGCCTTGTTGGGGCAGGCGATGTAGGCGCCGTCCCGCTTGGAGAACTTCTGCAGGAGGTAGGGCGACGCGCACTGCGGGCAGGCCTCCGCGAGCGGCCGGTCCCACGCGGCGAACTTGCACTCCGGATACCGGTTGCAGCCGAAGAAGATCTTCCCGCGGCCGCTGCGGCGCTCGGTGAGGTAGCCCACCTTGCACTCCGGGCAGTTGACGCCGATGGAGATGGGCTTGGACGTCTTGCAGTCCGGGTAGCCCGAGCACGCCATGAAGCGCCCGAACCGGCCGCGCTTGATCACCATGGGCTTGCCGCACTTCTCGCACGTCTCGTCCGTGGTCTCCTCCTCCACGATGACGATCTTGCCCTCGGCGTCCCGCTTGAAGTCCTTGGTGTTCTTGCAGTCGGGGTAGTTCGAGCAGGCGAGGAAGTGGCCCATCTTCCCGAACTTGATGACGAACGGGTTGCCGCACTTCTCGCAGGCGATGTCGGTCTTGATCTCCTCGCGCTTGACGTCGCGCATCTCCGCTTCGGCCTTCTCCAGGGTCTCCTTGAAGGGGCCGTAGAAGTCGTGCAGCACCGCCTTCCAGGACGCGCCGCCGTCCGAGATCTGGTCCAGCTTCTCCTCCATGCTGGCCGTGAACGTCACGTCCATCTCGTGGGGGAAGTGCTTGACCAGCATCTCGTTGGTCATCTGGCCCAGGTCCGTGGGGCGGAAGCGGCCCTCCAGCTTCTCCACGTACTTCTTGTCCTGGATGTTGGAGAGGATGGCCGCGTAGGTGGACGGGCGCCCGATGCCGCGCTCCTCCAGCTCCTTCACCAGCGTCGCCTCGCTGAAGCGCGGGGGCGGCTGGGTGAAGTGCTGCTCGTTGAGCAGCTTTTCCAGCGTGAGCCGCTCGCCCTCGTTGAGCGGCGGCAGCTCGCCCACCGCGTCCTCGGCGCCCTCTTCACCGGCGGCCTTGGCCTTCTCCGCCGCGGCCTCTTCTTCCGGCGTGAGGCCGGAGCCGTAGACGCCCAGGTAGCCGGGGAACTTCAGCGTGCTGCCGGACGCGCGGAAGGTGGCGCGGCCCGCGGTGATGTCCGCGCTGGTCTGATCATAGACGGCGGCCTTCATCTGGCACGCGACGAAGCGGTTCCAGATGAGCTCGTAGAGCCGGAACATGTCCAGCTCGTCCATGGCCTCGAAGAAGGGCCGCACGCGCTCGGGCGGGTACTCCAGGGACGTGGGCCGGATGGCCTCGTGCGCGTCCTGGGCGCCCTTGCGGCTCTTGTAGACCATGGGCTCCGGCGGCAGGTAGTCCGCGCCGAACTTCTTGCCGATGAAGTCGCGCACCTGCGTCACGGCGTCGTCGGACAGGCGCGTGGAGTCCGTGCGCATGTACGTGATGAGCGCCGTCTGGCCCTCCTCGCCCAGCGGCACGCCTTCGTACAGCTTCTGCGCCAGCGTCATCGTCTTCTTGGCGGTGAAGTGCAGCCGGTTCGCCGCCTCCTGCTGGAGCTTGGAGGTGATGAAGGGCGCGGGCGCGTTGCGGCGGCGCTCCTTGCGGTCCACCTTCGCCACGGTGAAGGGGGCGTCCTTCAGCTCCGCGACGAGCGCGTCCGTGGTGGCGCGGTCCTTCAGCTCCACCTTCTTGCCGTCCACGCGGGACAGCTTCGCCTTGAAGGGCGGCGGCCCCTGCGGGCCCTGCACCAGCGCGTCCAGCGTCCAGTACTCCTCGGGCTGGAAGGCCTTGATCTCCGCCTCGCGCTCGACGATCAGGCGCACCGCCACGGACTGCACGCGGCCCGCGGACAGGCCCCGGCGGATCTTCTTCCAGAGCAGCGGCGAGATTTGATAGCCGACGAGCCGGTCGAGGATGCGGCGGGTCTGCTGCGAGTCGTAGTTGTCCTGGTTGAGCTGGCGCGGCTGCGCGATGGCGTCCTGGACGGCGCGCTTGGTGATCTCGTTGAAGGTCACCCGCAGGGAGTCCGGGTGGCCCAGCTCCTCCTTGATGTGCCAGGCGATGGCCTCGCCCTCGCGGTCGGGGTCCGTCGCCAGGAAGACGCGGTCCACCGTCTTGGCCATCTTCTTCAGCTCGTTGAGGACCTTCTCCTTGCCCTTGATGACCGTGTACTCGGGCTTGAAGTCGTCCTCGACGTCGACGCCCATCTTGCTCTTGGGCAGGTCCTTCACGTGCCCCACGGACGCCTTCACCGTGTAGCCGGAGCCCAGGTACTTCTTGATGGTCTTCGCCTTGGCGGGAGACTCCACCACCACCAGGTAGTGCGGGCCCTTGCCACGGCGCTCAGGCACCTCCGCCTCGGCTTCCGCGTCCGCGTCCACGGTGGGCAGGTCGTCGCCGTCCGCGCCACGGCGGCGCGCCGCCGTCTTCTTCTTGGCGGTCGTCTTCTTCGCGGCCGTCTTCTTCTTGGCGGACTTCTTGGCCGCCGGCTTCTTGGAGGCCGCCTTCTTGGGCGTCTCCTCCACCGCCGACTCCGTCTGCGCCGCCTGTGTCTTCTTCCGCGTGGCCATGGCTCTCCTACCTCGAACTGCCTTTAAACCTTCTCGTACCGTTTACCCGGGTGCTGGACCACCAGCCCCGACAATTCCAGTTCCACCAGGGCGCTCGTGAGCGCCGCGGGTGACAGCGGGCTTCCAGCGAGCACCTCGTCGAAGGAGCGGGGGACCCGCTCCAACAGCCCGTAGGCCCCGCGCGCTTCCGCCGACAGCGCCTCCCACCACCCCGCGTCCCGCCCCGCGGGGACCGCACGGACCGGGTCAACGCCCACCAGCGCGCAGATTGCTTCCGGGGACGTGCAGGCGCGGGCCCGCCCGTCCGCCAGCAGGGCGTTGCAGCCCGCCGCGCCCGGCTGCCAGACGTCCCCCGGCAGGGCGAACACCGGCCGGCCCTGCGCCTGGGCCGCCTCCGCCGTGTAGAGGGCCCCGGAGTCCACCCCCGCCCGCATCACCAACACCGCATCCGACGCGCCAGCGATGAGCCGGTTGCGCCGGGGGAAGGTGGTCGTGCTCGCCCGCACCCCGGGCGGCAGCTCGCTGAAGTAGACCCCTCCCCGCTCAAGGAAGTGGGGTAGCAGCCGGGCCTGGGCGGGGTCCAGCGCGTCCAGCGCGGAGCCCAGGAAGGCCCACGTCTCCGCGCCCACGTCCAGGGCGCCCCAGTGGCAGGCCCGGTCCACGCCCTCCGCCGCGCCCGACACCACCCCCACCCCGGCCTCGGCCACCCTCCGGGCGAAGGTGCGCGCGAACGGAAGGAAGCCCTGATCCGGGTGGCGGCTGCCCACCATGGCCAGGCGCCGCCGGGGAGGCCCCGGAACGCCCAGGTAGAACAGCAGCGGAGGCGCGTCCTCCACGCCCACCAGCCGGTCGGGGTAGGCCGGCGTGCCCGCAAACGCCACCTGGAGGCCCGCCCGGGCACAGGCCTCCTCCGTCCGGGACGCCAGGGCGTCCAGCGACGCGACGGCGGCCAGCCGCTGGCGGACGGTCGCGGGCACCGGCACGTCCGCCACCCAGTCCCGCACGGGCGCGGCCGCGAGCCGGGCCAGCGCGCCCCCCGCGAACGCGCGCACCGCGGCCAGCGTCCGGGGCCCCAGGCCGGCAATGGCCCAGAGCGCCAGGGTGGCGCGCTGCTCGTCCCAGTGTAGGTGCGTGTCCGTGTTCGTGTCCGCCATGCCGTCCCCCGCCTGTTTCCCACCTATATAGAGGTGGCCACGAGAGGGGCGTGACACATAACACCGGTTCTTCGGGGGTCAAGCGACCCGCCCCTCCCGGGCGGGCCGGAATGCAGCATTCCTGCCGTTCCCGCGCGCCCGGGCCTCAGCGGCTGGCGGTGGGCGTTCCGTCCTTGCGCATGGTGGCGCGGTCGCCGGCGGAGACCTCCACCAGCGAGCGGGTCACCAGGCAGTTGGAGGTGCGCTCCCGCACTTCCGTGACCATGCACTGGGCCACGGCCTCCCAGGGGTAGGTCTTCTGGCCCTTGCCCGCGTCGCCCATCTTGTAGTCGCTGCGGCCGAGCACATCCAGGCTGGGGTCGCCGCGGCGCTCGATGGTGAAGATGTTGCCCACCTGCACGCCGTCCGCGGTGCCGCGGTCCACGACGACGAAGTGGTGCTCGCCCAGGAGCGTCTGGCCCGGCGTCATCGGCGTGAGCACGTAGCCGGGGATCTCCTTGCTGTTGGGCTTGGGGGCGACGCGCTCCGCCAGCTTCTCGCTGGAGGGGCCGACGAGGTCGCCGCGGGAGATGGCGTCCCACGTCTCCGTGATGCGGGCGGTCACCACGTCGTCGTTGATGGCGACGACCTGCACCGTGCCCAGCAGCTCCGTGAGGTAGCCCGTGCGCGCGTGGGTCACCGGGTGCTTCACCTCTTCCACGGTGTGGAAGATGACGTAGCGGTCGCCGATCTTCGCGGCGCCGCGCTTCTTGAAGCGCAGGTAGACCTTGTCCGGGGCGGAGAGCATCAGCGCCTCGGAGGCCGAGCCGTCGATCTTGCCCGCCTCGTCCAGCTCGCGCGGCGTCACGAAGCCCTTGGTCGTCACCGGGCGCGCGCTGGAAGGGTCGTAGCCGATCTTCCCGACCACCGACACCAGGCTGGAGCCGCTCACGTCCGTGGGCGCCGTCACGTCGTCCGCCGGCAGCTCCGTGGACTCCACGCGCGACGGGACCTCCTCGCCGCCCGGATAGAACTTCACGTTGTTGCCCGGGTAGATCCAGTGCGGGTTGGCGATCTGCGGGTTGTAGGACCAGACCTTGGGCCAGTACCAGGGGCTGCCCAGGTAGCGCTGGGACAGGTCCCACAGCGTGTCGCCCGTCTCGACGGTGTGCACCTGGCCGGGCGCGCTCTCACGGCCCTGCGGGGCGCCGGGCGGGAGCGTGACGGACGTGGGACGCTGCTCCACGTCGTCGGAGATGTCCTGCCCTTCCGTCTCGGAGGAAGACTGGGATTCATCCTCCTGCGCGTCCTGGGCGAAGGCCGTCCATGCCGGCGCGACGGTGAGGGGCACGAGCAGGGAGGCGAGGATCCGGGAGCGCATCGGACGACGTCCTTTCACAAAAGGGCTTACGGCGAGAGCGCGGCGAGCCGCTGCTCCGCCTGCGTGGCGGCGGCCGTCCCCGGGAACTGGGTGACGACGCGGGTATAGAGGGCTCGGGCGTCCACGGCCTGGTTCAGCCGCACCCGGCACTCCGCGAGCCGGAGCATGCCGTCCTGGACGGCGTCCCCGGCGGGATAGGTCTTGATGAGCCGTTCGAACGTCTTCGCCGCGCCCGCGGGGTCCTGGAGGCCCATCTGGCCCAGGCCGCTGAAGTACAGGGCGTTGTCGGCGCGGGGGTGGCGCGGGTTCTCCGCCGCGAAGCGCGTGAGCGTCTCCACGCCGCCCTCCACGTTGCCGGTGCGCAGCATGGCCACCGCGCGCTCGTACTCGGCGTCGAGGATGTCCGGATCCTTCTCCGGCGGCTCCGGGCGGGACGGCGTGACGGAGCCCGTCCCCGACGAGCCCTCCACCGGGGAGATGAACATCTCCATCTGATCCTCGTCCGGCTCCACCACCGCCACCGCCGTGTTGATGCGCGGCGCGGGTTCCTTCTTCGGCTTGAGCCGCACCACCGTCAGCTCCGCGGGCGCCAGGCCCAGCGGCTCGCCGCCCTCGGGCGAAGCGGCCTGGGGCTTCGCGCTCGCGGTGGCCGCCGGGGTCGCGGCGGGGGCCGGGGTGACGCTCCGAGCGCGGGAGACGGCGTCGCGGTTCTCCAGCCGCTCCAGGCGCTCCAGCAGCGACGCCTGGGCCGCGCGAAGCGTGCGCACCTCCGCCTCCAGCCGGCCCACTTCCGTCTGCGAGGCAGCGGTGGTGGCGCAAGCGGTCGGCGCGGACAGCGCGACGGCGGCAAACAGGCGGAAGAGGAAGGGACGCACCGGCACGGGCCTGGACGGAGGGAACTCCGGGTCGAGGATAGGAAGGCCGGTCGGAGACCGTCAAGAAAACGACCCCGGCCAGGCCCCGCTAGAAGCGGTGCAGCACGTAGTTGAGGTGCCGCCCGGTGCGCCCCGCGTCCCGCCGGTGCGAGAAGAACCGCTCCGGATCACACGCCGTACAGGCCTGTAGCACGTCCACCCGGTCCGCGCGCACCCCCGCCTTCACGAGCGACGCCCTCACCGCGCGCGGTAGGTCCAGGTGCGGCGTGTCCCCCGCGCGGACGACCTCCTCGCCGAAGCGCGCGCGGAAGCGGTCGCCCAGCTCGGCGGACACCTCGTAGCAGCACGCCTGGATGCAGGGGCCCACCGCCGCCAGCAGGTCCTCCGGCCGGCTGCCTCGCGCCACGAGCGCCTCCACCGCGCGGGCGCTGATCTCCAGGTCCGTGCCCCGCCACCCGGAGTGCACCGCCGCCACGCGCCGGCCGCGCGGATCCACCAGCAGCACCGGCACGCAGTCCGCGGTGCCCACCGCCACCCAGCTCCCCTCCCCTTCCGTCCACAGCGCGTCCGCTTCCCCCAGCGTCGGGCGCAGCACGTCGTCGGCCTCGCCGCGCGCCTCCAGCACCGTGTCGCCGTGCACCTGCGACACCCGGCAGAGCGCGCCCAGGCTCGCGCCCGCGGCCCGGGCCAGCCGGCGGTGGTTCTCCTCCACCCGGGGGCGCTCGTCGCCCACGGAGAAGCCCAGGTTCAGCGACGCGTAGGGCCCTTCGGACACCCCTCCCGCGCGCGTGGCGAAGCCGTGCGGCACCGGCAGCAGCGCGGACCTGATGAACTCGGGCGTGGACATGGGCGGCTCTCCTGACTCCGGGCACCCGCGGCCCTCAGCGGTGCGTCCACCGTGCCACGGGCGCAGCCCTTGAAAACAAGAACATGCCGGAGAACAACACCCTCGTTTCAATATTTCGACGCCGGCACGTTTGACAGGGCGTGTCACGCCCCTGACAATTTTGAACACTCCGTGACTCGCGGGCAGAACGCACGAGCGCGGAGCACACTGCGCCCCGCACATGGCCCTCGGTTCCGAGACGATTGGCAGGAAGCTCTTGTGGAGCATCGCGCTGCCCGGGTTGGTGGTGGCGCTCCTGGGCGTGGGCCACTTCTCGCGCGAGGCGCGACAAGCGGTGCGGGAGGGCACGCACCTGGAGGCGCTCGCGCTGGCGGAGGCGGTCGCCTCCACGTTCATGCTCCCGCAGGCGCCGGGCGCGGCGCCGCACAGCGCGGTGGCGGAGGTGCTGGCGTCGGACACGCGGCTGTTCCGCTCCGTGGAGGACCTGCGGGTGCTGACCCCGGACGGGCGCATCCGCTGGAGCCGGAAGCCGGCCGAGCAGGGCCACCCGCATCCGGAGGCCGCTCGGCTGTCCGCGACGGGGCCGGAGACGGCGCGCTCCAGCGACCAGGGCACGGAGGTGGTGCGACCCCTGGGCGGCCCGGAGTGCTCCGGCTGTCACACCGGCGAGGCCGCGCAGCGCATGGGCGTGCTCCAGGTGCGCCTGGGCGAGCCCGCGCTGAACCGCCAGCTCCAGACGGTGTTCCAGGACGCGCTGGGCGCGATGGTGCTCTTCGTGGGCATCCTGGGGCTCGTCACCTGGCTGTCGCTGCGCTTCGTGCTCACCGCGCCGCTCAAGCGGTTGAGCGAGGCCATGGGGCGCGCGGCGGACGGCGACCTGCTGGTGCGCGCGGAGGCCCGGGGCCCGGATGAGATCTCGCGGCTGGGCGCGGCCTTCAACCAGATGCTCGCGCGGCTCACCTCCATGAAGGTGGAGGAGATCGACACGCACCGCGACCTTGAGCTGGTGAAGGAGAAGCTGGCGCTGAAGGACGAGCTGGAGGAGCGCCTGCGGGAGCTGTCGCTGCTGTTCGACGTGGCGCGCTCGCTCAACGCCACGCTGGAGCTGGACGAGCTGTTGTCGCGCATCACCCGCATGGTGGTGGAGCAGCTGCACATCCAGGACTTCTCCATCATGCTCCTCAACGAGGAGGGCGTGCTGGAGGTGAAGCACGCGTGGCCGCAGGGCCGGGGCCTGGAGGGCCACACCTTCGCCATCGGCGAGGGCGCGTGCGGCCGGGCCGCGCAGTCGCGCAAGGCGGTGTACCTGCCGGACCTCACGGACAGCACCAGCATCTTCGAGCGGCGCGGCCTGCGCGGCGGCTCCGAGCAGGGCTCGCTGCTGGCGGTGCCCATGGTGCACGCGGACACGCTCCTCGGCGTCATCAACTTCCAGCGCCCGGAGACGGCGAGCTTCTCCAAGGAGGAGATCGAGCTCTTCACCGCGGTGGCCGACCAGGCCGCGACGGCGGTGACGAACGCGCGCCTCCACGCGGAGACGGTGAAGCTCACGCTGACGGACGCGCTCACGGGCATACCCAACCGCCGCCACCTCTTCCAGCGGTTGGACCTGGAGCTGGCGCGGGCCCAGCGCTTCGGCGCGCCGCTGGCGCTGCTGATGGTGGACGTGGACCACTTCAAGCGGCTCAACGACCTGGCCGGCCACCGCGCTGGCGACGAGACCCTGCGCCGCGTCTCCGACGTCCTGCGGACCCGCGCGCGCAAGGTGGACACGCTCGGTCGCTACGGCGGCGAGGAGTTCGTGCTGCTGCTGCCGCAGGTGTCCAAGGCCACGGCGGTGGAGGTCGCGGAGACGCTGCGCCGCGCGGTGGCGGAGGCCGTCACGCTCAACCGCCCGGGGCTGCCCGGAGGCCACGTCACGGTGTCCATCGGCGTCTCGCACTTCCCCACGGACGCGGCGGCGCAGGACACGCTGGTGGACTCCGCGGACGCGGCGCTCTATTGCAGCAAGCGCACCGGGCGCAACCGCGTGACGGCGTTCGAGCCCGGCATGGAGGTGCACCCCGGCCGCGAGCGCAGCATCAACGCGCCGCCCGCGGACGCGCCCTCCACGCCCGCCGCCCCCACGGGCATCGCGAAGGCCTGAGCGGCAGGAGGCCCCGGCGGCCCGGGGACTACCGCCGCACGAGCGTGCGGACCACGGGGAGCATCAGGTCCGCCCACTCCTCGTAGCCCGCCGCGGACGGGTGGAAGCCATCCGGGCAGAAGAAGTCCGGGCGCCGGGGGATCATCTCCCGGCTGGCGGTGTAGAGGTCCACCAGGTGCAGCCCGTGCGCGCGGGCCACGGAGGCGATGGCCGCGTTGAACGGGTCGATGCGCCCTTCGTACAGCGCGCTGGGCACCATCTTCGCCACCGGCGCGAGCGCCATGTCCGCGATGTTCACCACGACCATGGACGCGCCGGTCTGCTTCAGCCGCCGGGCGATGCGATCCAGGTCGTCCTGGAACTCCGCCACCTCGGTGCCGCGCCAGATGTCGTTGGTGCCCACGCCCAGGGTGATGAGCGTGGGCTGCAACGCGATGACCCGCTTGAGGGCGTTGTTGACGACGTCGCGCACGCGCGCGCCGCTCTGCCCCAGGTTCGTGTGGCCCACGGGGAGGCCGTCCTTCCGGAGGCGGGAGGCGAGCCGGTCGGGGTAGCCCCCGCCCTGCGACGCCCCCACCCCCACCGCCGTGCTGTCACCCAACGAGACGTAGTTGACGCTCATCGACGTTCGCCCACCTCCGCGTTCAAGTCGGGGTCGTGAGTCCCCAAGCCCCGCCGTCCGACCTCAGGGCACGGTCAGCGCGCGCAGGAGGCGCCCGCCGCCGGGGCCGGCCACGCGCAGGAGCAGCGTGCTGCCCTTGGGCGCGGCGCGGATGACCGCGGCCAGCTCCTTCGCGCTCGCGATGGGCTTCTTGTTCGCCTCCACCACCAGCATGCCCGGGGTCAGCTGCGCGCGGTCCGCGGGCGAGCCCGGGACGATGTCCGTGATCAGCGCGCCGGCGCGCTCGGTGAAGCCAGCCTGGGACGCCGTGCGGGCGTCCAGGTCCTGCAGGGACACGCCCACGCGGCGCGAGCTGTCCTGCTCGTCGGTGACCTCCGGCTTCTTCTTGGACAGGCCCTCCAGGTCCGGGCGCGTGCCCATGGTCACCTTGACGTCCTGCTTCTTGCCGTCGCGGTAGAGGGTCAGCGTGGAGACGGTGTTGGGCCGCTTGAGCGCCACGGTGCGGGTGAGCTCGCTGTCGGAGCGGACCTGCTTGCCGTCCACGGCCACCACCACGTCGTCCGGCTTGAGGCCGGCCTTGGACGCCGGGGAGTCGGGGGTGATCTGCGTGAGGATGGCGCCCTCGCTCACCGGCAGCTTCAGCGCCTGGCCCAGCTCGCGCGTGAGGGGCTGGATGCCCACGCCCAGCCAGCCGCGCGTGACGGCGCCCTCCTTCTCCAACTGCGGCAGCAGCGCCTTGATGAGGTTGCTGGGCACGGAGAAGCCGATGCCCGTGCCGCCGCCGACGATGGCGGTGTTGATGCCCACCACCTCGCCCTTCATGTTGAAGAGCGGGCCGCCGGAGTTGCCAGGGTTGATGGCCGCGTCCGTCTGCAGGAAGTCGTCGTAAACGCTGGCGCCAATCTCACGGGCGCGCGCGGACAGGATGCCCACGCTCACGCTGGAGGCCAGGCCGAACGGGTTGCCGATGGCCAGCACCCAGTCCCCCACGCGCACGGCGTCGGAGTCGCCCAGCTTCACGGTGGGGAGCTGATCCACCTTCTCCTTGATCTTCACCACGGCCACGTCGGTGAGCGGGTCGCGCCCCACCACCTCTCCCGTGAACGAGCGACCGTCGTCCAGGCGGATGGTGATGGTCACCGCGTCCTCGACGACGTGGTTGTTGGTCAGCACGATGCCCTTCGGGTCGATGATGAAGCCGGACCCGGCGCCCTGGCGGATCTGCTCACGCTCGCTGCGGCCGCGGCCCCGGCCGTTGCCGCCGAAGAAGCGGTCGAAGAGCGGGTTGTCCTCCATGCCCGCCGGCATCTCCGGCTTCGCCTGCACGTCCACGTTCACCACGGCGGACTTCACCGAATCCACCAGCGGCGCCAGCGAGGCGAGCGACTGGGCCTCGGTCGTGGCGGGCTGGAGGTTGCTGGCCTGACCGGAGACCGCCCGCTGCGTCTGGGGCGTTGCGGGCCTGGCGGCGGGGGCCTGCGCGAGGGCGAGCGTGGGCGACGCCAACACCAGCACGGCGGCCACGAGCTTGCGACGGAACGGAGGGAGCGTGTGGGTCATGGATTTCCTTCAAGCTAAAGCGGAAACGAAGCCCCGCAACCGGAACGACCTCGTCCGGTGACAGGAGGTGAACCCCCGGGCCGGCCGCCTGTTCCCGGACCGCTCAACCGGGCCGGTAGACGCGGTAGTCCAGCTCGGGGAACAGGTTGTCGCGGCCCTCCACGTGGGAGAGCCAGGACTCGTCGACGGCGTCGGCGCGCACCTGGTCGTGCAGGCGCAGGAAGCGCTGCAGGTGCTCCTTCGTGCGGCGCACGGCGTAGTCCACCATGGTGCCGGTCTTCATGATGAAGGCCCAGTCGGAGGCCTGCGCGAGGAGCAGCTCGCGCGCGGCCTGGTTCAGGGCCCGGCGCGTGAGGGACGGCGCGTCCGGGAAGTCCCGGGCCAGCTCCGCCATCCGCCGCGCGGCGTGGTCGAGGTGGCGGTAGATCCAGTCGTTCGTGCCGTCGAGCCACATGTTCGCGTACCCGCCCGCGCCCCAGGAGGACATGGGCGGCGTGGCCACCTGGTTCTCCGGGTGCTCGCGCAGGTCGTCCAGCGGGCTGATGAGCTGGATGCGGCTGGGGTTGCGCGCGGCCTGGCGGATGAGCGCGTCGATGAAGTGGGGGCCCTCGAACCACCAGTGGCCGAAGAGCTCCGCGTCGTAGGGGGCGACGACCACGGGCTTGCGGCCGCCCATCCGCGACGCGAGGTACTCGAACTGGCGCTCGCGGTTGAAGAGGAAGTTGCCCGCGTGGACCCAGGCGCGCTCGCGGGCGGCGGCCGGATCATAGGGCTGCTTGTCGTTCGTCTTGCCGGTGATGCGGAAGTACTTGAAGCCGGTGTTCTTGCGGTCGCCGGTGGGCTGGATGAAGGGCCGGATGTAGTCCAGGTCCAGGTCCCAGCCGATGTCCCGGTAGAACTCGCGGTAGACGGGGTCGCCGGGGTAGCCGTGCTCGGTGCTCCAGACCTGCTGGCTGCTCTCCGGGTCGCGCGCGAAGGCCGCCACGCCGGGCTCCGTGAAGATGGGCGCGTAGGGGCCGTGCAGCGGGCGGGGCGTGGCGTCCGTGAGCGCGTGCGTGTCGACGAAGAAGTAGCGGATGCGCTCGGCGGCGAGGATGCGCTCCAGGCCCGGGAAGTAGCCGCACTCGGCCAGCCAGATGCCGGCGGGGTCGCGGCCGAAGTTCTGGCGGTAGTGGTTCGCGGCGACCGTCACCTGGGCGCGCACGGCCTCCGGCGTCTGCTGCATGAGCGGCAGGAAGCCGTGGGTCGCGTTGCAGGTGAGGATGTCCAGGTGGCCCGAGTCCTGGAGCCTGCGGAACGCGGCCACCAGGTCGCGCCGGTAGTGGTTGTGGTACGCGAGGCGCAGCGACTCGAAGTGGTCGCGGTGGAAGACGGCCAGCGCGTGGAACGTGGGGTCCTCCCGCGTGCGATGCACCTCGCGGGCGCCCAGCTCGCAGAGCAGGTCCAGCCGCCGGGCGTAGCGCTCGCGCAGCAGGTCGTCGTTGAGCATCGACACGAGCGTGGGCGAGAGCGTCATCGTCACCCGGAAGGGGACGCGGTCCTCGACCAGCCTGTCGAACACGCGCAGCAGCGGCAGGTACGTCTCGGAGATGGCTTCGTAGAGCCAGTCCTCCTCGAGGAAGTCTTCGTATTCAGGGTGGCGGACGAACGGCAGGTGCGCGTGAAGGACCAGCGCGAGGGAGCCCAGGCTCATAGGTCGGTCGGAGAGGCCGTGCGGGTTCACTTCCGTCCACGGCGCGAAGACCGGGACTTGGAGGGTTTCGGGGCCGCCTTCCGAGCGTCCGCCTTGGCTGCTGCGGGGCTCGAAGGGGTCGGGGTTTCAGGGGTGGCTGGAGGCGCCGCGGAGGGCTCGACCTTCGCGGGCGCGGGGCGGCTCGGAGGCTCGGCGGCCGGTGCGGCCTTGCGCGCGACCTCGCGGGCCCTGTCGAGGGCACGCTGCTCAGACGCGGTGGGGCCGCGCGCCACGCTCATGGCCCATGGGTTCTGGGGAGGCTCGGGCTCCGCGGGCCGCCACGAGTCCGTGGAGGCGGCTTGAGCTGGTGCACCGTCGGCCGGACGCGACGACGGCAGGTCCCGCGCTTCGAGCACATCCGCCCGAGACGAAGGGGCAGGTGCCTGCGCGACCGGTCCCTCCGGAGACCAGGAGTCAGCGGGCGACCCACCAAGGCGCGGCCGATCCGAAGCACCCGTCGCGCGATCCTCGGACAGGTGGTGTTGATCCGCGGTCCCGGTCGTCCGAGGCACGGCGCGAGCTTGCTGATCCGAAACTCCCGACGCGAGATCCACGGACAGATGGCGCTGATCCGAAGCCCCAGCCGCACGTGGCACGCTCAAGTACCGCTGGTCCGAAGCCCCAGCCGCACGCTCCACGGACAGATAGCGCTGGTCCGACGCTCCAGCCGCGCGCGGCACGCTCAAGTACCGCTGGTCCGAGGCCCCGGCCGCACGAGAAACCGTCAGGTACTGACGGTCCGAGGCCCCCTGCGCGCGCGGGACCTCTCGCGCCCCCTGCCCGCCCGCGCCCTCGACGTAGCGCTGGTCCGAAGCGCCCGGCGCGCGCGGTATCTCCAGATAGCGGTACTCCGAAACACCGCCCGGAAGCAGCGTCTGCCCGTACCGCTGCGCAGAAGCCCCTGGGGCGCGCGGCACCTCCAGATACGGAGAGTCCGTCACGCCCACGGCCTGCCCGTAGCGCTGATCCGAAGCCCCCGGAGCCCGCGCCACGGACAGGTAGCGCTCCTCCGACGAGCCGACCGCCCGCGACGGAGCCAGGACGGCGCCTGCTCCCAACGCCGCCTCGCCCATGCGCGCATACTGTTGGTCCGACGCGCCGGGCGCACGCGGCGCGCTCTCAAGGTAGACCTCTTCCGAGTAACGGAGGTCCGAAGCGGCCGGCATCCGCGGCGCGCGCTCCAGGTACTCCTCTTCTACATAGCGCTGATCCGAAGCGCCCGGCGCACGCGGCTCGCCCCGCGAGGAGGCCACCTCCGAGTAGCGCAGGTCCGAGGCGCCGGGGACGCGCGGCACAGCGCCATGCTTCTCGGTGCGCTCGCGGTGGACCTCCGGCACGTCCACCAGGCCGGCGCTCCCCGGCAGTTGCACCCGACGCCAGGTGACGTACTCGCGCTCCTCCACCTGGGGCACGCGCGCGGACGCCGACGCGGGGACCGCCTCCGCGCGCAGCCGGTCCACCACCGGCGGAGGCGGCATGCGCAGGAACCGGATGGACGTGTCCGCCGACGGCCCCGCGGGCGGCAGCGTGGCCCGATTGGAGGAATGGCCGATGCGGCGCGACCGGCCATCCGCACCGACGAAGTGCGCCTCCACCCGGTACGTGCGCCCGGGTGTCATGCCCTGCAGATAGAAGCTGCGCGACTCCAGCGCGAAGTCCACCTCGCGCGACACGCCCTCGCCCTCGAACACCTTCAGCACCGCGCGCGGCGCCGGCAGGTCGTCCAGCGCCCGGCTCCGGCTCGCATCGCTGAAGTCCCAGAAGACGAAGAGCGTGTGCGGATCCCTCGCGAGCAGCACCATCGCGTCGTCGTGGTAGTCCAGGGGCAGCGTGCCCAGGCGCTCGTCGCGCTCGGGCGATGCGTCCGCCGGTGGGAGGCGCGGCGCCTGCTCCTCCAGGAGATGGTGGCGGCGCGCTTCCTCCTCCCCCGCCATCTTCGTCACGAAGAACCCCTCCATCAGGGGCTCGGCGGCGTGCGGTGGCTCGGGCGGCGTGGCGGGCACCTCGTCCTTGGGGGAGCTCGACGGGCGCGGCGTGGGCGCCAGCGACACCGTGTCCTCATCCTCGGGCTCGCGGCGCGGCTTCGCGCGCGCGGGGAACGTCACCACCTTCGCGGGCCGCGTCCTGGGGCCAGCGCCGGGCTCCGTGATGGGCTCCTCGGAAAGTTCTCGTGCCTGCGGCGCGGCGGCCTCGGGCGGAGGGAGGGGCACGGACTCGGACGCCGGTTCCGGAGCGGGACGGGGAGGCGCCCGGCCGGAGTCCAGGGTCCGCTCCTCGCCGCCCAGGTCACCGGAGCCGCGCCGGGACGTCGCCAGCCCGGCCATGCGCGCGAGCCGCCCCAGGGCGGGAATGCGCTCGGCCAGGGAGGAGACCAGCTCCCGCCCGCGGGACGCGCCAGCCCCTTCCCGGAGGATTCTCCGGGCCAGCTGCCGCAGGTAGCTCACGGTGATGCCCTTCCGCTCATCCATGGACACCTCGCCTCGTTATGACGCGGCATACAGGGGGTCAACGCATCCGTCACGGGATGTGTTGTTCCGCCGACCCCCTTCTTTCCTTCACGCCCGATGACACCTCCCCCCTGTCCAAGTATCCTGCGGCCGCTTGAGTGACCTGCCCAGACTTCTCCTGTGCAGCTTCGACGTCATCCCCGGCCCGTCTGGCTCCTCACGCCGACTGACCGAGTATCTGAAGGCTTTGCCTGATCGCTTCTCGGTGGTGGTGCTGTCGGCGAAGACGCCGGACCACTCCCATATCGAGAAGTACCAGGGCGCCCGGCTGCTCCGCGTCCCGGTAGGCTCCGGGGACCTGGCATCGCGCATCCAATCCTTCGAACGGGCCGTGCGTCGGCAGCTGGAGAGCGAGGACTACGCGCTCGCCCACTTCACGGACCCCTTCGGCGGCTACGCGCTCTGCGAGCTGAAGGCGGACTACGGCTACCGCCTCATCTACGAGGCCCAGACGTTCCCCTCGCAGGAGCTGCGCTATACCCATCCGCAGACGGACGGGGACCGCCGCTTCCTGTCGAAGATCCGCCGGCAGGAGCTGTTCTGCCTGATGAACGCGGACCTCGTCGTCACCGGCTCTCAGACGACGCGCGCGTACATCCAGGGGCTGGGCGCGGCGGAGGACCAGCTGCGCACGATTCGCGCGCCCGTGGACCTGAAGCCGTACGACCCGGAGGTGCTCGGCGCCCCGGACGGTTCGCCCCTGCGCATGATGTACCTGGGCAGCCACGTGGGCTGGCAGGGCCTGCCCACCCTGCTGCGCGCCACCGCGCTCGCGGCCCAGCAGGTGGACGTGCGCCTGACGCTGGTGGGCGCGCACCACCCGGACTGGAAGCCCCACCTGGAGGATCTGGTCAAGGACCTGGGTATCAAGGAGAAGGTCGACTTCCAGCCGCCCGTGTCCCACGACGACCTGGTCAAGGTGCTGGCGCTGGCGGACGTGGGCGTGCTCCCGCTGGACGACTCGGAGCGCAACCGGATCCAGGGCGGACCGCTGGCCAAGGTCTCCGAGTACCTGGCCGCCGGCCGGCCGGTCATCGCCGCGGACCTGCCCGTCACGCGCGAGCTGATCCCAAAGGACGCGGCCGTCTTCTTCCCCCCGGGCGACAGCCGCGCCCTCTCCGAGCGCATCCTGGACCTGGCGCGCGACGTGCCCCGCCGCATCGCGCTGGGCAAGGCCGGGCGCGCGTTCGCGGAGCAGGTGCTGGACGCGGGCCTCATCCGGGGCCAGTTGCTGGACCTCTACGACTCGCTCCTGGAGAAGCGGGGCCACGTGCCGGTGGAGGCCGCCAGCGAGCCGCCCGACGTCACGATGACGGGCACGCCCACCAACCGGCTCGCGAGCCTGGGCATGCCAGAGGCGTCCAAGCCCGCCCCCGCGCCCAGGCCGCCCGCGAAGCCCGCCGCACAGGCCACGTCCGACGCCGCGTCCCCTGCCACCAAGGAGAACGGGGAGGACCTGCCCCTGGTGATGGGCATGGCCCTGGAGGACGGCATGGACACGCGGCTCGTCAAGACCGAGCCGGACATGCGGCCCGACGAAGTCCCCATGGTCCTGGGCCTGCCGCTGCGCGAGACCGCCGCGCCCGCCCGGGCCCCCGCGCCGCAGCCCCAGGAGGCGGCGCCTCCGCCGGAGCCCGCGCCCCCGGCCGCCGCCAAGGCGACGGACGACACCGCGAGGACGTCGCTGCCCGCCGCCCCCGTGGAGCAGGACGAGGAGCCGGAGCCCCTGGGAGGGCGTGGCCCGGAGCTGGCTCCCCCCACGGAGATGGTGACGAGCCCCCTGGCGAAGGCCCTCGGCTTGAAGAATGCCGACGGGGACGCCGCCGGGGATCCGGACGAGGAGCCCCACGCCTCCGAGGATCCCTCCTCTGGGGCGACGGCGGTGGTGCGCCGGCCGATGCGGGAGGACGACACGGGCACGCCGGCCCCCACGCCCATCGTGCGCCGGCCAGCGCCCGAGGACGAGGAGCGCGCCCCCACGCCCGTCGTCCGTCGGCCCCTGGAGGAAGAAGCCCCCGCCCCCACGCCCGTCGTCCGTCGGCCCACCTCCCTCAGCGAGGACGAGGAGCGCGCCCCCACGCCCATCGTGCGCCGGGCCGAGGTCATGCGGGAGGAGGAGTCCCCCGCGCCCACGCCCATCGTGCCCATGCGCTCCCTGCTGAGCGGAGCTCGGGGCACGGGCTCCAGCCGGCCGCAGCGCTCGTCGGAGCCGGCCTCCTCGGAACCTCCCCGCCTCCTTCCCTCCTCTCCTCCCATGGCCGACGCGGACAAACCGCCCATCCGTGGCGGCCTCGCCGCGGATCCTGGGCGGCCCGCCTCCCGTCCCCCGGTGCTCGCGGAGTCCGACAAGCCGCCCATCCGAGGAGGCTCCGACGCGGACCGCCCGCCGCAGCTGCCGCCCCGCGCGGCCGCGCCGCCGCCGGTTCCGCGTCAGGGACCGCCCCGGCTGGTCCCCACGCCTCCGGTGCTGTCGCCGTCCAAGACCGCGTCCACGGACGACGAGCCGGAGGAGATCGCCGCCGACGAGGCCCAGTCCCTGGACGACGACGTCGGGCACACGCCCTCCAACGCCAGCGCGGCGCTGGACGAGGCGGAGGAGATCGACAACGACGAGGTCCACGACGCGGACGCGCTCGAGGTGGAGGCCGCGGACGCCGAGGACCCGGGGCCCGCGCCCCAGCCCCCCGACTCCACCCTCAACCCGTGGTTCGCGCAGCTCGCGCACGGGTACTGTCCCCCCGAGGGCGCCCGCTTCGCCCGGCACACCCCGCCCACCAACTTTCCCGGGCGGGATCCGGACACGGACGTGCCCCCGGGGGCGGTCCCGCCTGTCGGCCAGGGAGCGGTTCGCGGCAAGAACTCGTGAGGCAGCCGACCGAGCGCTGCTCGGAAACTTTTCAAGCCTCGGCCCCGCCCGCTAGGATGTGGCGGTTTTCACTGCACTTTTTGCTGGGTGAAGGGCTTCATGGAGCGTCGCGTCCTCATCGTCGAAAGCCAGAACGACTTCGCACTCAGCATGGCCTCCGTGCTCAAGAGCGCGGGCTACAACACGGCCATGGCCACCACTGCGTCAGACGCGCAGCGGGAGTTGGAGAAGCGCCGACCAGACCTCGTCGTCGTGCGCGCGGAGCTGCCGGACCAGTCCGGCTTCGCCCTCTGCGGGCAGATCAAGAAGGGCAAGTGGGGCCAGAACCTCAAGGTCCTCCTGCTCTCCTCCGACTCGGGTGTGGAGGGTCTGAACAAACACCGTGAGACGCCGGCCGCCGCGGACGGCTACCTCGTCATCCCGTTCGAGATGGGCGAGCTGGCGTCCATGAGCGCGGGCATCGTGCCTCCCGGCTCCGATGATTCGGACGCGGACCTGGACGCCGCGCTCTCCGGTGCCCCACGGGAAGCCCCGCCGCCCATGCCCGGCGTGCGCACCGGCGCCCCGCCCAAGCTGCCCAAGCGCGAGCGCCGCAGCGCGATGACGGACGAGGACAAGGCCTTCATGGACCGGGCCTTCTCGTCCATCGCGGACCGCAAGGCGGAGCTGCTCGCGGAGTCCCGCCAGCTGAAGCGCCCGCCCCCGCGCCGCGAGCTGATGGGCACGCCCGAGGGCAAGATCCAGATCCTCCGGGACGAGCTGAAGACGCGCGAAGCCCAGCTCGCGCGCCTGTCGGAGATCTGGAGCGTCCGCGAGCGCGAGCTGCTCTCCGTCGAGGACCGCCTCCACGAGAAGGACGTGGAGCTGCAGGGCCTGAAGATGCAGGTGGACGACCTGCTGCGGCGCTTCAACGACGCGCAGCAGTCCATCGTCCAGAAGGAGCGCGAGCACGGCGCCACCGTCGACGACCTGCTCCTCCAGAAGTTCTCCTCGGAGAAGGACCTCATCGAGGTCGTCGCCTCCAAGGAGAAGGACATCAACGTCCTGCGCAAGGAGGTCAACCTCCGCGACGAGGAGCTGGCCCGGCGCGGCGCGGACCTGGAGAACTGGCGCACCGAGTACGACAAGCTGGAGAAGCACCTCGGCGTCGTCACGCTGGAGTTCGAGGTCAAGGAGCAGAAGCTCCAGGACACCGTCCGCGCCAACGAGGCGGACATCCTCCAGCTGCGCGAGCGCGGCGACCAGTTCGAGGCCGAGCTGTCCCGCACCGTCAGCGAGCGCGACAACCGCTACGCCGAGCTGGGCGGGGAGCTCCAGGCCCTCCAGGAGCGGCTGACCCAGACCGAGCAGGAGCGCGACGCCACCGTGCGCGGCCTGGAGGCCCGGGCCACCACGGCGGAGGAGCACGCCAGCCGCTCGGACGCGGAGATCGAACGCCTCACCGCCGAGCGCGCCGCGCTGGAGCAGCGCCTCACGCAGCAGGTGGCGGACCTGGAGTCCGACGTCGCGCGCGTCACCGGCGAGCGCGACCAGCTCCGGCTGGACAAGGACGCCCTGGAGGCGGACCTCACGCAGCGCGTGGAGGAGCGGGACGGGAAGCTCGCCGCGCTCGACCGCGAGCTGCAGGAGACCATCGCCCGCAACGAGAACAGCGAGGCGGAGCTCAACGCCACCATCCAGCAGCACCGCGAGCGCATCGGTGAGCTGGAGGGCGAGGTCGAGGCCGTCAAGACGCACCTGGAGGACCGCGAGAACGAGCTGACCGCGGAGCTCCAGGCGCTCCAGCAGGCCAAGGACGCCCTGGAGCAGGACCTCACCAGCCAGATGGAGGACCTGCGCGCCGCCAAGGACGCCCTGGAGGCTGACCTCAACGGCCAGATCCAGGCCCTCACCGAGCAGCTGGACGCGGCCCAGCGCCAGGGCGAGCAGCTCTCCGCGCGCGTGGCCTCGCTCGAGGACACCGTCGCCCAGCGCGACAGCACCATCGAGGGCCTCCAGACCGACGTCGCCGACCGCGACGCCCGCATCGCCGAGCTGACCGGCAACCTGGAGGCGACGAGCCAGCAGCTCTCCGAGACGCAGAGCACGCTCTCCAGCACGGAGGCCACCCTCGCGGAGACGCGCGGCGAGCTGGAGGCCACCAGCCAGCAGCTCTCCGAGACGCAGGGCACCCTCTCCAACACGGAGGCCACCCTCGCGGAGACGCGCGGCGAGCTGGAGGCCACCAGCCAGCAGCTCTCCGAGACGCAGACCCGCCTCGCCCAGACGGAGGAGACGCTCTCCACCACCCGCGGCGAGCTGGAGGCGACGAGCCAGACGCTGGCCACCACCGAGGCCACGCTCGCGCAGACGCAGGACACGCTGGCCCGCACCGAGGCCACGCTCGCCGACACGCAGAACACCCTCTCCAGCACCGAGGGCACGCTGGCGGAGACGCGCGGCGAGCTGGAGGCCACCAGCCAGACGCTGACGGACACCCAGTCCCGGCTGGCGCAGACGGAGGAGGCGCTCTCCACCACGCGCGGCGAGCTGGAGGCCACCAGCCAGACCCTCTCCGACACGCAGGCCACGCTGGCCCGCACGGAGGGGACGCTCTCGGAGACCCGCGGCGAGCTGGAGGCGACCACCCAGACGCTGACGGACACCCAGTCCCGGCTGGCGCAGACGGAGGAGGCGCTCTCCACCACCCAGGGCGAGCTGGAGGCCACCAGCCAGACCCTGGCGAGCACCGAGGCGACCCTCGCGGACACGCAGGGCACGCTGGCGCGCACGGAAGCCACGCTCGCGGACACGCAGAACACGCTGGCCAGCACCGAGGGCACGCTCGCGGAGACGCGCGGCGAGCTGGAGGCGACGAGCCAGACGCTCACGCAGACCCAGGAGACCCTGGAGGTCACTCGCGCCGACCTGGCGAAGATGACCACGCACCGCGACGAGCTGGACGCGGAGCTGCACGAGACGCGAGACCTCCTCCAGGAGACCAACGGCCTCCTCGCCCGCACCACCGAGGAGCGCGACCAGCGCATCGCGGAGCTCCAGGCGCTCAGCGCCGCCAAGGACGCGCTGGAGCAGGACCTCACCGGCCAGATCGGCCAGCTGCGCGCGGACCTGTCGGAGACGCAAGGGCTCTACGAAGCGGAGCGCACCGCCCACGCGGCGCTCGCGGAGGAGACCACCGCGCGCATCCACGCCCTCACCGGCGAGCGCGACCAGCTGACCGCGGACCTGGGCGCCACGTCCCAGCAGCTGGCGGACACGCAGGGCCAGCTCGCCGCCACGCAGGACGCGCTGGCCCGCGAGGAGCAGGCCCACGCCCAGTCCCGCCAGGCCGCCGCGAACACCCAGGCGGACCTCACGCGCCAGCTCACCGAGGCCCAGGCCTACGGCGAGGACCTGGCCGAGCAGCTCATCGTCACCAAGCACGAGCTGGGCACGCGCGTGTCGGAGGTCACGCAGCTGTCCTCCACGCTCGCGCAGACGGAGGACGCGCGGCACCACCTGGAGGACCGCCTCCAGACGCTCACCCACGAGTCGCAGCGCCGCGAGGAGCTCCTCCAGAACGAGGTGGACACCAAGGGCAAGGAGCTGTCGGACACGCTCCGCAAGCTCACGCACGTGACGCAGGAGAAGATGCGTCAGGCGGAGGTGCTCAACCGCGAGGTCGCCACCCGCACGGAGCAGGTGAAGCAGCTGGAAGGCCAGCTGGAGGCCCAGGCCGCCGAGGCGAAGAAGCAGGTGGACGCGCTCAACCAGCAGATCGCCCACGTCTCCAGCGAGCTGGACGGGGCGCGCAAGGCCATCGCGGAGCGCGACTCGCAGCTGCAGCAGGCCGGGCAGCAGCAGAAGAAGCTCACCAGCGAGCGCGACGGCCTGGCCGGACAGCTCCAGCAGGCCCAGGTCCAGGCCCAGCAGCAGGCCCAGCAGGCGCAGGCCGCCGCCGCCGAGGCGAAGAAGCACTCCGACGACCTCGCCGCGAAGCTGGCCAAGGCGGAGCAGCGCATCGCGCAGCTGTCCCAGGAGGCCCAGAAGTTCGCCGCCGACACGGAGGCGAAGCTCAAGGAGTCCCAGGCCCAGCTACAGGCCCGCACCAAGAAGGCCCAGGACCTGGAGCTCGCGCTGGAGAACGCCCAGAGCACCCGCGCCCGCGCGGAGAAGGAGCTCAACGCCCGCGTCGCCGCGGCGGAGGCCAAGGCCAACGAGGCGGCCGCCAGGCTCGCCACCGCGCAGAAGGAGCGCAAGGACCTGGAGGCGCGTCAGGCCAAGGAGCTGGAGGACCTCAACGCCAAGCAGAAGGCGGAGCTCGAGCGCCGCGAGGCCATTAAGGCCCAGGAGGTCGCCCGCCTCCAGACGTCCGTCCAGGAGAAGAGCAAGGCGCTCAAGGTCGCCGAGCTGGAGCTGGCCCGCTACAAGACCAAGGCCCCGGCCGCCTCCGCCGCGAAGGCGGCCGCCAGGCCCACCGAGGAAGAGCACCTGGCCGCCACCGTCCAGGCAAGCCCGGTCATCCCGGCCGCCGCCAAGCCCCCGGCCAAGGCCGCCGCCAAGCCCGCCGCGAAGAAGGCCGCCCCGACCCCCGCCCCGGTGCCGCAGGAGGAGGACGGCCCCGAGCGCACCATGGTCATGCAGCTGCCCACCACCCCCGAAGGCGGCGAGGACGACTGGACGGCGCTCGTCGACGAGCTCGACAAGTAGCCGCTTCCGCCCCGCCCTCCCCTCACCCGGGAGGGCCGGGGCCTTCCGGAAACGACAAGGGCCCGCGCACTCCGTGGAGTGCCGGGCCCTTCGTCGCGCTCAGGGTGCTGTCCCGCCAGCTACAGCGCCGTGGCCGCCTTCGCCTCACGGATGAGGTCCCGGAAGTGCAGCGCGCCCACCACGTCCCGCGCCACCGACACCGGGCGGCCCTCTTCCCGGGCCTGCGCCTGCGCCACCCGCCAGCGCTCCAGCAGCGCCCGCGTCGCGATGTACGCCAGCACGAGGGGGAAGCCCCCCGGCATCACCACCACCAGCACCGCCATCGCCAACTTCAGCCACGCCCACATGACCTGCGCCCTCGTCGTCCTGAGATACGCTCACTTGGATGCACAGTGCGTGCCCAGGGTGCGAAAATAATTACGCACCCAGATTCCAAGGGGTTATGGCTCCCAAGGCCCTCAAGAGTGCGGACGGCGTCCCCACAACCCTGGCATTTTTGCCGCAGTGGCCGCGGAACCGTCGGTTAAGTTGACGCGCGTGAGCCCCCCTCGACCGACCTCGGAGATTCGCTCGTTCACCAGCGTGGAGGACGCGGCGCGTCGCCTGGAGGCGGTGGGCTACCTGTCGTCCCCTGAGATCGCCACGGCGGTGTTCCTCGCGGACCGGATGGGCAAGCCCATCCTGGTGGAGGGCCCGGCGGGAGTGGGCAAGACGGAGCTCGCCAAGGCCCTGGCCCAGGCGCTGGACCGGACCTTCCTCCGGCTCCAGTGCTACGAGGGCCTGGACGAGGCCAAGGCCCTCTACGAGTGGGAGTACGCCAAGCAGCTGCTCTACACCCAGCTGCTCCGGGACAAGATTGGCGAGCTGACCCAGGGCACGGCCACGCTGTCGGAGGCCGCGGACCGGCTCGCGTCCGGGGACGCGGTGTTCTTCTCCGAGCGCTTCCTCCTCCCCCGCCCCATCCTCCAGGCCCAGCTGTCGGACACGCCGGCCCTGCTCCTGGTGGATGAGATCGACAAGGCGGATCCGGAGTTCGAGGCCTTCCTGCTGGAGGTCTTGTCTGACAACGCTGTCACGGTGCCGGAGCTGGGCACCATCCGCGCGAAGCACATCCCGCGCGTCATCCTCACCAGCAACAACGCCCGCGAGCTGTCGGACGCGCTCAAGCGGCGCTGCCTCCACCTGCACATCGACTTCCCGGACCGCGAGCGCGAGCTGCGCATCGTCCGCGCGCGCCTCCCCGAGGTCCCCCAGGTGCTGGCCGAGCAGGTGGTGGAGGCCGTGGCCGCCATCCGCGCGCTCGACCTGAAGAAGGCCCCGTCCATCAGCGAGACGCTCGACTGGGCCCAGAGCCTGGCGCTGCTCAACGCGGAGGCGCTCAGCGCCGACGTCGTCGCCGCCACGCTCAACCTCGTCCTCAAATACGAGGGCGACATCGAGAAGGCCCGCGCCAACCTCCCCACCATCGCGCAGGCCTGACGCAGAGCGGCGCATTCGAGGGGCCGCGGATCCCTTCGTTGGTGTTTCACGCTTTGCGTCCCCGCTGTAGCTGGGTACAAGTCCGCAAGCCGTCCCACCCCTAGCCCGAGAGGAACTTCCCGATGAGCTCGACCTCATCCACCGTGCTGCGCGCCGAACACATCTGGCTCGATGGGAAGCTGATGAAATGGGACGAGGGCAACGTGCACGTGATGACGCACGCCCTCCACTACGGCCTGGGCGTCTTCGAGGGCATCCGCGCCTACAAGACCCATGATGGCCGGCTCGCCGTCTTCCGGCTGCGCGAGCACATCCGCCGCCTGCTCGACTCCGCGCACATCATCATGCTGCAGATCCCCTACACCGAGGACGAGCTGGTGGAGGCCACGCTGGAGCTCCTGCGCAAGCAGCGGGCCCAGTTCGCCAACGGCGCGTACCTGCGCCCGGTGGCCTTCATGGGCGACGGCGCCATGGGCCTGGGCGCGGTGAACCCCACCCGCGTGGGCATCACCGCCTGGGACTGGGGCGCGTACCTGGGCGACAAGGGCATGAAGGAGGGCATCCGCGCCAAGGTCAGCTCCTTCACGCGCAACCACGTGAACGTGAACATGGTGCGCGGCAAGATTACGGGCCAGTACGTCAACTCCATCCTCGCCAAGCGCGAGGCGGTGCTCGCCGGCTACGACGAGGCCATCCTCCTGGACGTCAGCGGCTTCGTCGCGGAGGCCTCCGGCGAGAACATCTTCATGGTGAACAAGAAGGGCGTCATCAAGACGCCGCCCCTCTCCTCGCCCATCCTCGACGGCATCACCCGCGACACGGTGCTGCGCCTCCTGCGCGACCACAACCACTACATCGAGGAGGTGACGTTCACCCGCGACGCCCTCTACATCTCCAACGAGATCTTCTTCACGGGCACCGCGGCGGAGATCACCCCCGTGCGCGAGGTGGACAACCGCCAGGTGGGCACCGGCAAGCCGGGCCCCATCGGCTCGTTCATCCAGGAGATGTACTTCCGCGTCGTGCGGGGCCAGGAAGCCCGCTATGCGGACTGGCTGACCTACGTTTGAGGACAGTCGGCGGACGCGAAGTCCCGGCGGCCGGGGGAATCGGGTAGAACCTGTACCCGATGCCTCCCGCCGGCTACGCGTACGAAGACAATCCCTTCAAGCTGGAGAACCCGTCCATCCTCGACATCGCTCCAGGGGAGCCGAAGTCGCTGGAGGACACGGGACTGAGGATGGGTCTGCTGTCGGACCTGGGCCTCAAGTTCCTCTACTACGCCGGCACCGGCACGGGCGTGGCCATCGCGGAGAGCATGTGCCTGCCCTGGTCCGGCGTGGTGGAGCACGTGGTGGACTTCCTCGCCGCGGAGAAGCTCGTGGACCTGCGCGGCGGCAAGGGCTTTGGCCGCGCGTCCGTGGAGTTCGCCCTCACGGAGAAGGGCCGCGAGTACGCCCGCGACGCCCTCACCCGCTCCACCTACGTGGGGCCCGCCCCCGTCCCCATCGAGCAGTACAACGCCCTCATCGGCAGCCAGACGGAGGAGACGCCCGTCGTGGGCCAGGAGGACCTGGTCTCCGCCCTGAGCCACCTCACCGTCTCCGCGGAGCTGATGGACAAGCTGGGCCCGGCCGTGAACTCCGGCCGCTCGCTCTTCCTCTACGGCCCGCCGGGCAACGGCAAGACGAGCCTGGCGGAGGCCATCTCCAACATGTTCGGCGGCGAGGTCTTCGTCCCGCACTGCCTGGAGATCGACAACCAGATCATCAAGGTCTTCGACCGCATCATCCACACGCCCGTGTCGCTGGAGATGGGCCGCGACGCCAACGGCCGCCGGCAGACCTTCGAGATGGACAAGCGCTGGTCGCTCTGCCGGCGCCCCGCGGTGGTGGTGGGCGGTGAGCTGACCCTGGAGACGCTGGACCTCATCTACTCGGAGAGCACCCGCTTCTACGAGGCGCCGTTCCAGGTGAAGGCCAACGGCGGCATGCTCCTCATCGACGACTTCGGCCGCCAGAAGGTCCACCCCACGGACCTGCTCAACCGGTGGATCGTCCCGCTGGAGAAGCGGGTGGACTTCCTCACCCTGCACACCGGCAAGAAGTTCGAGATCCCCTTCGATCAGCTCCTCGTCTTCTCCACCAACCTGGACCCCAAGGAGCTGGTGGACGAGGCCTTCCTGCGCCGCATCAAGTACAAGATTGAAGTGGGCAACCCGGACGAGGAGTCCTACCGGGAGATCTTCCGCCGGGTCTGCGAGGCGGCAGGCATCCCCTACGTGGACCAGGCCATCACCTACCTGGTGGAGCACTACTACAAGCCGCGCAGCATGGAGATGCGCTCGTGCCACCCGCGCGACCTCGTCTCCCTCATCCGCGACGCGGCCCGATACCGGCAAATCCCGCCAGCCCTTTCAAAAGACCTCCTCGATCAGGCGTGCGAGGTGTTCCTGGTGAATCTGTAGTCGGGTTTTATTTGTTCCAACCGCGCGGAATTTCTAGAATCCGCGTGCCGTTGTACCTCCCGGCGCTGTCTTCCGGGAATCAGCGCCCGGGGCGGGCCGGGGCGACAAGGAGCCGCAGTCCGTGAAGGAACGCTACCAGGACATCGACGAGAAGAACGAGCAGCTGCGCGAGTACCTCGAGATCTACAAGGACAAGCAGCCCGCGCGTGAGTTCCTCGACCGGTTCGAGATGTCGTGGATCTACCACGACGCCGCGCTCGAAGGCGTCGTGTACACGCACCAGGAGCTGATGGCCGCGCTCTTCCCGGAGCGCACGGCGGCGGAAGCCTCCATGATCCCGGTGGTGCTGGAGATCCGCAACCACAAGGCGGTGGCGGACTACATCCGCGAGGAGGCCGCGGGCGCGAAGAAGCAGTCCGCGCTCACCCTCACCACCATCAAGCGGATGCACGACCTCTTCCTGGGCAACACGCCGGAGGCCCTGGCGGAGCGCGCGCGCATGGAGCGCCGCGAGCGCACGGAGAAGGAGCTGGCCAAGGAGCGCGACCGCGCGGGGCTGCGCAAGGACATGCCCCTGCACCGCACCTACTTCCACGACATCACCCAGCCCGCGAAGATCCAGGCGCGGCTGGAGAAGCTCGTGGACCACACGGCCAGCGCGGAGTTCCGCGAGTTCCACCCCATCAAGCAGGCGGCGGTGGTGCAGCACGAGTTCCTGCAGATCTTCCCCTTCACCGAGCACAGCGGGAAGGTGGGGCGCATGTGCAGCAACCTCATCCTGCTGCGCAACGGCTACATGCCCGCGGTCATCCACTCCATCGACCGGCAGCGCTACTACGAGTCCTTCCGCGCGCCCGTGGCCACGTTCCGCACGGTGCTGATGGACGCGATGGAGAACTCGCTGGACAACGGCGTGAAGTACTTCCGCGACCTGGGCCGCAAGTACAAGACCGTCTAGTCGCGGGAAGCGAAGTCGGAGCCGTGCGCATCGGGTCCCCCGGCGCGCACGGCGCGCGGCCTGGACGCGCGCTACCGCCACCCGGCGGTGCTGGACGAGCGCGACCGGCCCCCAACACCAGGCGAGCGAGCACCCGGACTGACGGCCTTCCGCTCTCGCGTGAAGGCCGCGCGGTTCGTCGACACCATTGGGGTGTTGGAAACACCTTTTCCGGAACGTTATGGGGAGAACATCCGACTTCTCGAATCCCTGTGCCGGAGGAAGTAAAAGAAGAGCCCCCATGCCTGTCACCCCCTCACTCCCAAGCCGCCGCGCCCAGCTTTCCGCGGGAGGCGAGCTCTCGGAGCCTCCGCCAGCGCGGCTGGCGAAGATGCCGGCTGCCGACAAGCTGGGCCGCCTGCTCCAGGTGGCCAAGGGCCATCGCCGGGCGCTCATCCTCACGCACGACAACCCGGACCCCGACTCCATGGCGGCGGCGGTGTCGCTCGCCCACCTGCTGGAGCGCAAGGCCGGCCTCGAGGCCCACGTGGGCTACGGCGGCATCATCGGCCGCGCGGAGAACGTCGCCTTCGTGCGCGTGCTGCGGCTGCCCGTGTCGCACGTGTCGCAGATCGACTTCAGCCAGTACGACCTCTTCGGGCTGGTGGACACGCAGCCGCCGGTGCGCAACCATTCGCTGCCGGCGCGGTACCGCGCAGACTTGGTGGTGGACCACCACCCGCTGCGAGAGGAGAGCCTGCTGGCCCCCTTCGCGGACGTGGGCGGCGACTTCGGCGCCACCTCCACGATGCTGGTGGAGTACCTGCGGGCCGCCCGGCTGGAGCCGTCCGTGGAGATCGCCACCGCGCTCTTCTACGGCATCAAGGCGGACACGCGGGACCTGGGCCGCGAGACGACCCAGACGGACGTGGACAGCTACCTGTGGCTGTTCCCCCGCTGCGACAAGCAGCTGCTGGGGCAGATCGAGCACCCGGAGCTGCCCGCGCGCTTCTTCCAGCTGTTCCACACGTCCATCGAGAAGGCGAAGGTCTACGGCACCGCCATCATCACCGACCTGGAGGAGGTCTACTCCCCGGACATGGTGGCGGAGGTCGCCGAGCGGATGATGTACCTGGAAGGGATGAAGTGGTCCCTGGCGTACGGGACGTTCCGCAACCAGCTCTTCCTGAGCCTGCGGGTGAAGGACCGGCGCATGAACGCGGGCCGCCTCATCCGCGAGCTGTGCGAGGACCTGGGCGGCTCCTCCGGCGGCCACGGCAGCATGGCGGGCGCGCGGCTGCCCCTGTCCGGCAGCGCGGCCAAGCGCAAGGCCCTCAAGCGCGAGGTGGTGTCGCGCTTCCTCGAAGCCTTCGGCGTCGCCGAGGAGCGGCCGGTGTCGCTGCTGTCCGCGCAGGACACGTGATCTACTGGGACCACAACGCCGCCGCGCCGGTGCGCGCGGAGGTGGGCGCGCTGCTCGCCCGGGCCTTCACGCGAGGAGGCTTCGGCAACCCCTCCAGCGTGCACGGTGGCGGGCGCGAGGCCCGGGCCCGGCTGGACGCGGCGCGAGCGAAGGTGGCGCGCGTCCTGGGCTGCGAGCCGAAGGAGCTCACCTTCACGGCGTCGGGCAGCGAGTCGGACGCGCTCGCCCTCCTGGGCGCCTGGGCGGCCCGCCCCATGAAGGAGCGCCGCCGCGTGGTGTCCAGCTCGGTGGAGCACCCGTCGGCGCTCGGGGCGCTCGCGCAGCTGGAGCAGGACAGCGCCCGGGTGGTGCGGCTGGCCCCCGGCGCCGATGGCCGCGTGCCGCTGGACGCGGTGCTGGAGGCGCTCACGCCGGACACCGCGCTGTGCTCGCTGATGTGGGCCAACAACGAGACGGGCGTGCTCCAGCCGGTGGCCGAGGCCGCCCGCGCGTGCCGCCAGCGCGGCATCCTCTTCCACACGGACGCCGTGCAGGCCGCGGGCAAGGTGCCGCTCACCCTGCGCGAGGTGGACGCGGACCTCCTCTCCCTCTCCGCGCACAAGTTCGGCGGCCCCCAGGGCGTGGGCGTGCTCGTGGTGCGCAAGGGCGTGGACGTGCGGGCGCTCACGCCCGGGCACCAGGAGGGAGGCCGACGCGGGGGCACGCAGAACGTCCCCTACGCGGAGGCCCTGGCCCTGGCCCTGGAGCTGGCCACAGCGGAGCAGGCCGACACGGCCGCGCGGGTCGGCGCCCTGCGCGATGCCTTCGAACAGCAGGTGCTCCAGCGACTGCCCGGGGTGACGGTGAATGGAGGCGCCGCGCCTCGCGTGCCCAACACCAGCAACCTGCGCTTCGACGGCGTGGAGGGCGAGGCGCTGCTGATGGCGCTGGACCTGGAGGACATCCACGTCTCGTCGGGCGCGGCCTGCGCGTCCGGCACGCTGTCCCCCTCCCACGTGCTGCGCGCCATGGGCCTGTCCCCGGCAGCAGCGCGCGGGAGCCTGCGCTTCAGCCTGGGCCCCAGCACCACCGCCGCGGAGGTCGCTCGCGTCGTGGACGCGCTGTGCACGCATGTGCCCAGGGTGCGTGCCCTCGAAGGCTGAGCCCCGCCTCGCCCCAGCCCCGGCGCGAGCTCGACGAGCGCTGACGGAAGGCGCGGTCGGTGCCTGCTCGCGTCCGAGCCATCAGGGGCCGGTCACCACTTCTGATCCGGCAGGCTCTTCTCGCGCACCTCCGGGTCGGGCTGTCCGTAGCCGGGGAGGCCATCCTCCTGGGCCTCGTCGCGCTTGGGCGGGAGCCGCTCGTCGCCCCGGCGCGTCTCGCGGGTGGGCTCGTTCTGCTCGGGCTGCTGCTTTCGCTCGGTCGCCATGGACTCCTCCCGGTGCGTGTCCGCGGGAGGAAAGGTCATCATCCCAGGCAGGCGCCGCAGCGGGCTCCACCGGCTGGGAGGCCGCACGCCAGGGCCCTGCCCGCCCGGCTACCCGTTGTCGTCCGGGGCGCCGTTGGACGGCGAGCTCCGGTACACGGGCATCTCATCCGTGGTGCCGAACAGGCCGCGCACCACCGCCGCGATGGCCAGCGGCGTCCCCACGCGCTCGTCGAAGTGCGGCGCCAGGGCCTTCGCGTACTCCTCCGCGGACGGGAAGCGGTCCTCGGGGTTCTCCGCGAACGCGCGCGCCAGCACGTCGTCCAGCGCGGGGGGGACGTCCGGACGCGCGGCGCGCAGGGGCCGGTACTTGCGCGACAGGATGCCCGCGAAGACCTCTTCCGGCGTCGAGCCCACGAAGGGCCGGCTCAGCGTGAGCAGCTCATAGAGCACCACGCTCGCGGCCCACAGGTCCGCCTCCGGCGTGACGGCGCCCTGCAGCGACTCCGGGGAGAGGTAGTACGGCTTGCCGAGCACCTCGCCGCCCTGGAGCTTGCCGTCCACCAGCACGCGCGACACGCCGAAGTCGCCCAGCTTGATCTCCCCCACGCGGGAGATGAACAGGTTGGACGGGGACACATCGCAGTGAACGATGCCCAGCGGCGTCCCGTCCGGCCCGGTGGCGGTGTGCGCGTACGCGAGCGCCTCCAGCAGCACCTTCGCCAGGTACACCGCGAAGTCGACGGGGAGCGGAATCCCGCGCGCCTTGCACCGGCGCAGGATGTGGCCCAGGTCGCGCCCGTCCACCAAGTCCATCACCAGGAAGGACACGTCGTCCAGCATCCCGGCGTCCAGCACCTTCACGATGTTCGGATGGTCCAGCTGGCGCGACAGCTGCGCCTCGCGCCGGAAGAGGTCCACCGACGCCGGGTCCCGGGTGAGCGCGGGCAACAGCCGCTTGAGCGCCACCGTCCAGCCCTCGTACGGACCGGAGCGCACGCGCGCACGGTACACCTCGGCCATGCCGCCCTTGCCCAGCAGCGATTGGATCTCGTAGTTGCCGAAGACCCGGACGGGCTTCGAGGCGGAGTTCGGCGCGTTCACGGGCTGGCGCTTCCAGCTCCTTGCGACTCACGGCCCTGGACCCGCTTGCGACCGCGGGCCTGCTTCACCTGCGCCTCGTACAACGCTCCTTCCTTGGAGAACTGCTGGAGCTCGTGCTCCACCAGCGCGTTGCCCTCCGGCGCGGTCCACCCCCCCTGCACCGCCTGGCGCAGCGCGATCTGGGCGAACCCCGACTCCTGCGCCGCCCGCTTCACGCACGCCGTCCAGAAGAAGGCCTCCGCGCGCGCCAGGCCACTGCCCACACTGCGCGCCTGCTCCAGGAACCTGAGCGCCTCCGACTGCTGCTTGCGCAGGTAGTGCGACACGCCCATGCCCACCAGCGCCCAGGCGTTGTTCTTCTCCTTCTCCTGGGCCAGCACCAGCTGGAACTGCTGCGAGGCGGCGATGGGGTTCCGCGCGGCCAGGAACGCCTGCCCCTGCCTCAGCGTGGCCGCCACGTCCACCGGCTCCAGCCGGCGCTGCGCCGCCACCTGCGCGGCCCCACCGGACGGCGGGGGCTGCGCCGGGGCCTGGACCTGGCGCTGCTCCGGCGCCTGGCGAGGCTCGGGAGCCGCCGGCGGCGCGGGCGTCAGGGACGCGCCCTGCTCCTTGGCCCGGAGCACCAGCATGTGGTTCTTGAGCAGGGCCGGGGAGTCGCACTCATCCTCCAGCTTCACCACCCCGCCCAGCACGCCCTCGTCCACGTTGTAGACGAGCATCACCGGGAAGGTCTGGGACGGGGTGCAGGTGTCCCCCGTCTGACACAGGGTGATCTCCCCCAGGAAGACGTTGCCCTGGAACTCCCCGGTCAGGATCCGCTCGGCGACCTGGCGCTGGCAGGGCCCCCCGGCCGGCGCGGTGCCGTCCAGGCGATCCCCGCTCGAGCGCAACTCGATGGGGCCGAAGGCCTCCCCCTGGTAGGTACCGTTCAGCTGCGGACCCGCCCAGGCGAATCCGGAGGTGAGGCAGGCTACCGCCGCGAGAGCCAATGTTGGGGTCGGACGCAACATGTCGGGGACTCGGGCATCATAGAAGTCCACGGGGCGGCTTGTAAACGCGCGAGGACGGCTTGACCGCACGCTTCTCCATCCTTATCATTTTCCCAGAACATCCTGGGAATTTCCCTGTGATTCTAAGGACTTGTAGCGAGATTTGAGCAGTAAAGGTCTGTTCCCTGCGGGGTGCGTGATGCCCAGCAGAAATTCGAACCGATACGTCCATTCCGGGGTCCGTTTCGGTCGCCATGTGCAAGCCCTCCCCCTTCACCGGGGATGAGGGAAGCCTGCGGTGACATGATTTCGGTCCCCACCTGGCTTCCAAGGGTTCAATGGACGCTGGACACACGGCTCGGCGGGGGACTCTTTCTTTGGAGCGGCGGCGGTGAGCGAGACGGCGGTGGATACGGCGGCGGCGGCGGAGAAGAAGGTGACGCTTCGTGAGGAACTGACGGCGCGCCGAAAGGCGATGACCAACGACCTCATCGATGAGCGGGGCCTGAAGGTCCAGTCTCGATTCCTGGCGTCGCCCTACTATCAGAACGCACGCACGGTGGCCCTCTACGCCCCCATCCGGGGCGAGGTGCCCACCCGGGACATCCTCATCGCGGCGCTGCAGGACGAGAAGATCGTCTGCTACCCGCTGTCCCACGTGCACGGGCGCATCCTGGCCTTCCGGGCCATCAAGTCGGAGAGCGAGCTGGAGCCGGGGCGCCTGGGCGTCCGCGAGCCCACCAACTCCTCGGACCTGATCCCGGTGGATCAAATCGACCTCTTCGTCGTGCCGGGCCTGGGCTTCAGCCCGGACGGCAAGCGGCTGGGGCGAGGCGGCGGCTACTACGACGCCACCCTCAAGGCGGCCAGCCCGCGCAGCCGCCGGGTGGGGCTCGCCTTCGACGACCAGATCGTCCAGGTGCTGCCCACCACGAGCGACGACGTGGACATGGACCAGATCGTCACCCAGAGCCAGACGCTGCGCGGGCTCTACCGCAGCTGGGACTTCCTGGACACCTGAGCGGCTCCCGAGCCTCGGGGCGGACCTCCACGGGCGGGGCGGACATGGAAGTCCCGCCCTGCCCGTCGTCTTTTTTGGGCTAGTGTCCGCGGCGCCATGAACCCGGACGCACTGCGCAAGGCAACCCCCGAAGAACAGTTCGAAGAAGTCACCCGCGGCACGGTGGACCTGCACGTGCCCGAGGACCTCAAGAAGAAGCTCCAGCGCTCGTATGACCAGGGCAAGCCGCTGGTCATCAAGGCGGGCTTCGACCCCAGCCGTCCCGACCTGCACCTGGGCCACTCGCTGCTGCTCACGCGCATGCGGCGCTTCCAGGAGTTCGGCCACACGGTGGTCTTCCTCATCGGGGACTTCACCGCGCTCATCGGTGACCCGTCCGGGAAGAACGCGGCCCGCCCCCCGCTCACCCGCGAGCAGGTGAAGGCGAACTCGGAGACCTACAAGCAGCAGGTCTTCAAGGTCCTGGACCCGGACAAGACGGTGGTGAAGTTCAACTCCGAGTGGATCGACGCGCTGGGCACCGAGGGGATGATCCGCCTGGCGGCGCGCTACTCCGTGCAGCGGATGCTGGAGCGCGACGACTTCAAGAAGCGCTACCGGGAGAACCTCTCCATCGCCATCCACGAGTTCCTCTACCCGCTGCTGCAGGGCTACGACTCCGTGGCGCTGAAGGCGGACGTGGAGCTGGGCGCGACGGATCAGCTCTTCAACCTGCTGGTGGGCCGGCAGCTCATGAAGGAAGAGGGCCTGGAGCCGCAGGTCATCATGACCGGCCCCATCCTGGAGGGCCTGGACGCGAAGCTGGTGGACGGCGTCATCAGCGGCGCGAAGATGTCCAAGAGCCTGGACAACTACGTGGGCATCGACGAGCCGGCGGACAGCATCTTCGGCAAGCTGATGAGCATCACGGACGACCTGATGTGGCGGTACTACAAGCTGCTGTCGTCCATGCCGCTCAAGCAGGTGCTGGAGCTGGAGGAGAAGACGAAGTCCGGCCAGGCCCACCCCAAGGCCGCGAAGGTCGCCTTCGCGCAGGAGATGGCCGCGCGCTTCCAGGGAGCAGAGGCGGGCCGCAAGGCGGCGGAGGACTTCGAGAAGCGCTTCGCCAAGAAGGAGCTGTCGGCGGAGGACCTGCCGCTCGTGGAGGTGTCGCTCGCGGGCGCGGAGAAGCTGCTCGTCACGAAGCTGCTGCCGGAGACCAAGCTCGTCGCCTCCGCCACGGAGGCGCGCAAGCTGATGACCCAGGGCGGCGTCCGGGTGAACGGCGAGAAGGTCACCGACCCCAAGGCGGACCTGGGGGCCGGCGAGTACACCGTGCAGGTGGGCAAGCTGAAGGCGGCGCGGGTGAAGCTGGCCTGAGCGCCGCGGCGGGTGCCGCCCGGACCCGGGCTCAGGGCGCGGGCGGCTCCTTGGGCATCGCGCCTTCGTACAGCGCGGCCGAGCGCCCCATCATGAAGCCATGGGGCAGGAGCTTCATCATCGTCGCGAGGAAGCGATTGAGGACGCCGGGCACGGCGAGCTCTCGGCGGCGCGCGAAGGCCTCCACGGCGATGCGCGCGCAAGCCTCCGCGGACATGATGCCCAGGTCGCCCGCCTTGAACTTCCGGTCCAGGCCGGACAGCGACAGCATCTCCGTGGCGATGCCGCCGGGCGCGAAGACGGTGACGGACACGCCCTTCTTGCGCAGCTCGTAGGCGAGGCCGCGCCCGTAGCTGATGACGAAGGACTTCGAGGCCGCGTAGGCCGTCTGGTACGGCAGCGGCGCGAAGCCCGCCGTGCTCGCCACGAGCATCAGCGCCCCGCCCCCGGCCTGCTTCGCGAAGTGCGCGCCGAAGAGCTGGGACATGCGCACCACGCTGGTGATGTTGGTGGCCAGCAGCGCGTCGAAGGACTCGGGCTGCTGCTCCAGCGCGTGGCCGAAGTAGGTGACGCCGGCGTTGAGGATGACGCCGTCGACGGCGCGGCCTGAGGTGGCGGTCTCGAAGACGCGCGCGGCTTCACCGGGCTTCGTGAGGTCCGCGGCCAGGGGCAGCACCTGCACGCCGTGCGCGGACTCCAGCTCCGCCTGGAGCGCGGTGAGCCGGTCCTCGCGGCGGGCGACGGCGATGATGTGGGCGCCGTGCTCCTTCGCGAGCAGGCGGGCCATCTCCAGCCCCAGGCCGGACGACGCGCCGGTAATGAGCACCCAGCGGCCTCGGAAATTCATCGGTTTCATATCGGGCGCGTTTATTTCGCGGCGCGGCGCCGGGCGCAACCGGGGAACAGCGGGCTTCGGGCGCGCCTGTTAGAGTCCGGCGCACCATGCGCCTCTCCGGGTCGCTCGCCTGCTTCGTCCTGGCCCTCTCCGTGTCCCCCGTTGCCCACGCGGGCAGCGGCGTCTTCGTCACCGACGAGTCCGTGGACGCGGTGGAGCAGCCCGAGTCCTCCAAGGTCGTCTTCTCCGTGCAGCCGGGTGTGTCCTATCCGCTCATGAAGAAGGGAGGCCCCAACCGCGCGTGGTGCAAGCTCCAGGGGCCGAAGGCGGAGGGCTGGGTGCCGTGCGATGGCGCGCCCACCGACGCCGTGCAGAAGGCGCCGGACACGGACGCGCTCGTGCGCGCGGACCGTGAGAACACGCGCCAGCAGCTGGCGTCGCGAGGGGGTGGGGCATCGCTCGCGGAGGTCAGGCCCGTCGGGAGCGGAGCCGGTGCGGCGGCTCCCGCGGCGGCGCCGGACGACGAGGGAGCGGTCGCGGTGGCGGTGCGCGCACCCGCGGGCCGCGCTGCGGCTCCGGGCGAGGGCCCGGCCTGCGCGAGCACGTGTGATCAACCGCCCCTCTTCGCCAGGACCCCGGCGCTGTCCGCGCTGGACCGCGAGGTGCTGGACCTGTGCCCCGCGCGTCCCGACGCGAGCGTGAGCGCCGCGGACGTGCAGCGCTTCTTCGCGAAGCACTACGACGACGCGCGGGTGCAGCGCGCGCTGTCCGCCGCGGGCCGTCCGGGCTCCCGGCAGGCGAACATCGAGTGGCTCACGAGCCTGTGGGTGAGCACCGGTCCGCGCAACGCGTTCACGCACGTCTTCTGCGGAGACGACTGGCAGCGGGGCCCGATTGGCGGCCTCCACTTCCTGCCCCGCTACGCGCAGCTCGAGGCGGAGGGGAAGGTCTGCTACCAGGGCCCGGTGAAGGGCGAGGCCGCGGTGACGGGCGACCAGTACCTCATCCGCTTCAAGGGCCTGGCGCCGTGGTCCTGCGGCGTGAAGCGGACAGGGGGCTTCTCGACGTCGCAGGACGCGGTGTCCATCGCCGCCATCGGGACCCGCGCGTTCGCGCGCTGCTGTGCGCGCGGCGGGGCGAAGAAGGAAGGCGGCGTGTACTCGGCGCCGGACGTGGGCGGCGGCAACTGGCGCATCTGGTGCGGCACGCGCAACGGCACCTACGGCATCGCCACGCTGCACCCCACCGACGAAGCCGCCACCTGCGCGGAGTAGCGGACCGGCGCCGCCTGGAGCGCCGGCCCCCTCCCCTGCTGAGGCCTACGGCGCCTTGCCCACGGTGAGCACCGCGCCCGTGGAGTACGCGGTGAACTCCGGCGCGTACATGGACTGGAGCGTCGCCGGGCCCACGCGGAAGGTGCCCGCGAGGTTCGCGCGCAGCCGGTACTTGAACGTGTACTCACCGGCCGGCAGCGCCTCGAAGAAGAAGTTCGTCCCCGAGTCGCGCGTCTCCTCGTACCAGACGATGCCCTGGTCCCACTTGTGGCGCGACTGCGCGTTCTCCGGCTCCAGGCCCGCGGCGCGTGGGTCTCTCAGGTGCACGTACTCCGCCGCGTGCTTCGTGCGCAGGGACAGCTGCACCTCCACCTCGTCGCCGGGACGGAGGGTCGCGCCGTCGGACAGCGGGCGCAGCAGCGTCTGGTTGCCCTCGCGGATCCGCACGAAGTAGCGGCGCGACACCTGGAAGAAGTCCCCGCGCTCCTCCTTCGGCAGCTCCTCCGTGGAGAAGTGCCACGTCGCGGAGGCGATGGCGAAGCCCGGCGTCGTCTTCTCCACCACCGTCGACGCCGTGCTCGCGTTGACCTCCGGCCCGGAGAGGACCACCTGGTTCTTCTTCCCCGTGTACACGTCCGGCGAGAAGGTCATGGTCACCACCTTCGGGCCCACCGTCACCTTCAGATCCTCGCGCGCGGCCAGCGAGCCCTCCGCCTCCATGTAGTTCACCAGCGCGTAGAGCGCCTCCGCCGTGGCGCGCGTGGACTTCCAGTGGCCCAGCTTCTTGTCCAGGAGCAGCCACTGCACCAGGCCCGCGCGGCGAGGGTCCTTCGGGCGCAGCTCCGACAGCGTGCGCAGCGCGAAGGCGTGCGTCTCGGTGGCGTCGTTGTACCAGAGCCATCCCCGGTCCTCCGGCGCCCAGTACGTGCCCAGGTCCCGCGACGTCTTCGCGGAGTCCATCACGCTGTCCCAGACCTTCTGCGCGTCCTTCGTGCGCCGTGCCCGGCTCAGCGTCAGCGCGAGGTAGCCCTTGAGGTACGGCGAGTGCTGCTTCCAGTGCTTGAAGGAGAAGTCGAGCATGCGCTGCCGCTCGGCGACCGTGAGCGCCTCGCCCGTGTAGCGCGCGTCCGGATAGGCCGACGCCACGAAGTTGAGGAACGTGAGGAACTCCCAGCCCTGGTCCTTCGTCATCAGCCGGTTCGCGTAGTCGCTCCGGAAGTGCGAGGTGAGGTAGCCCCACGCGGGCTGCGTCATCGAGGGCGGCACCTCCACCCCGTGCTCCATGGCGCGCGACAGGCCGTGCAGGAGGTAGAGCGTCATGTACGGCGACGACGGACCGCCGGGCCACCAGGGGAAGCCTCCGTCCGCGTTCTGCGACTTGCGCAGCTTCGCCATCGCCGACACGCGCTGGGCCTGGGCCACCTTCGGATCCAGCACGCGCAGGAGCGCGTCGTCGGAGCCCGTCCCGCCCTTCGCCTCGTTGAGCCAGGGCGTCTCCTCCAGCGCCATCTTCCGGTTCGGGTCGACGTCGTCCCAGGTCTCGAAGCGCGTGCTCCGCTGGCTCAGGTCCTTGGCCACCTTCGCCACCGCCGGGTACTTGTCGAAGAGGCTGGACACGATGCCGGTGGACACGAAGCGGTTGAGCGTCTGCTCCGTGCACTCATAGGGGTAGTCCACCAGGTACGGCAGCGCCTGGAGCACGGAGTAGAAGAGCTGCGCGTCCACCGTCACGACAAGCTGCTCGTTCACGCGCGTGGGGTCGTCCGACCTCTTCAGGTCGTCGAACGTCAGCGTCCGGCGGTCCTGGTTGTTCAGCATCGCGAAGCGCGACTGCGACAGGTGCATGCGGCCGGGCAGCACCGGGAGGGGCCGCAGCTCGCCGTCGCTGAACGCCCCCGTCTTCGCGACGACGCGGAAGGCCACCGGCCCCACGCGCGCGGGCGTGATGATGGGGAAGCGCAGGTGCGTGCCCTTCCCCGCCGCCACCGTGAAGGCCTGCGTGGCCGTCTTCACGCCGAAGTCCGCGAGCAGGCTCTTCTGCGTGTCCGGATCCACGATGTCGAACGTGAGCTGGCCCTGCTGCGTCTGGGCGCCCGCGTTGTTCACCACGACCTCCAGGTCCGCGCGATCTCCCTCGCGCAGGAAGCGCGGCAGGTAGGGGCGCACCATCAGCTCCTTCACGCTGCGGGTGGACTTCTGCGTGGAGCCCCCGCGCAGGTCGCGCGTGAGCGCGTGCACCCAGACGTCCCACGCCGTCACCGAGTCCGGCACCGTGAACTCCAGCACCGCCGCGCCATCCGGTCCGGTGAGCAGCTGCGGAATCCAGAACGCCGTCTCCGCGAAGTTCGAGCGCAGGGGCTGCCCACCCGCCTCATCGGGCCCGGGCGCTCCCTTGATGACCTGGATGATCTCGCGCCGCTTCTGCTCCAGCACTCGCTCGCCCGAGGGCATGGCCTCCGCGGCGGACGGCGCGGGGGCGGGAGGAGGCGGCGGCGCCGCAGCGCGATCCTCTGCCTCCCGCTGGACGGCCCCGGGCTTCGCGGCCATGGCGCGCAGGCGGGTTCCCACGCCGAACCGTCGGTAGCCCGGCCCTCCCAGCCCGTAGCCGTCCTCGAACTTCAGCGCGTCCTCGCGGGGCTCCAGCACCGCGGTCCTGCCCGAGTCGAGCTCGTCGAAGAGCCAGTCCGCGCCGAAGCTCCCCCCGGACGACCGGACGTCCACGTACACCGACTGCTGCGGATACAGCTGCGCCACCTGCGGGGGCGTGTGCGGCCCGAAGACGTTCAGCGACTGATCGTACATGTACGCGAGCAGCTCCGCGGCGCCCGCCTCCAGCTTCGCGCCCTTCGGCCCCTTCACCGTCACGCGGAAGGTCTCCTTCGCGCCGGGCCGCAGCGTGTCCCGGAACGTGGCGAACTCCACGCTGAGCTCCTTGTCGTCGAAGGGCACGGCCACCGTCTGCTGGAAGCTCAGCGTCTGCCAGTCGCGCACCATCGACAGCACCACCGTGAAGCCGCCGCGCAGGGACTCCGTCACCGGAAGCTCCACCACCGCGCGCCCCTGCCCCGCCTTCAGTTGGCGGTGCTCGATGCGCTGGCGCCCCTGGTACACGTCCATCACCAGCGGCTGGCCCTCGAAGCCGGAGGCCACCAGCAGCCGCGCCACCTCGCCCACGCGCACGGACGTGCGCTCCGCCTCCAGGACCGCGGGCACCCCCGCCGGCGCCCGGGCCCCCGCCACCAGGAAGTCCTGCTGCGCGGTGGCCTTCTGACCGAACGCGTCCGTCGTCTCGTAACGCAGGCGGTAAGCGCCCGCGCGCAGGGCCGGCAGCTTCACGGTGGCGACGCCGTCCGCGCCATGCGTCACCGCGGCCTGCGCCACCTCCGCGCCGTCGTCCCAGCGCCGCAGGGTCTGCTCCACGTCGAAGTTCGTGTCCCAGCGCGCCCTGAGCGCGTCACCCGGCGTGGGAGACTTCTCCTTGCGCTCCTGCGCCTCCGCCTCCAGGGGACGGGGCACTTCGACCGGCGCCTCCGACGGCATCAGCGGACGGCCCGGCGCCTTCAAGGCGATGAGCCGCCAGCGGCCTGGGCCGGCCTGCGGCGCGCCATCCAGGTTGGAGCGGACGAGCCGCATCTCCGACGGGAGGTCCTCGCGCACGAAGCCCGCGTCGGACTCCACGCGGCCCTCCACCGACACGAAGCCCAGGCGGAAGGACCGGCTCGCGGAGCGCGTCTCGCCGCCCTCGTCCGTCAGGTCCGCCTCCACGCGGTAGCGCCAGGACATGCCCTGCGTCTTCGCGAGCCGCTCGTCCGCCTCCGGGGTGAAGGCCACGGTGAAGCCGCCGTCCTCGCCCACCGTGGCGGTGCCGGAGGCCACCAGCTCCGACGTGGTCGGGATGCGCTCCCAGAACCACCAGCGCGGGAGCACCGGCTCGCGCGACACGCGCCACTTCACCGCGCCGCGCGTCACCGGAAGGCCGAAGTAGTAGCGAGCCTCGCCCTGGAACGTGGCGCGTCGGTTGATCCGCAGCGCCTCCTGCGCGTCCTTCAGCGTCACCTCGAAGGTGGGCCGCTTGTACTCCTCCACGCGCACCCAGGTGGAGCCGTTGGGGCTCGTGCGCACGCTCCACTGGCCCAGGGGCCTGCCGGAGGGGATCTCGAACTCGCCGGCCACGGACCCGAAGGTGTTGGTGCGCGCCTCGCGCCTCGCCACCTCCTGGCCGTTGGGGTCGAAGAACGTCACGATCACCGGCGAATCCGGAAGGACGCGGTAGCGCTTCGACGCCTCCTCGGCCTGGTAGGCCACCACCTTCCACAAGAGCTTCTGCTGCGGCCGGTAGACGGAGCGGTCCGTGTAGATGAGCGTCTGGGGCTGCGAGGGCACCTCGTACGAGGGCGAGAGGTACACCGAGCCCGGGAACACCATCGCGCCCTTCCCCCGGCCCACCACCAGCAGCATGTCCTCGTAGCGGTCCGCCTCCGTCCCCTCCAGCACCAGGTCTCCATTCGCGTCGGTGCGGCGGCTGACGACGTTGAAGCGGCGCGTGCGGTAGTCCTGCTTCACCCGGCGCACCTCCACGTTCGGGACACCGGCGCCCGTGGCCCCGTCCACCACGCGCACCTCGGCCTGATGGGACCGGGCCTTGCGCACCGTCACCGCCCAGGGCGACACGGAGATCGGCAGGGACAGGAGCTTGCTGTCCTTCTTCGCGAAGTCCTCGCGCGTGGACACGACGATGACGTAGGTGCCCGGCTTGAGCGCGGGCAGCGTCACGAAGGTCTGGTGCCGCTGGAAGTCAGGCGTGGGCGGCAGCGCCGTGCTCCACGCGGCGTCCGCCTTGCGCGAGGCCACCAGGCGCAGCGCCTCCGCGTTGGAGGCATACAGCGACAGGTCCGCGTCCGGCTTCGCGAGCCGGGCCTCCACGTCCAGCGCGTACGCCCGGAAGTACACCGTGCCCAGGTTGCGGTGCTGCAACTGGATGGAGCGCTGCCCCGGCCCGTCCACCTGCATCACGGAGGCGTACAGCTCCGGGGCCTCGTGCTCCGCCATCATCGACCGGCACCGGGCGCCGCCCAGGGACTTCGGCCACGCCTCCGCGCCCGCCTTCGCCAGGGCGTGCGCCGTGATGGGCCGGCCCGCCGCGGCCTCCATCTTCGCGAGCTGGTGCTGCCCCATGGACCACCACGGCAGGTCCCGGAAGCCCTTCAGGTGCCCGGCCAGGTGCTCCCGGATGCGCCGCTGCTCCGCCGCGTCGGTGAACGACGTGGCCAGGACCTCGTAGCGCCGCAGGCGCGCCTCCAGGGCCGCCTCGCGCCGGCCCGCCGCCAGGTGCCACGCCTCCAGGTCCCCCAGCACCGCCACCCCCTTCAGCAGCGGATGCACGGACGGGTCCTTCAGCTCCACCTTCGGCGCGCCGGAGAGCAGCGCGCCCAGGTCCAGCCGGTACACGCCCTGCTCCTGCTCCGGGCGCCACAGCCGCGTGTTCTCCAGCGAGGCCACCCACAGGTACGTCACCGCGTCGCGCACCGTGGAGCGGATGCCCTCCGGATACGTGTTGGGCTCGATGTACTCGGACAGCACCTTCACGGGCTCGGTGCCGAACCTCTCGCGCAGCGCCCAGACGGCGGCGTAGGCGCGCTGGAGCTCCGCCACCAGCTGATCCTTCGTCCACGCCTTCAGGTCCACCGGCCCGGTGGTCGCCACCTGCTCGCGCTGGCCGATCTCATAGCCGTAGGCGTCCAGGTAGTTCGCGAGCACCGCCGCGTAGAACAGCTGGAGCGTGGCCTGCTGCCGAGGCCCCTCCGGCCAGGGCTGCTCGCGCAGGAAGCGCACCGTCGTCTCATAGCCGTGCAGCCGCGTGCGCAGTTGCACCGTGCGCACCAGCGCGCGCGTCCACTCGTCCGCGTCGCCCTGGGCCTTCGCCTCGGCCAGCCGGGCCTCGGCCCCCTGCGCGGCGGACTCCACCTTGTCGTCGGCGACGAGCGCGTCGATGGCCTTCCATGTCGGAGGGGCCTTCGCCGCGGGGGCCGCCACGGACAGGGAGGAGACGAGGAGGACCAGCAGGCACGACACGACGGCGGATGGACTCGGGCGCGGTGGAGGAGACATAGGGGCGGCACTCTAGACGCCGCCCGCGCCGCTGGCGTTCCCTTCGCCGTTTCAGGGGGGCGACGGCGCCGGGGCCCTGCGCCGCAGCCCCACCACGTAGACCTCCATGCTGGCGCCGCGCGTGGCCTCCGGGCGGACGATCTTCACCTCCTCGAAGTGCTGGCGCACCTCGTCACGGAAGGCCTCGAAGTCGCCGCCCATGAAGACCTTGGCCACGAACGTGCCGCCGGGCCGGCCGCGCGTGGCGGCCACCTCCAGCGCCTTGCCCGCGAGCCGCAGGCTGCGCGCCTCGTCCGTGCTCTTGATGCCGGACGTCTTGGGCGCCATGTCGGAGATGACCGCGTCGTAGGGGCCGTCGTACAGCGCCGCCAGCTTCGCGTCGAAGTCGTCCGCGAGCACGTCCAGCACCGCCGTCGCCACCCACTTCTGGGAGAACGGCCGGATGGCCACGATGTCCACGCCGACGACGCGCCCGTTCATCCCCACCGCGTCCGCCAGGATCTGGAGGAACCCGCCCGGCGCGGCGCCCAGGTCCAGCACCGCCGCGCCCTTCTTCACGGAGCCTGGAAAGCGCTTGAGGATCTCATCGACCTTGAACGCGGACCGCGCCCGCAGGCCCTCTTGCTTGGCTTTCTGGAAATAGTGGTCTTTAGGACGGTAGGGCTTGCCCATGTCAGAAGCCGTCCCTAGCATCCGCTACTGTCTTCGGAAAGCCGGAGCAGTCGCGGCCTGTCGTCGGCCGCGCCAACGGAATTCCGGAGGGTTGGTGGCATGGGCACCCGGAGCGTGACAGCGGCCTTGTGCATCTCCCTGTTCTGCGCGGGTGGGGCCGCGTTCTGCTACGCCCGCTCCGAGGCCCTCCAGGCCGAGGGGCGCTGGCTGATGGCCCGGGGCAGCGCCCAGGCCTCGGACTTCGCCCAGAAGCTGGACGGCACCTCTGTGGACGCCCAGTTGAAGACCTTCAAGGAGCGCCGCGGGGTGATGGAGCAGGCCCACCGCTGGCAGCGCGGCATGCTGCTGGGCATCATGGCCGCCGTCCTGTCCGCCCTGTCCTCCTACGTCCTCTTCCTGCTCAAGCGGCTGGACGATCAGCTCCTGGACGCCACCGGCGAGCTGCGCCGGCCCCAGGAGGCCTCCTCCCTGCCCACCCCGGCGCTCGCGCCCAGCGTCCAGCGTTAGGCGGGACTCTGGCAGGATGCCGCCCCGTTACCGTCTGACGGGAGGACCGCCATGCCCGGCTGCGCGCACTGCGGACGCACGCTCGACATCATCGCCAACCAGGTGGGCCGGCGCGACACGTGTCCCGGCTGCGAGGAGGACCTGCGCTCGTGCCGCAACTGCCGGCACTTCGACGAGTCCGTGGCCAAGGCCTGCAAGGAGCCCTTCGCGGAGGTGCCCCGCGACAAGGACGAGGCCAACTTCTGCGAGCTCTTCCAGCTGGGTGAAGGCGGCCTGCACGAGAAGGCCTCGCGCGACGCGCTGCTCAGCGCCGCCGAGGCCCTCTTCGGCCGCAAGTAGCTAGAAGCCGTACAGCTTGGAGATGATCTCCTTCATCACCTCGGAGGTGCCGCCGCCGATGGTGATGAGCCGCACGTCGCGCCACATCCGCGCGATGGGCGTCTCCTCGATGTAGCCCATGCCGCCGAAGAACTGCTGGCAGTCGTAGGCCACGCGCTGGGCCAGGTCTCCGGCGAAGAGCTTCGCCATGGAGATCTCCTTCACCGGGTCCTGCTTCCGGTCGTAGAGGTCCACCGCGAAGTACGTGAGCCGCCGCGCCGCCTCCACCGCCGCCAGGTGCTCCACGAACTTGTGGCGCCACACCTGGAACTTGATCAGCGGCCGGCCGAACGCCTCGCGCTCGTTGCCGTACTGGATGGCGTCCTCCAGCATCCGGTCCATGCCCCCCACCGTGGTGATGGCCCCCACCAGGCGCTCGCCCTGGAAGTTGGTCATGATGTGGTAGAAGCCCTGGTTCTCCTCGCCCAGCACGTAGCGCGCGGGGATGCGGCAGTCCTCGAAGTAGAGGATGGCCGTGTCCGAGGACAGGTTGCCCACCTTGTCCAGCTTCTTGGAGACGCCAAACCCCTTCACGTCCGTGGGGAACGTCACCAGCGAGATGCCGCCGTAGCCCTGCTCCCCCGTGCGCACCGCCAGCGTGATGAAGTCCGCGCGCGTGCCGTTGGTGATCCACATCTTGGAGCCGTTGATGACGTAGTCGTCGCCGTCCCGGCGCGCCGTCGTCTTGATGCTCGCCACGTCGGAGCCGCACCCCGGCTCGCTCACGCCCAGCGCCGCGATGCGGTCGCCCTTGAGCGCGGGCTCCAGGAACTCGCGCTTCTGCTCGTCCGTGCCGATTTCGTTGATGATGGGCGTGGCCATCTGGCTCTGCACCAGGAGCGCCATGTTCACGCCCGCGTTGCGGCTGCGCGACAGCTCCTCCGCGAACGCCGTCACGTACCAGTAGTCCAGGCCGCTGCCGCCGAACTTCGGGTCGTGGTTGATGCCCAGGAAGCCCAGCTCGCCGCACTTCTTGAACAGCTCGCGCGGGAAGATGCCCGCCCGGTCCCACTCCAGGCCGTAGGGCGCCATCTCCTTCTCCACGAAGGCGCGCACCGACCTGCGAAACGCCTCGTGCTCCTCGGTGAACGGGTTGAGCATCGCGAGTCCTCGGGGGTTGTCCCGCTGTGGGTTGATTCGCGAGTCAATAACAGGCGCCCGCCGTCAGCCACAAGCGACGCGCCGCGTCCCCACACCCCGCCCGGCACCCGCCCTTTCCGGTGACGCAGCGCGCAGTGAAGGGGTTGTGAAGAAGTCTGAAGCCCTGCACAGCGAGCGGCCAACCCCGCGGGATGACTGGAGAGTGGATAGTCCGCACTCCGGAGTATCCTCTTGACAGATAATCGAGTGTCGGTAATTTCTAGCCCACAAAGAATTAGCCGGAGCAGGTGCCAGGGCGGGTGTCCCGCCGGCGAACCGGCAGGAGTTCGGACGCGTGAATCAGCGAATCTTGGCTGCCGTGGTGGCCGTGGCGGTGTCGACGGCGGGGTGCTCGAAGGCGGGCGCGGAGAAGGCGCAGCTTCCGACGCAGGCGGAGGGTTCCAACGCGCTGGGCGTCAAGGCCATCACCCCGGCCACGGAGCTGGAGCAGAACGTGACGCGGGTCACGGGCCAGGTCCGCTCCAAGCAGGAGGCGGTGCTGGGTCCCCAGGCCACCGGCACCCTGGCGAAGGTGAACGTCCGGGTGGGCGACAAGGTGAAGAAGGGCGACGTGCTGGCGCAGCTGGACACGTCCAACGTGGCCATCGCGGTGGACCAGGCGAAGGCGGCCAAGGACATGGCGGACGCCGCGCTGCAGCTGGCCACCAGCAACCTGGAGCGCACGCGCAAGGTGGCCGAGTCCGGCGGCGTCGCGGCCAACGCGCTGGAGCAGGCGGAGATCGCCCAGAAGCAGGCCGCGGCCCAGGCGGCCCAGGCCAGCGCGGCCTACCGGCTGGCGGTGGAGAACCTGCGGGACCACTCCATCGTGGCGCCCTTCAACGGCATCATCACCGCGCGCAACAAGAACGTGGGTGACTCCGTGGCGATGACGCCCTCCACCCCGGTGTTCAGCATCGTGGACACGGACGGGCTGGAGGTCCGGATGATGGTGCCGGAGTCCGTCATCGACAACGTGACGCCGGGCATCGTGACGCCGGGCACGGTGAACCCCAGCGGCATGCGCTTCGAGGCGAAGGTGACCAACGTGGGCGCCGTCATCGACGCGCAGAGCCGCACGGTGGAGGTGCTCGCGGACGTGACGGGCACGACGGAGCACCCGCTGCGCCCCGGCGCGCTGGTGGAGATGGACTTCTCCAAGGCCGCGGGCGACGCGGGCAACGGCCTGTTCCTGCCGGCGCAGGCGGTCAGCGCCCGGGGCCAGGACGGCTTCGTGTGGGTGGTGCAGGACGGCACCGTGCGCAAGCGCGACGTGCGCGTGCAGCGCGTGCTGCCGGGCTACGTGAAGGTGCTGCAGGGCCTGACGGCGGAGGAGCGCGTGCTCGCCGACGCCTCGCTGGACGTCAAGGACGGGACCGCCGTGCGCGTCGCGCAGTAGCGCCCCCTCCTCCCCTCTTCTTCCCTGGGTATCTGAATGCTCAAGACCTTCATTTCACGGCCCATCTTCACCGCCATGCTGATGCTGGCGGTGGTGGTGTTCGGCCTGTTCGCCTATCCGAAGATCGGCGTGGATCAGTTCCCCGACGTCGACTTCCCCGTCGTCACCGTGACGACCGTCCTCCCGGGCGCGGACCCGGAGACGATGGAGAAGAACGTCTCCGACCCGCTGGAGGAGGCGCTCAACACGCTCAACGGCGTGGACGTGCTCAAGTCCATCAACCTGGAGAGCGTTTCGCAGATCGTCGTGCAGTTCAAGCTGTCCACCAAGGTGGACATCGCGGCGCAGGACGTGCGCGACCGCGTCCAGGCCACGCTGAGCAAGCTGCCGGATGAGGTGGAGACGCCCGTCGTCGAGAAGTTCGACATCGGCGCCGCCCCCATCATCACGCTGGCGCTCGCGGGCCCCCTGCCGGTGGAGGAGCTGACGCGCGTCGCGGACGACGTCGTGAAGCCGGCGCTCCAGCGCAACCCGGGCGTGGGCAGCATCGACATCGTCGGTGGCCGTGAGCGGGAGATCCAGCTCGTGGTGGACCCGCAGCGGCTGCGCGGCTTCGGCCTGGCCATCAGCGACGTCAGCCAGGCGCTCAAGGCCCAGAGCCTGGACGTCCCCGGCGGCCGCAGCATGGACAGCGGCCGTGAGCGCGTGGTGCGCCTGACCTCCGAGGCGAAGAGCGTGGAGGACATCCGCAACATCATCATCACCAGCACGGCCGGCGCGCCGGTGCGCGTGCGCGACGTCGCGGAGGTGGTGGACGGCCCCGCCGAGCAGCGCTCGGGCGCGAAGAGCGGCGATCGCAGCGCGGTGGCGCTGGTGGTGCGCAAGCAGTCCGGCTCCAACACGGTGCAGGTGGCGGACCTGGTGCAGGAGTCGCTCGCGGACATCAACAAGACGCTGCCCGCGGGCATCAAGGTAGAGACGGTGACGGACAACGCGCGGTTCATCCGCTCGTCCATCCACGCCGTGCAGGAGGACCTCATCCTGGGCGGCGTGCTCGCGGTCCTCATCGTGCTGGTGTTCCTGCGAAACCTGCGCTCCACCATCGTGGCGGCCATCGCGCTGCCGGTGTCCGTCATCGGCACGTTCGCGGTGATGGCGGCGCTGGGCTTCACCTTCAACATGATCACGATGCTGGCGCTGACCCTGTCCATCGGTCTGCTCATCGACGACGCCATCGTGGTCATCGAGAACATCGTCCGTCACATGGAAGAGGGCGCCTCGCCCATGCAGGCCGCGCTGGAGGGCGCCGGCCAGATTGCCCTCGCGGTGCTCGCGGTGACGCTGGCCATCGTGGCGGTGTTCATCCCGGTGGCCTTCATGGACGGCATGATCGGCAAGTTCTTCTACCAGTTCGGCGTCACGGTGGCGGTGGCCACGCTCATCTCCTACGTGGTGTCCATGACGCTCACGCCGATGCTGTCCTCGCGCCTGCTGCGTGAGCACGGGCACCCGACGGGCATCTCCGCGGCCGTGGAGAAGGTGCTGGTGGGCATGGAGAGCGGCTACCGGAAGATCCTGGGTGGCATCCTCCGCCACCGCGCCCTCACGATGATCGTCGCGGTGGTGGTGCTCTTCGCGACCTTCGGCCTGGCCCGCTTCCTCAAGTTCACGTTCATCCCGGAGCAGGACAACGGCAACATCAAGCTGACGGTGGAGCTGCCCATCGGGTCCACCATCCAGCAGACCCAGTCGCAGCTGGACACCTTCGCGGCCCAGGTGCGCGCCCTGCCGGGCATCGACTCCACGTTCACCACCGCCGGTGGCGGCGTGCAGGAGGAGGTCCACAAGGGCGAGGTGCTCATCAACCTGAAGCCGGTGAAGGACCGCGCCTTCAAGCAGAGCGAGCTCAAGGCCTACCTGCGCCAGGCCATCAAGCCGCCCGCGGGCGTCACGGTGGCGGTGCAGGACGTGGCCGCGGTGTCGGGCGCCGGCTCGCGCTCGCAGCAGGTGCAGTTCAACCTGCGCGGCGACAACTGGAAGGAGCTGACCGAGTCCGCGGAGAAGATGCGCCAGGCGATGCTCAAGAACCCGGGCCTCACCGACGTGGACATGACGTACCGCTCCGGCAAGCCGCAGTACGACGTGCAGGTGGACCGCGACCGCGCGGCCACGCTGGGCGTGCCGGCCGCGTCCCTGGGCGCCACGCTGCGCGCCTACCTGGGCCAGGACAAGGTGCTGGACTACCGCGAGGGCGGCGAGACGTATGAGGTGAAGCTGCGCCTGCCGCCGGAGACGCTGGCCTCCGCGGACGCGCTCGGCCAGCTGGCCGTGCGCGCCCCCACCGGGCAGCTGGTGGAGCTGCGCAACCTGGGCCGCATCGTCCCCGCCGAGGGCCCGGTGCAGATCGACCGTCAGTCGCAGCGGCGGCAGATCACCATGCTGGCGAACCTGAAGGAGGGCTACGCGCTCTCCGACGCCATCTCCTACATGCAGAGCTACGCCTCCACGGAGCTGCCCAAGAGCGTCGTGGGCGAGCTGGAAGGCAACGCGAAGGAGCTGGGCAAGTCGGTGGCCGCGTTCGGCACCGCGCTGCTCCTGGGTATCATCCTCATCTACATGATCCTCGCGGCGCAGTTCGAGAGCCTCATCCACCCGTTCACGATCATGCTGTCCCTGCCCTTCGCCTTCATCGGGGCCATTGGCGGCCTGCTCATCACCGGCCAGTACATGTCCATGTTCGCCCTCATCGGGGTCATCATGCTCATGGGCCTGGTGGTGAAGAACGGCATCCTCCTGGTGGACTTCACGCTGCAGGTCCGTGAGAAGGGACGCACGGCGCACGAGGCGCTCCTGGAGGCCGCCCCTGTCCGCCTGCGCCCGATCCTCATGACGACCATCGCGATGATCGCCGGCATGATCCCGGTGGCGCTGGCGAAGGGCGACGGCGCGGAGACGCGCGCGCCCATGGCCATCACCATCATCGGCGGCCTCATCACCTCCACGTTCCTGACGCTGGGCGTGGTGCCGGTGGTGTACTCGCTGCTGGATCAGCTGGCCGCGCGCTTCAAGCGCAACAAGGGCAGCGACGCCGGCTTCGCGGGTGGCTCCGGCGCGGCGCATGGTCCCGTCAATCAGGACCGCGAGCGGGAGGCCGCCGCCGCGGCGGCCCGGGTGGAGACAGCCTGATGCGCCGCCCCACCTCCATCACGTCTCCCTCGGAGCTCGAAGAGCGCTCCGAGGGGAAGGACGAGGCCGCCGACGCGAAGGCCGCGATGGAGCGCCTGCTCCAGGAAGGGGACCAGTCCACGCCGGACTCGCGCCGCTTCATGGGGCTCATCCGGGAGCTGGCCCGCTTCCGCTCCCTGAGGGATCCGCTGGCCAGCCTCTGCGATGACATGCGGCTGACCCCGACGCAGGTGCACGCGCTGGGGTGGCTGGGCATGGACGGCCCCATCCAGGTCGGGGTGCTGGCCCAGCGCATCGGCATCACCAAGAAGACCATCACCGGCGTGGTGGACCGCCTGGAGGACATGGGCATGGTGGCGCGCGGTCGGGACGCGGAGGACCGCCGCGCCGTCACCGCGAAGCTCACCGAGCGGGGCTGTGAGGTCTACCACCTCATCCAGCTGATGACGGACGCCGGCATCCGCCGCCTGATGGGCCTGCTCCCCGAGGATGACCGCGAGGCGCTGTTCGGCATCATCGAGCGGATGATCGCCCGCATGAAGGCCAGCGCCCCGCCGCGCTGAAGAGGCACGGCAGGTGCGTGGAGGGGCGCGGGCTGCGACACTGCCCGCGCCCATGCTCCCTTCCTTCGTGGCCCTGCTCGGGCTTGGCCTGAGCGCCGCTCCCCCACCCTCTCCCGCTGCCCCTTCCGCGTCCGCGCTGCTCCACGCGCAGTGCCGCACGCACGGGGCGGACCCCGCCCGTCCCTGGGCGCTCGCGCACAGCATGGACCTGGACGGGAAGGCCTTCCGCGCGAGGGATGGCCGCCCGGCAGCGGACGCCATCGTCGCGGGGTTCCTGCGCCGCGAGTCCCCCGACGCGGGCGGCACGGCCCGCTACTTCTTCGACGCCTTCACCCCGGACGGCACGCCCGTGGAGCCCCACCCGGCGCTCCAGGTGAAGACGTTCCTGCTCGCGGGCTACCCGCGCTCGCACGCCTTCCCCGCCGCGTGGGGAAAGGTGACGCTCCGGGAGCTGGTGGCGTCGCTCCAGCACGACTTCCGCCCCGGGCTCGCCACGTCACCGGATGGCGCGTGGGCGCTGGACGCGCTGTCGCACGTGCTGGAGCCCGGGGGCTCGTTCGTCAACGGCGCGGGGGAGACGGTGCGCATCGACGCGGTGATGGACGCGGCGCTCGCCACGCTGGAGTCCGCGAACGCGGAGCTGATGCAGGGCATGAGGGCGGGCCTGCCGCAGGTGCCCAAGAACAAGCAGGGCATCTACGCGCACCCGTGTGGCGGGCTCCACTTCTTCCAGGCCGTCGCGGGCTGGGCGCGCTTCCCCGCCGTGCGCAAGGCGTGGGGCGCGCGGCTGGACGCGCAGGTGGACGTGCTGGTGTACCGGCTGGGTTCGGAGTCGCGCCAGTACGAGGCCGCGCTCACCGCCGCGCCCGCGTTCCGCGTCCCGGTGCTGGTGCAGATGGTGAAGTTCTACGGCCACCTCCTGGAGGCGCTGGGGCGCTACCGTGACGAGGCGGGCTGGAAGCCCACGCCCGCGCAGGCCCGCGCGGTGGCGGAGGCGCAGGCCGCGCTGGAGCGCGCCACGCTCCGGCTGGAGGCCACGGGCGCGCTCCGCGACACGGAGGCGCTGTCCCGGAAGCAGCCCCAGCTCGCCCTGGACCTGGTGGGCGATGCGTGCCATGCGGCGCGCGGCTGGGACCTGTGGGCTTCCGCGAAGACCCGTTGACCCCGAGGCTCAGGGCCCGTCCCGGCGCTGGCCTCCCGGCCTGAGCTTCAGGAGTCCCGCGGAGAGCGCCGCCTTCCCGGAGGCCACCCACCGGCGGCCCCGCTGCCGCGCGACCATCACCGAGCCCAGCACGAGCCGCTGCGCGCGCATCTGCAGCAGGTCCGCGCGCAGCTCCATGGGCGTCACGGTGCGGATGCGACCCTGCTCGTAGGCCTCGGTGATGGCACGGCGCTGGAGCTTGCCGCTGCTCGTCTTCTGGAGCTGGCCGTAGCGGATGAAGAGGACGTCTTCTTGCGCGAGCGTCACCCCCACCGACTCCAGCACCGACCGGCACACCTGCTTGCGGCTGTCCTCCAGGCGCTCCAGCGCGGACGGGTGGTTCACCTCCGCCAGCACCACGAGGCGGCCCTTCACCTGGATGACGGCGGTGCGGCCCGGGCGGATGAAGCCCAGCCGCTCCACGGCCTGCTCGAAGTCCGCGGAGAAGAAGCTCTGGCCGTTCACCTTGATGCGGTCGTTGATCCGCCCGGTGATGAAGAGCTCGCCCTCCTTCTGGAAGCCCAGGTCGCCCGTGGCGTAGAAGCCGTCTTCACCGCGCAGGGGCCGGTCGTCCAGGAAGTACGACGGCGCCAGGCTGCCGCCGCGCAGCTCGATTTCTCCCAGCTCGCCTTCGCCACAAAGCTGGCCGTCCTCCGCGCGCAGCCGCACCTCGAACTCCGTCAACGGGCGCCCCACGGAGATGGCCGGCTGTCCGTTGGGCGCGGTGATGACGCGCACCGTCTGGCGCGGCGGCACGCTCGCGACCATCAGCACCGTCTCCGCCATGCCGTAGCAGGGCATGAACACGTCGCGCCGGAGGCCGCACGGCGCGAGGAGGTCCAGGAACTGCTCCAGGTTGGGGATGTTGATGGGCTCGCTGCCCAGGTAGATGCTCCGCACGCGCGACAGGTCCAGCCGCTTCAGGTCGTCCGCGTCCGCCGACTTGAGCGACTTCAGCGCGTAGTCGATGGCGAAGTTCGGGATGACGGAGCCCATCACCTTCTCGGTGGAGATGAGCTCCAGCCAGCCCAGGGGGTCCATCAGGAACGACGCGGGCTGGGACAGCAGCAGGTCATTGCCCACCGTGACGCAGGTGAGCAGCCCGCCGATGAGCCCCATGTCGTGGTAGAGCGGCAGCCAGCTCGTCACCCGGTCCTCGGCCGTGCGGCCGTCGTGCCGGATGATCATCCGCAGGTTGGCGGCCAGGTTCTCCTGCGTGATGGGCACGCCCTTGGGGAACGACGTGGACCCCGACGAGAACTGCACGAACGCCAGCTCCCCGGGCGCCACCTCACGCAGCTTCACCCCGGAGCGCTTCGCGCCCGCGGGCGGCAACGGCAGCCGCTCCAGGGGCAGCTCCAGCCCCGCCAGGCCAGGCGCGTCCAGGATGAGTGCGGCGCTGTAGCGCTCGCGGATCCGCGCGAGGAAGTCCCGGTAGGGCCCCTTCGGCGTGCTCAGGATGTACGGCTTCACGGACAGGGGCACCGCGCCCAGCTCCATCAGCCCCAGGAAGGCGAAGATGACGGCCGAGGAGGTCTCGAAGGGCAGCACCACACGCGTTCCCGGTGCCACGCCGCGCGCGCGGAAGTGCTCCGCCGCCCCGGCCACCCGGGAGGCGAACTCCCGGTAGGGCACGAACTCCGGCGGACCGACGAAGTCGTCGTAGAGAAACAGGCCGCGCCGCGGATCCGCCGACTCCAGCCGCTGGATGATGTCGAGCATGCGAAAAACCTCCCCTCCTCCGGGTCGTTCAGTGCGCGGGCGCCACCTGGCGCATCCACGCGAGCACGCGGGGCAGCACCTCCGCGCGGGCGCGCTCTCCGCGCACCACGTCGAAGTGGCCCGCGTCCCAGCTCAGCCCCTGCGCGCGCCCCAGGACGAACAGGTCCTTGTGGGCGCTGCCCAGGTGGGCCACCAGCTTCTGCGCGCGCTGCGGTGACGCATGGAACAGGTCCGCGGAGCCCACGCCCGCGAACACCGGCAGCGTCACGTCACGCAGCGCGCTCCAGTAGTCCGTCGCGCCGTCCGCGCTCCGGAACGAGCCCGTGGGCGCCCAGTCCGTGAACTGCCGCATCACGCCCGCGGGCTCGTCCCAGGGCCCCTGCTTCAGCGCCTTCGCCGGGAAGCGGCCCAACATCCCCGCCACAGCGGACGAGAAGCGCAGCTGGAAGCGCTTCTTGAACCCACCGTCGCTGTAGTCGTTCACCGCCGAGGACAACGTGCACACGCCGGACAGCGACGCCTGGAGCGACGGGTCCACCCCCAGCGCCGCCAGCGCCGCGTAGCCCGCCATGCTGTGGGCCAGGAGGAACAGCGGCCCGGCGTGACGCGCGCGCACGGCCCGCACCAGGTCCGGGATGTCGTGGCGCACGTACGTGTCGAAGCTCCAGTCGTACGCGCGCTTCGCGGGCCAGCGGCTCTTCCCGTGCCCGCGCAGGGAGGCGACGTACGCCACGCAGCCCGCGTCCACGAACGTGCGCGCGGCCCCCTCGCCCTGCGCGCCCAGGAAGAAGCGGCCGTCGGAGAACAGCCCCGGCACGAAGAGCACCCCGGGCGCCGAGTCCGGCGTCCCGGACAGGCGCGCCTCCACGACGTGCAGGGCGTGCTCCTGGGACGTGGGCACCCACAGCTCCTGGGACGTGAACTCCGGCTTCGCGTTCGTGCTCACGGCAGCGGCTCCTCGACGGGGGCCACCGGCGCGCGCGCGGCGTCCAGGAACTGCTGCAGCGACGCGAGCGACCGGGACCGCGCGTCCAGGAAGGCCACGCTCACCAGCGCCTCCACCGCGACCGGCCCGCCCGGGAAGAGGAGCACGCGCTGACGAAACCGCGCGCGGTAGTTGATGCCGTCCGGCTCCAGCTCGTCCGCCGCGGGCGACTCCAGCTCCGTGTGCACCACCACGTCGCCCGGGGGGATCTCCCGGCGGTAGTCCACCTCCACGCGCGACACCACGGCCACCACCGCCCCCCCGCGCGTCAGCCCCTGCCGCTCCAGCCAGGCCCAACGGCCGGCCTCCAGGTACTCCAGCGAGGTGGCGTTGTTCACGTGCCCCAGGCTGTCCAGGTCATTGGGGCGCACGCGCAGCGTGAGCGACGACTCTTCGAAGTGCACGGGGGATGTCCTTCGGCTGCCGGGAGAGGCCAGCGACTTCAGGGGGACGGAGCGCGCGTCACGAGGACCACCGTCGAGACGAACCCTCCGCTATGCGACAGCGATACCGAGACCTGCAGGCCCTCGCGAGCCAGGTGCTCCGCGAGCAGGCCATGAAACCGGAAGCGCGGCGCGTGCCGGGCGTCGTGAACGAGCTCGGCGTCCGTCCAGAACCAGCCGGCGAGCTCGGGCAGCGCCTTGAAGAGAGCCTCCTTCGCGCTGAAGCCCGCCGCCAGGCTCTGCGCTGGGTTGGCCGCGCGCTCGAAGTGGGCGAGCTCCGCGGCGGTGAAGAAGACGTCCGGCTCCCGCAGGGACCGCGCGGCCTCCAGCTCCGAGATGGCCTGGAGGTCGTGGCCCAGGCCCATCAGCACCCGACGAGGTCCATCCAGGTGTCCTCCAGCTCCTCGCGCGAGTTCACCGTGATGCCAGTGATGCGCTTGAGCGCGTGGAAGATGAGCTGCTCCTTCTTGCGCAGCGCGTCCGGGGCGTAGAGGCCCTCGCGGTGCTCCAGCTGATCCCACCAGTTGACGTGGGTGTCGCGCGTCTCCACCCGCTCGCGCTTGCTGCCGTGCACCTCGCCGCCTTCGCGAAGGAACAGGTGCGCCACCGCGAACGCCTCCTTGGCCTTGTACGCGCCGCTGTCCACCAGCGCCTTGGCGAAGGAGATGAAGTAGTTCATGTGCTGCACCTCGTCCGCCGCCACCTGCTTGAACAGCGCGCGCAGGCCCGGGTCCTGGACCATCTGCGAGCACTGGCCGTAGTCCACGGCCGCCACCACCTCGGAGATGGACAGCAGCGTGAGCGTGCGCAGCATGTCGTCGTCGGGGAACACCTTGCGGAACTCGATGAAGGTCGCGTCGGTGATGGGCTCCAGCCCCAGCACCGTGGACAGGCGGTTGAACGCCGTCTCGTGGTGCGCCTCCTCCTCGTTCCAGTAGCGGCTCCACGTGCCGCACGCCTGCATGATGGCCGCGACCGTGGGGTTCTTCTCCTGCCACCGGCGGCACTCCTGGTCCGCCAGCCGCTCCAGCCGGTCCGCGCCCGGCTTCGTCGTCAGCTCCGCCCGCCCCGCGTTCCACACCAGGTGCCGGTCGGCTTCCCCCACGTGCGCGAAGTCCACGTGGGAGAGCAGCTCCACCACGCTCCAGCGCCGGGACTCGTGCAGCCGCTGCTGCTCCCAGGTGACGTCCACCAACGACTGGCCCCGCTGCGTGAGGGCCTCGTACAGCTCCGCCTGGATGGCCGGGCGGCCCTCGCGGGGGAGGTCCTGCGAGGGGACGACGGTGCCTGCTTCGTGCTCGAGGCTTCGCGCCAGGACGCTCATGCCGACTTCCGCTCCGGGTTGGTGACTTCGCCCATGAACACCGCCAGGACCTTGGACACCGGCGTGTCCAGGGACAGCGCCGGGAGCCGAACCCTGAGCCCAAAGTCCTTGCGCAGCCCGTTGGAGGTGCGGGCAAAGGCTTCCATCAAGTCGACGCTGTTGGTCATGCGCTCGGAGCGCGTGATCAACGCCGCGAGCGTGAGGTCCTCGGAGAATAACTCCGACTCCGTGAGACCCACGTTTTCCGAGAACTTCCGCCGGATATATGACTCGAGTTCCTGTGCGTCGGGCACGGGGGACCTTCCTTCCCAGGGCTTGAAAGTCGATTTCCCAGTCAGAAAACAGGAAAGACTAACTGTGACGCCGGAGCTGTCAACCAGCAACGGGTCACTTTGGCTCCGCTCACGAACCCGTCCTCACGGGTTCGTTTCACGCGTCATTCATGCAATCAGGCGCGAGATTTCCTCAGCGGTGAAACCCGCGTCTTCGAGGATGACGCGCGAGTCTTGTCCCAGCGTGGGCGGTGGACGCAGTGCGACGTCACCCATGCGCAGCGGCGTGAGCAGGTGCGTCACGCGGATGCCGCGTTGCGCATCCTCCGCCTCGACGAAGAGGCCGCGCGCGCGCAGCTGCGGATCCGCGAGCACCTCGTCGCCCTCGGACACCGGCTCCACGCAGAACTCCGCGCCGGAGAGCTGCTCGCGCCAGTGCGCCAGCGGCTGGCCCGCGAAGATGCGGGCGAGCTCCGCCTTCACGCGAGCGCTGGCCGCGCCGCCCGCATACGCGTCGTCGAGCAGCTCCGGGCGGCCCAGCTTCGCGCAGAGCGCGCCGAAGAACTTGGGCTCCAGCGCGCCCACGGCGAGCCAGCGGTCGTCCGCGGTGCGGTACAGCCCGTAGCTGGGATAGCCGCCGTTGAGCGCCTCCATCCCGCGCTGGAGCGGCGAGCCGTGGGGCCCCATGAACAGGCGCGAGGCCAGGTGCAGGTGGAGGAACGCCAGCGCGCCGTCCGTCATGGACACGTCCACCACGCGGCCCACGCCGGTGCGCTCGCGCTCGTGCAGCGCGGCCAGGATGCCCACCAGCGCGAAGAGGCTGCCCCCGCCGATGTCCGCCACCTGCACGCCCGGGAACGCGGGCGCGCCGCCAGCGTCTCCGCCGTAGCCCAGGAGCCCCGCGCGGGCCACGTAGTTGAGGTCGTGCCCCGCCTTGAGCCGGTCCGGCCCCGTCTGGCCATAGCCGGAGATGGCGCAGTAGATGAGCCGCGGGTTCTTCTGGCGCAGCACCGCCTCGCCCAGGCCCAGCTTGTCCATGACGCCGGGGCGGAAGCTCTCCACCAGCACGTCGTAGCGGGTCACCAGGCGCAGGAGCGCGTCACGCCCTTCCGGCGACTTGAGGTTCAGCGTGAGCGAGCGCTTGTTGCGGTGCAGCCCGTAGTAGAGCGCGCCCTCCCCGTCGCGGTGCGGCGGCATGTGGCGGGTGGCGTCCCCCACGTCCGGGTCCTCCACGGTGTCCACGGTGGCGCCCAGGTCCGCCAGCACCAGGGTCGCGTACGGGCCGGGCAGCAGGCGCGACAGGTCCAGCACCCGCAGGCCGGCGAGGGGGGAAGACGGCTCGGACATGAGAGGGGGCTCCAGGGGGAGGTGGAGACACGCAGACGGCGCGTCCCCTCGAGGGTGACGCGCCGTCGGTACGACACGATACGGAGAGGCTCAGCTCAGCAGCTTCGCCAGCTTCATGGCGAGGCCCATGTCCATCGGCTTGAACTTGAGCTTGCCCGACATGGCGGCCATCTGCGGGTTCAGCTTGCCCTCGCGGATCTTCACGAAGTCGTCGTTGCTGACGGAGACCGTCATCTTCGACGCGCCGTTGTGTCCCTCGGACACCCAGCCTTCGGGCTTGGTGGTGTCCAGCGTCCACTTGCCGCCACCCTCGCCGGAGACGTCGAAGTGGATGATGGCGTTGATCTCCTTCGCCAGCTCCGGCTTCTCCTGCAGCTTGCCCGGAATCTGCGTCTCGATGATGTCCTTCGCGGTCGCCATGACTCGCTCCTTATTTGAGCAGCGTTGATTGGTGAATCAAGCCCGCGTGGACCGTAGTGGCGCCCCACCGTCGGGTCAAGCGCGGCTCCGCGCGGCGTCCTCAGACGCGCGACGTGTCCACCGCGGGGCTGAGGGACTGTCGCACCATCGACAGCAGGTCGTTGAGCTCGAAGGGCTTGGCCAGGTGGCCCACCGCGCCGATGTCCTTCGCCTTGCTGCCGACGTTGCGGTCCGCGCTGAGGACGATGAGCGGGATGCCCGCCACGTCCGGCTTCTGGCGCATGCGCTGGGCGAACTCCCAGCCGTCCATCACCGGCATCATCAGGTCCAGCAGGATGAGGTCGGGAGGCTCCGGCTCCAGGCGCTCCAGGGCCTCCTTGCCGTTGCGCGCCCGGCGGATCTCGAAGCCCTCGGCCTCGAGGATCTCCGAGAGCGCCTCGAGGATGTCGGGATCATCGTCCACGACGAGCACCACGGGTGCGCCAGCATGCTGTGCGTTGAGCGAGGTCAGAGGTGTCTCCTCGATGCCGCTACCTGGGCTGATTCTTCACCATCACTGGCCCCCCGGGTGCAAGAAATCAAGGGGCGTCCGGCCAGCGTGGGAGCCCGTTGCAAAACCGACAGTCACTGCACACCCTTCCGGTGATTCGAGGGACGACCAGGGGAGGTGCGAGTGACGCGCTCGGGGGAGACGCGAGGAGGCAACGAAGCCGCGCCGGGGCTCGCGCTGATGCCCCGCCAGGGGACGCCGCGCCTGCTCGGCCCCCTGCTCCTGGACTACCTGGGGTTGGAGGCCCTGCCTCCCGCCCCGGGCGTGACGGGCATCGACGGGCTGATGGCCGCCGCGGGCTTCCAGCGCAAGAACGGCGAGCGCAACCTCTGGGAGCGCGAGGACCGCACCCTGCTGGTGGGCGAGGAGCCCCTGGAGGACGGCGGGCGGCTGGTGTGGGCGCTGCCCGTGCCCTGGAGCACCCACCCGGATGGCCCGCTGGATCCGGCGGCGGGCGAGCGCGTGGCAGACCGCGTGCGCTACCTGTCGCTCGCGTCGCACGACCTGCGCGGCTCACTGGCCAACATCCGCTCGTACGCGGCGCTGCTGCTCAACGGCCGCATCCCGCTGGAGCCCAAGGTGCAGCGCTACGTGGAGACCATCCTGCGCAACGCGGACCGGGCCATCTCCTTCGCCCAGGACTTCTTCGACTCCAGCCGCGCGAACCTGGGCGCGCTGGCCTGTGAGCGCGAGCGACAGCCGCTCCTGCCCATCCTGGACGCCGCGGTGGAGCGCATGCGCACCGCCGCCGCCGCCGCCAACGTGGACCTGGTGCTGGACACGCCCGCGGAGCTGCCCGACGTGCGCGTGGACGCGGGCCGCATCCAGCACGCGGTGGAGGCCTTCCTGCACCACCTGCTGGGGCGCGCGCAGCCGGGCGAGTCCCTGCACGTGCGCGCCGAGCGCCTGGGGCACCAGGTGCGGGTGGAGGTGCGCCGCGAGGGCGCGGCCGTTCCAGAAGAGGACATCCACGCCGTCTTCCAGTGCGAGGCGCGCGCCTTCCGCGAGCGCAAGCTGGAGGATCCGCTGCGCGTCTTCCTGGCGCGGCAGGAGGTGGAGGCCCACGGGGGCCAGGTGGGCGCCCGGGCGGACGCGGGCGGCACCACCCTCTACCTGACGTTGCCCTTATCGCTGCCAGAGGAACTCGGGCATCCAGCGGGCTGGCAGGCGTGAGCCCTGTCCGCTGGAGTTGCTAGCGCGCCCCACCTCCCACCGGTATGCTCCCCCGCGCATTTCGTGAGGAGTGAAGCCATGGGATTGAAGCTTCCTGAGATTCTCCTGATTTTCGCGGCGCTGCTGCTGCTGTTCGGCGGCTCGCGGCTGCCGCAGCTCGGCTCGTCCCTGGGCAGCGCGCTCCGCAACTTCAAGCGCGGCTTCTCCGGCGACGAGAAGGACGACGCCGGCGAGAAGAGGCCCGGCACGCTGTCCGCGTCCACCCCCGTGGACAAGGACGTCGCCGCCAAGTCGCCCAGCCACAACGCCTGACTTCCTCCGGGCGGGCCCGGGAAGGCCCCGCCCCGGCGGACAGCAGACAGCTCGAGACGTTTCCCGTGACGCCCGTACCGTGACCGCTCCGAAGCGGCCATGGACGGGCGTCGGGCGTTGGGCCGTGCCCCCCGAGACCTCCAGGTCCCGGGGAGCCCCGGCGGCGGGAGGTCAGTCTCCGCTCTTCCCGCCCTCGTACATGGCGTCGATGAGCTTGATGTACTTCTGGCTGACGACCTTGCGCTTCACCTTGAGGGTGGGCGTGAGCTCGCCGGACTCCTGCGTGAAGTCCGCCTTCATCACCTCGAACTTCTTGATGGTGGAGTACGGGGGAATCTCGGAGTTCACCTTCTTGACGATCTCGTCGACGGCCGCCCGGATCTCCGGCCGCTGGGCGTTCTGCTCGTAGCTGCCCACCGGGAGGCCCTTCTCCTCCAGGAGCTTGCGCGCCGGCTCCTCGGACACGGTGATCAGCGCCACCAGGAACGGGCGCTTGTCGCCGTACACCATGGGCTGGCTGATGAGCGGGTACGTCTTGAGCGTGTTCTCGATGTTCTGCGGCGCCACGTTCTTGCCGCCCGCGGTGACGATGATGTCCTTCTTGCGGTCGGTGATGCGCAGGTAGTTGTCCGAGTCCACCTCGCCGATGTCACCGGTGTGGAACCAGCCGTCCGCGTCCAGCACCTCCGCGGTGGCGGCGGGGTTCTTGTAGTAGCCCTTCATCACGCAGGGGCCGCGCACCAGGATCTCCCCGTCCGCGGCGATCTTGATCTCCGTGCCGGGCACCGGCGGTCCCACGGTGCCGATCTTGATCTTCTCCACCCGGTTGGCGTTGCACGGGGCGCTCGTCTCCGTGAGGCCGTAGCCCTCCAGCACCTTCAGGTCGAGCAGGTCGAAGAAGTAGGCGATCTTCCGGGACAGCGGCGCGCCGCCGGAGATGAAGATGCGCATGTTGCCGCCGAGCTTCTCGTCCAGCGTCTTGCGCACCTTGGAGAACACGAGCTTCTTGGCCAGGCTGAACTGGAGCGAGCCGTACTCGCGGCCCTGACCCTTGGCCTCGGCGTACTCGTCGAAGAGGCCGAAGGCCCACTTGAACAGCTTGCCCTTCATGCCGGGCGCCGCCGAGCCGTTGGCCACGACGTTGTTGTAGACCTTCTCGAACACGCGCGGCACGGACGGCAGCACCGTGGGGCGCGTCTCCGCCAGGTTCGCCAGCAGCTTGTCCACCGACTCCGCGATGATGAGGCGGAAGCCCATGGACAGCCACGCGGCCTTCACCACCTGCGCGAACACGTGCGCCAGGGGCAGGAAGAGCATGACCGAGTCTTCCGGCTTCATCATGCCCATGGACTGGGTGGCCTTCGCTTCGTAGGCCCAGTTGCCGTGGGTGAGGATGACGCCCTTGGGGTCGCCCGTGGTGCCGGAGGTGTAGATGAGCAGGTTGGTGTCATCCAGCTTCACCTGCGCCACGCGCTCGGCGAACGCGGACTCGGCGGCATACGGCTGCCCCTTCCCGGACGCCACCAGGTCCGCGAGCGTCATCTCCTTGTCGCCCGAGACGGGGCCCTCGAAGACGGCGATCTTCTGGAGCGAGGGGATGTCCCCCAGCTTGGAGCGCACGCGCGTGAGGCGGCCCGCCTGCTTGGTGTCCTTCTCGTCGTTGTCGACGAGCAGCAGCTTCGTCTCCGAGTGGTTCAGGATGTAGCGACACTCATCCGGTGTGTTGGAGCCATAGATGGGCACCGTGATGGCCTGGGCCGCGCTGATGGCCAGGTCCGCGATGATCCACTGGAGGCTGGTGTTGGCGAAGATGCCCACCCGGTCGCCGGGCTGGATGCCCTGGGCGATGAGGCCCGCGGACAGCGCCTTCACGTCCTCCAGCACCTGCGCATAGGTGACGTCCTGCCAGCGCCCGTCCTTCTTGTGGGTGACGCCCACCTTGGAGGCGTTCTGGGCCCGCTGAACGAGCAACTGGACGAGGTTCTGCTCCTGCGTCCCGCCCGCCGCGGAAGCCGTCGTGACCTGACTCTCTGCCCTCACTTGAGCTCCTCCTGGATGTCGGCATCCACCTTCTTGGCCCACTGCTGCACGCGCTGCCCCTCCGCGGGGTTGTAAGCGGTGCTTCCCTGCTTGACCTTCTCGATGGCGGCGCTCGCCTCCTTCGCCTTGCCGTCCTTCAGCAGCGTCTCGGCCAGGTAGTAGTGCGCGCGCAGCGACTGCGGAAACTTGGCGATGGCCTTCTGGTAAAACTCCGCGGACTTGCCCAGGTCGCGCTTCGGCCAGGGCAGCTCATAGAAATATCGCCCCTTCACCAGCCAGGGACCGCCGAGCTCGTACGTAGGGTCGAGCTTCAGCGCGGTGTCCAGGCGCTCGTTGAACTTGCCCTCCAGGCCGTCGCCCAGGGCCTTCATGATGCCCACGGCCTGCGAGTAGGAGCCGATGCCGCAGGCGGCGAAGTAGTAGCCCTCCACGCGCGCGGGCTGGAGCTTCGCGGCCTTGTCGCCGGCCTCCCACGTCTGCTTGCCCAGCACCATCTTGAGCTTCTTCTCCGTGGCGCCGTCCGCCTGCCACTGGAGCATGCGCGCCTTGCGCCACGCCAGGTCGAAGTCGTCCGGCGCGGCCTTCAGCGCCTCTGACAGGCCCGAGTCCAGCGCCTTGAGGGACTCCGGCTCGTTGCGCCTGGCGTACAACGCGTCGAGTTGGTCGAGCAGCGCGGGATCCGCAGCGTGTGCCGGGAGGGCCCAAAGCACCCAAAGGGCAAGCAATTTCAAGCGCATCGAAATGCCTTAGCACGCACGCTCGCCCACCATCAACCGAACGCGGAAGACGCAGCGCGGCAAAAAAGAAGACGGGGCAGGCAAGGTGCGAACACCCCGCCAGACCCCGTCACCGGCGCAACACTCCCTGTGCTTCAGGCCGCGTCGACCGCCGTGGCCGGGTGCTCCTCGTTCTCGTTGAAGGCGACGAGGTAGCGCTCCAGGAAGTTCTTCGTCTTCAGCTCCACCTGGCGCACGCGCTCGCGCGACACGCCCCAGCGCTGGCCCAGCTCCTCCAGCGTCAGCGGCTTGTCCTGCGTGAGGCGCTCCTGGAGGATGTCCCAGCCCAGGTCGCCAATGCGCTTGCGCACCTTGGCCAGGGCCTCCTGGATCTCCGTGTCCTGCTCGCGCGACAGGAACGACTCCTGGGGCGAGGGGCCGCCGTCCTCCAGCCGGTCGAGGAAGGTCGTCTCGCCCTCCTCGTCGATGGTGGCGTCCAGCGAGAAGTCCACCATGCTGCCGCGCTCGGCCTCGCCGCCGCGCACCTGGCTGCGGTTGTCCTTCAGGTAGCGGGTGATGTAGGCCCGGATCCACCAGACGGCATAGGTGGCGAAGCGCACGTTCTTCTTGGGGTCGAAGTGCTCGATGGCCTTCATGAGGCCCACGTTGCCTTCCTGGATGAGGTCGTCCAGGCGGGCCCCCCGGTTGGCGAACTTCTTCGCCACGGCGACCACGAAAGCGAGGTTGGAGCTGGCGAGCGTCTGTCGGGCGCTCTCGTCACCCTTGCGGGCCTGCCGGGCCAGCTCGTACTCCTGTTCACGCGTGAGCTGCTGGTGCCCGCCCAGGTGACGCAGGTAATGCGAAAGGCCCTCTGCCGCGTACTTCGTCGAGTTGGCCATGATTTCCCGTCCTTCCGTTCGTAACTGCCGGACGCGATGTGTCCCCCGACGAACCGCGCCCACCTGTCACTAGGACGCGCAACGACGGAAAGGGTTTCTCATTCCTTCCAAGAAGGGCATTTCGCCCGCTTACCCTTGTCAAAAGCCCGTCACGCGCTCGCCCTTCCGGGCCTCTCCGGGCACGCGACGCGACGGGTGGGACACCACCTACGTTTCCGGCCACGAAGGATTCAACGCTTGGGCGCGGGGAAGATTTTCTCGGGATTGAGCAGGCCTGATGGATCAAAAAAGGCCTTCAGCCGGCGCTGGAGCGCGAGCAGCGCCGGGGACTGCTCCAGCGCCAGATATTCCCGCTTCGCGTGGCCCACGCCGTGCTCCCCGGTGATGGTGCCTCCCAGCTCCACGGTGAGCACGAGCATGCGGCGCAGCGCCTCCTCCACGAGCGAGCGCTGGCTGGGTCCGTCGTAGAGGATGTTGGCGTGCAGGTTGCCGTCGCCCGCGTGGCCATACGTGGCCACGGTGAGCCCCAGCTCCTCGCCCATGCGCTTGAGCCGCTCGATGATCTCGGGGATCTTCGAGCGGGGCACCACGATGTCCTCGGAGATCTTCGCGGGCTTGAGCGCGCGCAGGGCGGGCGAGATCACGCGCCGCGCGGCCCACAGCTTCTCGCGCTGGCCGTCGTCCTGGGCCACCAGGGTCTGCGTGGCGCCGTGCTGGGTACAGAGGTCCCCCAACAGTTGGAGCTCCGCGAAGACGCCCTCGGGGGTGTTGCCATCGACCTCGGCGATGAGGGCGGCGCCCGCGCCGGGAGGGAACTGGAAGCTGCCCCGGTGCACGATGGCCTGGACGGCGACCTCGTCGATGAGCTCCAGGCAGCGCGGCAGGACGCCGGCGGCGAGCACCGCGGACACGCCCCTCGCCGCGTCCAGCACCGAGGGGAAGACCACCAGCGCGGTCATCACCTGGCGGGGCAGCGGGATCAGCTGCACCGTGATTTCGGTGGCCACGCCGAGCGTGCCCTCGGAGCCGACGAACAGCCCCACCAGGTCATAGCCGGCCACGCCCTTGATGGTGCGCCGGCCCACGCGCAGCACCTCGCCGTCCGGCATCACCCACTCCAGCCCGATGACGTAGTCGCGCGTGACGCCGTACTTCAGGGCGCGCGGGCCGCCGGCGTTCTCCGCCACGTTGCCGCCCAGCGTGCAGAACTCCCAGGAGTTCGGGTCCGGGGGATAGAAGAGGCCTTGCGCCTCCACCGCCTTCATCAGGTCGCCCGTCACCACGCCGGGCTCCACCACCGCGGTGAGGTCCTCCCGGGAGATGGAGCGGATCCGGTTCATGCGCTCCAGGCTCACCGCCATGCCGCCCTTCAGGGGCAGCGAGCCACCGCTCTTGCCGCTGCGCGCGCCACAGGGGGTGAAGGGCACGCCGTGCGCCTGGCACGCCTTGAAGATGGCGGACACCTGCGCGGTGGTCTCCGGGAGGAGGACGGCGTCGGGCCGGTAGGCGCCGCTGTCGGACTCGTCGCGCGCGTAGGCGTCGAGCGTGTCCGCGTCGCGCTTCACCTGGCCCTGGGCCAGCACGCCCGCCAGCGCCGCCAGCACCTCCTCCACGCGCTCGGGCGCCACCCGCTCGAAGGTCTGGGCGGCGGGGTTCATCGGCGGGACCTCGTCGTCGCCGGGCGTGCCGCCAGGCGGGCCCACAGCTCGCGACGCAGGGGGCCGTCGCGGCGCAGGCGGCCTTCATAGGCCTCCGCGTGGGTGACGGCGTCGCGCTGGTGGTCGGCCCGCAGGCGCAGGCAGGCCTGCTCCGCCTCCAGGATGCAGGCGGTGGCGGGGCTGCCCAGCACACGAGCGAGCGAGCGAGCCACCTGCCGCGCCAGGTCCTCCTGGAGGATGAGCCGGTGCGCGAAGCAGTCCACCAGCGCGCCAATGCGCCCGAAGCCCACCACGCGCGAGCCCGGCACGTAGGCCACGTGCGCGCGCCCGGTGAAGGGCAGCAGGTGGTGCGGGCACATGGCGTGGAAGCGCAGGTCCGTCACCACCACCAGCTCTCCGGAGGAGTCCTCGGGCGCGGGGTAGGTCTTCCCGAGCACCTCCTCGGGCGTGCGGCCGTAGCCGTCGAGGAAGCCGTGGGACCACACGTCCGCCACGCGCGTGGGCGTGTCCACCAGGTTCACGTCCTGGAGGTCGAGCCCCGCGGCGGCGAGGAAGTCGCGGACCGCCCGGGCCATGGCGGCGGGGTCCGGGCGCACGGCGCGAGGGGCCGGGACCTTGGCGGCGGGGGCGCGGCGGCGGGGGCGGGAGGCAGGCACGGGCGGCGGAGCTCCTGGCGCGAAGGGCGTGACGGGGTGCGCACCCAACCTAACCGATGCGGTGCGAAGGGACGTCCGGAATGAAAGCACCGTTCCGTTGTCATCGTGTTCCGACGGAAGGCTCGCGGCGGACGTCCGCGCGCCGACGTTGAATCGCCGCATCGCTTCATCGTCCGTGTCCGGGAGCCCCAGGAGACGGAGGCCCCCCACCTGCCTTGACACTCCCGGGGGCCGACAGTAAGCCAGCCGGGACCCTCTGATGCTCTCGCGCGCTCACAGCCTTGCCCGCCTCACCGCGATGCTGCTCATCGCGCTCTGGGGTGCCCAGCCGCTGGGGCTGGCGCTGCACCTGGAGCAGCACGCGCACCGGTTCTGCCCGCAGCACCAGACGTTCGAGGAGGACGCGCGCCGCGCGAACCCGGCGCTGTCCCGCTTCACCGAGCGCGCCCCCGTCGTCGCGTCCGCCACGGCGGGCGGGACGGACGCGCCGGGCCTCAACCACGAGACGTGCCCGCTGCTCACGGCCGCCCCGCAGGTGGAGGCGCTCGTCGCCGGGGCGTTCGTCCCGGCTCCGGCGTGCGTGGAGAGCAACCACCCCGCCACCGCGCCGCCGCGCTCCTTCGCGCCGCTCGCCGTCCTCGACACCGCGCCCAAGGCCTCGCCTCCGACGCACGCGTAGTTCCGCGTGTCGTGTCCGTGAAGCAGGTCATCAGGTCGACGGTCGTCGCGTGGCGCGCAGGTGTGTGCTCCACGAACGGCCGGTTTCGAGGAGCTCCCCACCGTGTCATCCCTTCCGCGCAGGAATCCCCGCGCCCTCGCCGTCGTGCTCGCCGCGCAGCTGTCCGCGAGCGCCGCGTGGGCCCAGCAGTCCTCCCCTCCCTCCACCGCGTCCCCCCCTCCCGCTGCGTCCCCCGCCCCTGCCACGCCTCAAGCTCAAGAGGAGGCGCCCGCGCTGAGCCCGGAGGAGATGGAGGAGATCGAGAAGGCGCTGGGCTCGGACACGAGCACGCGCGCGCGTCCGTCCGGCGACACGTCCCCCGCGTCGCCCACCGCGACGAACGACTCCGGCGTGACGCCGCTCAAGCTGCCCAACGCCATCGCCGCCGGCGGCACCGACTTCCTCCATCTGAGCTTCATCCTGGACATGGCCCTGGCGGCCTTCTCCAGCAAGGAGCCCCTGCAGGGCGGCGGGCACGACCCGACGAAGAACGGCTTCAACCTCCAGCAGTTGGAGCTGTCCATCGGCTCCGTGGTGGATCCGTACTTCCGCTTCGACAGCAACATCGTCTTCAGCCAGTTCGGCGTCGAAATCGAGGAGGCCTACGTCACCACGCTGGACCTGCCGGCGAACCTCCAGGTGCGCGCGGGCCAGTTCCTCACCCGCTTCGGGCGCCTCAACGCCACGCACCCGCACGCGTGGGACTTCGTGGATCAGCCCTTCGTGATGAGCCGCTACTTCGGCGCGGAGGGCAACCGCGGCCTGGGCGTGGAGGGCTCATGGCTCACGCCGCTGCCCTGGTACGTGGAGGTGATTGGCAGCGCCACCGACGCGACGGGCGAGGCCACCGCGCGCAGCTTCTTCGGCGCCTCCGCCGAACGCGTGCTGTCCCCGCTGGACTTCCAGCTCACCGGCGCGGTGAAGCAGTTCTTCCCGCTGTCGGATGACGTGTCGCTCATGTGGGGCCTGTCCGCCGCCACGGGCCCCAACGCCACGGGCTACCGCAACCACTCCAGCATCTACGGCACGGACGTGTACCTGAAGTTCCGGCCCATCACGTCACAGAGCGCGCAGCAGCTGGTGCTCCAGGCGGAGGTGCTCTACCGCCGCAGGCAGGTGCCGGAGGACGTGCTGTCCGACTGGGGCGGCTACGCGCAGACGGTGTGGCGCTTCTCCAACCGCTGGGCCACGGGCGTGCGCTACGAGTTCGGCACGGCCGCGAAGACCCAGGAGGGCCGCATCGCGACGGATCCGCTGGACCCCGAGTGGATCGCGAACCGCCAGCGCATCACCGCGTCGGTGACGTTCTGGCCCACGGAGTTCTCCCGCCTGCGCCTGCAGGCCGCCACGGACCGCGTGGGCTGGCGCGAGTCGCCGGACTACTCGGCCTTCCTCGCCCTCGAAGTCGTGACCGGCGCCCACGGTGCCCATGCGTTCTGACCCCTGCTTCCGGAGCCCTTCCATGCGTCCCCTCCGTCTGTTCGCGGCCCTGTGCGCCGCCGTCGTCAGCCTCACCGCCGCTCCCGCTCGCGCGGACCTGAAGGTCGTCGCCACCCTCCCGGACCTGGCCGCGCTGGCCAAGGCCGTGGGCGGGGACAAGGCGGAGGTCACCGCGCTCGCGCTGCCCACGCAGGACCCGCACTTCGTGGACGCCAAGCCGAACCTGGCGCTCGCGCTCAACCGCGCGGACCTGCTCATCGTCGCGGGCCTGGACCTGGAGATCGGCTGGCTGCCCACGCTCCAGCTGGGCGCGCGCAACAACCGCATCCAGACGGGCAACGCGGGCTACCTGGACGCGTCCCGGTCCGTGAGCCTCCTGGAGGTGCCCACCACGCCGGTGGACCGCAGCCAGGGCGACGTGCACCCCGGCGGCAACCCGCACTACCTCTATGACCCGCGGCAGGCCCTCAAGGTGGCCATCGCCATCGAGGCGCGCATGTCGCAGCTGGATGCGAAGAACGCCGCCACCTACAAGGCCAACCTCGCGAAGTTCACGCAGGAGCTGCAGGCGGCGCAGGCGGGCTGGGAGCAGCGGCTCGCGGGCCTCAAGGACATGCCCGTCATCGCGTACCACCGCACGACGGCGTACCTGCAGGACTGGCTGGGCTTCAAGACCCTCGCGTTCCTGGAGCCCAAGCCGGGCATCCCGCCGAACCCGTCCCACGTCGCGCAGGTGCTGGCGCAGGGCAAGGCCAGCAAGGTGAAGCTGGTCCTCAAGGAGGACTACTACCCGGACAACATCGCGAAGCTCGTGGCGTCGAAGATCCCCGCCGCGCTCGTCATCCTGCCGGGCGGGGCGGACTTCCGCTCCGGCCAGACGTACGTGCAGCGCATGGACCTGATGGTGGGCCGGCTGGAGAAGGGCCTCACCGGGAAGGGGGAATGACACCATGAAGCACATTCCCTTCAAGGCCTGGCTGCTCCCCGTCGCGCTGCTGACCGGGTGCGCGTTCGACGCGGGCGAGGGCTTCGCGGTGCTGGAGCCCTCCGTCGAGGCCGCCTACACGCCGCAGTCCGGCCGCGACGCGGGCGAGGGCTACCAGGCGCTCGCGTCCGACTTCCAGCTGCGCATGGACACCGGCGCGGTGAGCCTGGGCAGCATCGACCTGCAGGCCAGCTCCGGCGGTGGCGGAGCCACGACGTTCGATCCGTCCTCGCCGCCTCCGGGCTACACGCTGTGCCACGGCGGACACTGCCACCGCGAGGACGGGGCGCTCGTGGACTACGAGGACGTCCAGGCGGAGCTGAACGGCGGTGGCGGCAGCACCACCGTCACGGTGGCCAGCCTCCCCGTGGACGCGGAGCTGGACCTGCTGTCGCCCGCCGCGCGCGGCCTCGGCTGCGAGCCCGGGTGCGAGCTGGGCAGGACGTCGCTGTCGCGCGGGCGCTGGTCCGTCACGGGCCTGCGCCTGACGGGCAGCGTGCGGGACGGCCGCGTCCCGGCGCGCTTCGCGGGGGCCCTGCCCTTCCGCTTCACCGCGACGGTGACGGGCGCGGAGGCCGAGCCGGTGGCGGTGCTCACCGGCGACCTGGACGTGCCGTCCGACCGGGAGAACGCGCCACGCGTGGCGCTGGGCCTGAAGCTGGAGCTGACGCCGGCCCTCTTCGACGCGGTGGACTGGTCCGCCGCGACGGTGGGCGCCGACGGCGTGGTGGACCTGGACGCGCCCGAGAACGCGGCGGTGCGCGCCGGGCTCCTGGAGAAGGTGGCGGCGCTGAGCCCCACCGCGGAGGTGAGCCGTGGCGCACGGTGACCCGGAGACGGAGCTCGACCGGGGGCACCGCGCCGCGCCGCCGCCGGAGCCGGGCGAGCCGCTGCTCAAGTGCGAGCAGCTGGTCATCGGCTACGGAGGCAAGGACATCCTGCCGCCCATGGACCTGGTGGTGCGCCGCCGCCAGTTCGTGGCGGTGGTGGGCCGCAACGGCTCCGGCAAGAGCACCTGGTTCAAGACGCTGCTGGGGCTGATCCCGCCGGTGTCCGGCCGCATCACCCCGGGCGCGCCGCACATCCGCAGCGCGTACGTGCCGCAGACCTCGGCCATCGACTCGCTCTTGCCGGTGCACGCGCGGGAGCTCACCGGCTGGGGGCGGCTGTCCGGCTGGAACTTCCTGCGGCCCTTCCCCAGCAAGACGGACCGGCACAAGGTGGAGGCGGCGCTCGAGACGGCGGGCGCGCGCGGCATCGCCAGGCGTCCCTTCCGCGACCTGTCCGGCGGCGAGAAGCAGCGCGCGCTGCTGGCGCGGGTCATCGCCACCGAGGCGGACGTGGTGCTGCTGGATGAGCCCACCGCGGCGATGGACGCGGTGGCGGAGAAGCAGACGATGCTGCGGCTGTGCGCGCTCGCGCACGACCGGGGCCTGGGCGTGGTGGTGGTGAGCCACGACCTGTCCGTCGCCGCCGAGCACGCCGACGTCATCCTCTTCGTGGACCGCGAGCACCGCTGCTTCGTCACGGGCGACGCGCGCACCGTCTTCTGCCACCCCGCCTTCCGCCGCCAGTACGGCGACGACTACTGCCACACCGCGCCCCAGGGACCCCACCGTGGAAACAACCCTGCTTGAGCCCTCGAAGTGGGAGCAGTTCCAGGCGGGCTGGGAGCTGTTCCGGGACCCCATCCTCTGCGCGCTCATCGCCGGGTGCGTGCTGGGCTTCCTCAGCGTCTACGTCGTGCTGCGGCGCATGGTGTTCGTCAGCGCGGCGGTGACGAACACCGCGGGCCTGGGCGTGGCGCTGGCCTTCTTCGCGGAGATCCACCTGGGCGTGCACGTGGATCCGCTGGTGGGCGCGGTGGCGCTGTCCGTCGCGTCCACGCTGCTGCTCATGATCGAGCCCGCGCGGCTGCGGCTGTCGCGGGAGAGCCTGCTGGGGTGCGCGTTCGCCTTCGCGGGCGGCGCGGCCATCCTGGTGGGTGACCGCATCGCGCAGGAGGCGCACGACATCCAGGGCATCCTCTTCGGCACCGCGGTGCTGGTGACGCCGGATCAGCTCCACGCGGTGGCGGTGGCCGGCGCGGTGCTGATGGCGCTGCACCTGTGGTGGTTCCGGGGCATCACCTTCGTGAGCTTCGACCGCGTGGGCGCCACGGTGCAGGGGCTGCCGGTGAAGCTGCTGGACACGGTGTTGATGGTGTCCATCGGCGTCATGGTGGGCGTGTGCGCGCGGGCCCTGGGCGCCCTGCCCGTCTTCGCGTTCTCCACGCTGTCGGCCATCGCCGCGCTGGTGCTGGACCTGCGGCTGCCGTGGACCTTCCTCACGGCGACCGTGCTGGGCGGCATCGCGGGCGCGGGCGGCTACCTGTTCGCGTACTTCTACGACTTCCCGGTGGGCGGCTCGCAGACCGTCCTGTCCGGGGTGCTGGTGCTGCTGATGATGCTCGTGCGCCTGCTGCGCCTGCCCTTCCAGCGCAGGGCGTGAGCGGCGGCTCCGCCGTCGTCCCGGCCGGGCTCAGCGGACGGCGGCGGAGACCTTCTTGAACTCGGGCGTGCCCGCGCGGCCCAGCATGTCGAAGAGGGCCGACTCCACGGTGAGGACGCGCGCGCCCGCGCCGCGGCACAGCTCCAGGCCCACGCGGCGATCCTCCTCCGCGCGGGACAGCACGGCGTCCGCGAGCAGGCACGGCTCCCGGCCGCTGTCCGCCAGGTCGCGCGCCGTCTGGAAGACGCAGATGTGCGTTTCCATGCCGGTGAGCAGCACCTGCTTGCGGTCCCCCAGCACGGCCAGCACGTCCGGCGTGGCGGCGGAGAACTCGATCTTCTCCAGCGGCTTGAAGTCCCCCAGGCGCAGCTTGAGGAGCGAGTGCGTGCGGCCCAGCCCCTGCGGGTACTGCTCCGTGACGATGACGGGCAGGCCCAGCGCCCGCGCGCCCTCCACGGCGGCGCCGGTGCGCGCGAGCATGCGGTCCAGGGCGTCGCGCTCCATCGCGGCGCACAGGCGCTCCTGGATGTCGATGACGAGCAGCGCGGCCTGCTCGGGCTTCAGACGGAACGAAGGCATGGGGCGGCTCCTTGGAGGACGCCGCCCAAGTGACGCGAACGCCGCGCCCGCGTCAAGCGCGGCGGCGTGGCCCCTCAGCCCCCGTGCACGGTCCAGGTCGCTCCCCCGCCCCGGGGGTCATGCGCGGTGTCCACCGGTGCATCCGGTACCCGTCGGAGCGCGACGGTCCGGCCCCGGTGCCCGCGGGCCTTGAAGCCCCGCGCGCGTTGCAGGCCCGGCAGGTGCGGGTCGGCGTCGCGCCACAGGTCCAGCACCACGGCGAAGTCGCGCTCGGCCTCGGACATGCATTCGCAGGCGACGTGGGCCTCCGCGACCAGGAGCATGCAGTGGCCACAGCCGGGCCGCTCTCCGGCCCGCTCCAGCGCCAGCTCCAGGGCCTTCTCCTCGCGGCCGGAGCGCAGGCGCACCCGGGCCAGCGTCTCCCGGGGCGGCCGGCAGAAGAGCGCGGGCCCCACGGGGCGCAGGCGTCGCTCCAGGCGCAGCGCCCGGGTGAGCGCGGCCTCCGCCCGGCCGCAGTCGCCGCGCCTCGCGTCCAGCGTGCCCCGCAGCTCCTGCGCCGCGACCTCCACCGTGCGCGCCACGTCGCGGGGGCAGAGGGCGCGGCCCTCGGAGCGCGGCGCCTCCAACAGGGTGAGGACCAGCGCGTCCAGCGCGCCGCACGCGCGCTCCACGTCTCCCAGCCGGCCCGTCTCCAGGGCACAGACGCCGCGCGTGTAGAGGCGCACGCCGTCGCGCAGCCCCGCCTCCGCGACGGTGGCGCGGTCCCCCAGCTCCATGGGGACCTCCGCCGCCGCCCGGTAGAAGCCGAAGCGCAGGTGCGCGGCGACGAGCGTGGTGGCCGCGAAGAGCACCGCCTGCGGCTGACCTCCCGAGGCCTCCACGCGCTGCCGCAGCTTGCGCGCCCAGGATTGCGCGCCCCGGTACTGCCCCACCTCCGCGCAGCCCTCGCTCAGCAGGCGCAGGGCGGCGTCCGCGCCCGGCGCGACCTCCAGGGGCAGCGACTCCCGCGCGAGGTACGCGTCGTCCGCCGCCACCGCCGCCTCCAGGGCGCGGTTCGCCTCCGCGGCCTTGCCCACGCGCAAGAGCAGGCGTCCGGCGGTGAGCAGCGCGGGGCTCCCCGCGGGCACGCGCGACGGCAGCAGCTCCGCGCTCTGCAGCGCCATCTCCGGACGAGCGCTGGGCAGCCACGCCTGCACCCAGGCCAGGTGCACCCCCGCGTGGTCCGGGTGCGTCCGCAGCAGGTCGCGGAGAATCAGCTGCGCGTAGGGCTGCCCCTGTCCGGGGCGCCCGTCGGACTCGTACCCGTCCAGCAGGAAGCCCGCGAGCAGCAGGCGCGGCTCGGGCTCCTGGGGAAAACGGTCGATGAGGCACTCCATCTCGCGCACGAAGGCGTGCCTGCCATTGGCGGGGCCCTTGTCCGCCAGGAGGCTGGCCGCGACGACCAGCCGCTGCTCCATGTCGGTGGTGCCCTCCGCGAGCGTCAGCGCCTTGCGGATGGCCTCCGCGCGGTCCGCCGTGAAGCGCTGCCCCACGCCCCGGGCGAGCGCGAGCCCCCACCACGCCATGGCGAGGGACGGATCCTGACGCGCAGCCTCCGCGAAGGCGCGCCGCGCCTCCAGCGCCCAGCCCAGGTGCAAGAGGCGCAGGCCCTGATCGAAGTACGCCTGCGCCAGCGGCACCCGCGTCGTCACGGGGAGGTGTGCGTCTCCCAGTCCAGCCATGAGCGACGGCGTGGGAAGGGCTTCGTCCGGCAGGTCCTCCCACGCGAGGTGGGAGTGGACGGACGGGGCATCGGCTCGGAACAGACGTGCCAGCATGGTGTCCTCCTCACGCTCCGGCCATCGGAGCGACATGGGTGTTGACGGCGGCGTCGGTCGCGCGCACGCGCACGGCCAGCCGCCTCCAGGCGTTGGACAGCTCCTCCGCAGCGATGGGGGCCGCCTTGCGCCGCGCCGCCAGACACTGGCGCCGCCAGGCCAGGCCCACGTCGCGGGCCACCCACGCCTCGTACTCCGCGAGCCAGTCCGCCAGCCGCGCGAGCCCCGCCCGCGCCGCCCTGCGCTCCGGCCCGGTGGCCGCGTCCCTCCGGACGCCCACGTCCTCCACGCGGAAGGCCGTGCCGCGCGCGCCCTCCACCCACCGGGGCACGAAGCCGTCGCGCGGCACGAAGACGGTGGCGCCGCACGACTCGCACAGCGCGCCGAAGCCCCACAGCGTGAGGCGCCCCCCGTCCAGGAGCCGCCCCTGATACGCGCTCTGCCCCTCCACCCCCGGCGGGCGTGCCTCGCGCACCAGGCCGTGCCGGAGCAGCACGTTGCCGTCCGGGCAGCGCACGTCCTGGCCCAGGCACCACATGGCCACGTCGAACAGACGGTCGCCGTCGCGGCGCACGTCGCAGGGGAGCAGGGAACCGGCACTGCCAGAAGAGACCTTGGACATGGGGCGCCTCTCGTTCGCGCTAGGAAGCGGCCTTCTTCGCGGTGGGGCCCACGCGCGCGGGCACGTCGCCAAAGAGCGCCTTCGCGTCCACGGCGGCGGCGCCCGCCTGGGTGAGCAGCGCGTTGACGGCGCGCACCAGCTTGGCGCGCACGCGAGGAGACAGCGGCTTGTCCTCGCGCGCGGCGGCGAGCTGCTGCTCGCTCAGGCCCCGGCCGCTGCGCGGCTTGCCCAGGCCCAGCTCCGCGTAGGGCTTCTGTTGCGGGTCCTTGTCACGGCGGTGCGTGGCGCGCTTGCGCACGAGGACGCGGTCCTCCTCCGAGTGCGCTTCGAGCTGCCGCGAGCGGCGCAGCAACACCGCGGGGGAGATCTTCTGACTGTCGAGGAACTGCTGGAAGGTACCCATGGGGAACTCCTGTGAGGGGCGGGGTCACTCGTGGTCGTGGTCGTGCTCGCCCGCCTCTTCGATGACGAGCGACACAGAGGAGATCGTCGAGGGCCCGAAGGTGAGCGTGTGCGTGCCCACGGTGAGCGGCACGACGTAGCGGCCCTGGATGTCCGTGCAGAGCGGGGAGCTGGTGGCGCTCTCCTCGAACTCCACCGCCGCGCCGCTGCTGTTGGTGACCGTCACCGGCACCGTGGCGCTCGTGTAGAGGATGTAGTCGGTGGCCTCGGAGACGGCGAAGGACACCGCGCCGCCCTTGCCGCCAGCGACGTCCGCCAGCGCGATGTCGTAGCGCTTGTGGTCGTTGCTCACGGCCGGGCCCGCGCCGCTGACCGCGGCGGTGACGGCGACGCCGGGGCCCTTCTGCAGGTGCTCGCAGCCCTCCTCGTCGATGTTGCCTTCCTCTTCGTCGTCGCCACCGCAGCCAGCGGCGAGGAGGGCGGTGGACAGCAGCAGGGCGGACAGAAGCTTCTTCTTCATGATGGGGACTCCAGTGACACGGGGATGGACTGCGGGGACTCCAGCCGCACGGGCCACACGCGCACCGCTGCCGTGAGAGGAGCGGCCGCGCGGGACCGGACGGGGCTGGAAGGTGGGGCCGCGAGACGAAGCGCGCGCCCGTGCGCGTGGCCGGAGGTCCACGTGCGTGCGGCGGCTCCGTTCAGCGAACGGGAGCGCGCACGACCCGGACTCCGGCGGCCACGGCGCACCCCGCCCCACGCGGACACGTGGGGCCGGGACGGCGGGCTTCGACGGCGGAGCTCAGGCGCGCGGTGGCGACGACTTGGGCGCGAGCCTCAACAGCGCGACGGGCGCCGCGTGGAAGCGGAACACCGCCAGCGCGGGGCTAGAGCGCGTGGAGACCGCGGCCATGACGGACGCGGACCCGACCGGAGGCGGGGCCTCGCGGCGGAAGAAGGCGTGGTGGCAGTGGGCTTCACCACCGTGGGGCGCGGCCTTCGACACCGGCGCCTTCGCCACGCGCGCGTCGTCGAAGGAGAGCTCCTCCTCCAACGGGCCGTCGTGGGTGGGCTCGCTCACGTGCATCACGTCCCCGTGCACGAGGCACGTGGTGTGCTGCACGAGCGCGAAGTGGAGCACGCTGCCCACATACACCAGCACGCACACGAGCACCCACGGCAGCGCCAGCAGGCGCGGCAGGGAGCGACTCGGGCTGGGGGGGCGTCGAAGGCGGCTCACATCCACTCGATCTCGAAAAGCAACTGAGTTGTTTCTAAGCGACCTCCCCTGCCCCGCGCAAGCCGGGACACGCCCGCCCCGGCCTGGCAGGCGAGGCGCCGGACGAGGGCCACCGCGGCGCGCGCTTCGGGTGGTGGACCCATGAGCCCCGGGGGTCGTAGGTTCCCGCGCGTGCACGAGCTCATGGATGTCCTGCGCAGGCAGGCACACTATTTCGGACCGGAGCTGGCGAAGACCGCCTACCAGCGCGGCCTCGCGGTGACGAAGCCGGATGGCAGCACCCAGCCCATCCCCATCACCGCCACGCCGGTCATCCTGGACGCGGAGGAGATCAAGCGCCGCGCGCTGCTGTCCGCGAAGCTGGCCTCCGCCACGATGAAGATGGCGCGCGCCATCCTGGGAGGCCCGGACGCGGAGCTGCTGCTGGGCGCGCTGTCGCCGCTGGAGCGCCGCCTGGCCGAGACCACCTGGGAGGCGAGCCGCAAGCTGGCCACCGCGCGCGTGGACTACTTCGTGTCCGGCGGCCAGCCCTGGGCGCTGGAGGTGAACGCCACCATCCCGGCCATGCAGGGCTACTCGGACATCGCGGCGCGCACCTTCATCGAGGTCTTCGCGCGGCACGTGCGCTACCCGGAGAAGGCGATCCCCGCGCTGCTCACGCTCAACGGCAACAACGCGCTGGCGCTCTACCGCGGGCTGCTGGACGGCTACGCGGCCGAGCGCGACGGGAAGCTGCCGGACACGGTGGCGCTGCTGTGCCGCAAGAACGACGCGCAGATCTCGGAGCTGCGCTGGCTGTGCGAGCGCTTCCGCGAGTTCGGCGCGGACGCGGACATCGTGCACCCGGAGGACGTGTCCGGCGACGACGCCTTCACGGTGAACGGCAAGCGGTACGACCTGGTCTACCGCCACCTCTTCGTGCGCCGGCTGGAGCAGCACCCCGCCCCGTGGGTGGAGGACTTCCTCGGCGTCGTCCCGGGCAGGAAGGCCGTGTTCTTGAACCCGCCCGCCTCGCAGGTGGAGGTGAAGACGACCTTCGCGCTCCTGTCCCAGGCGCTGACGGACGCGGCGCTCGCGGAGCGCGCGGGCCTCGCGCTAGAGGAGCTGGAGGCGGTGCGCGCGTCGGTGCCCTGGACGCGCCCCTTCCGCCACGGGCCCGGCGTGGGTCCCGACGGCGCGGAGGTGGACGACATCGTGGCGCGCGTGGCGGCGGAGCCCGCGCGCTTCGTGCTCAAGCGCGCCTGGGACTACGGCGGCAAGGCCGTCTTCCTGGGCCGCTCCGTGGGCACCGTGCCCTACGAGGAGCGCGTGAAGGGCGCCTACGGCGAATCCCACACGTGGGCCCAGCTGTGCGAGCGCGCCGCCTCGGACACGCAAGGCGGCGGCTTCGTGGTGCAGGAGCGGGTGGACACGCAGCCGGAGGACCACCTGCTCTGCGGGACGAACCAGGTGCTGCCCACGTCCTTCTTCGTGGATTACTCGGCGTATGCGTCTGTTGGGCTCGGGAAGCAGCCCGCGTGGGGCGGGGTGTGCCGTGGGTCCATGTCGGAGATCGTCAACATCGTGGGCGGCGGGGGGGTGCTGCCGCTCATCACGACGGAAGTCGCGTCGAAGCTTTTGGTGGCCTGGAAGGCCCTTTAAGGCGTCCTCCAGGGGTCCTCGTTAAAGAGACGCCGGGGCGAAGGTGGCTCCGGCTTGAAAGGAAACGGAACACATGGCGTGGGAATCTTCAGGCGGGTGGCAGAGCGGGCAGGCGAGCTCGGTGGATGACGTCCTCGTGCAGGAGTCGCAGCGCGCGTTCATGTCGCGCGTGCATGGCTGGATGTTCGCGGGCCTGGCGCTGACCGGCGTGATGGCGATGGTGACGCTCGCCAACGAGGCGCTGCTGCGCGTGGCGGTGCAGAACCGGATGGCCCTGTTCCTGGTGGAGCTGGGCGTGGTGTTCTTCCTGTCCATCCTGGCGCCCAGGCTGTCCGGCGCGGTGGCCTCGGTGCTGTTCCTGGCCTACGCGGCGCTCACGGGGGTGACGCTGTCGGTGCTCTTCCTCATCTACACGGCCGGCTCCATCGCCCAGGCGTTCTTCGTCACGTCGGCGACGTACGGCGCGATGGCCATCTACGGCACCGTCACCAAGAAGGACCTGAGCGGCTGGGGCACGTTCCTCTTCATGGGGCTCGTGGGCATCGTCATCGCGGGCGTGGTGAACCTCTTCGTCCAGAGCAGCGCCGTGTCCTTCGTGAGCGCGTGCGCGGGCGTGCTCGTGTTCGCGGGCCTCACCGCCTACGACACGCAGAAGCTGCGCGAGTACCACGCGGGCACCGGCTTCCAGAGCACGGCGACGGTGAGCATCGTGGGCGCGCTCACGCTCTACCTGGACTTCATCAACCTGTTCCTCTCGCTGGTGCGCCTGATGGGCAAGCGCCGCGACTAGCGCCAGGCGGCGGGGTTCAACGCGGTTCCCCAGGGCGGGGCGCGAGGCGGGACATCGCCTTCAGCGCTCCGCCTTCTTGTTGAAGGGCATCAGGAGCCGCTCCACGGGGCGGCCCTGCACCAAGTGCTCCTCCACGATGGCGGGCACGTCCTCCACCTTCACGCCGCCGTACCAGGTCCCCTCCGGGTAGACGACCACGGAGACGCCGAAGGCGCACGTGTCCACGCAGCCCGCCGCGTTGGCGCGCATGCGGCCCTTGAGCCCGCGCTTGTCGAGTTCCTCCTTGAAGGCGGCCCGCACCTCCTCCCCACCCTTGGTGGCGCAGCACCCCTTGGGGTGACCGTCCGGACGGCGGTTGGTGCAGACGAAGACATGGCGCTGGAAGGGAGGCGGCATGGTTTGCCTCCTAACGCGACCGTGCGTCGAAATCGACGCCGCCGTTCAGCAGGCGGCCGGCCAGCCCACCCCTCCCCGGCCGCCTTGCCGCAGGGGCGCGCCCGCGCTCCTCCGCTCGCCACACAGACTGGCAGCAAATATCCGCGAGTGATCGCGAGCGCTTGGACACGCCCCCTGCGTTGCCGGGCCGTCACCACAGGGTCATGACGATACGTTGCCAGCCACAGCAGCCATTGCCACCCGGGCGAGGGTTATTAGATCAGCCTTGGGCGCGGCTCCGGACGCCTCAGAATGTCCACCAAATGAAGTGTGTAAGCGGCGCCCTGACACTAGATATAGGGGAGCAGGGGATGTTGACGGACCCCACCAGCGATCATATGGATCCGCCCGCCCGGCGGGTGGGCAGTCAGGCCCGGGCCCGGATTCCAGCGGCGGACCCGCTGGCGCCTGCCCATCCCAACGTCACCGTCCCCGTACCTGGAACTGATCAACGGATCCTCTGGGATCTCGCGGCGTTGGCCATTTTGCAAACTTTGCATCAGCACTCTCAGTGAATCTGGAGGCGGGCGTCATGGAGAAGGAACTGAGCGGGAAGCCGGTGGTGGGGGGCAGGGAGTCGCGGCGCGGCGGACGCGCGAAGGGCAAGGCGGCGGTGGCCTCCACGGGGCTGACGGTGGAGCGCTTCTTCACGACGCCCGGCGTGGACCCGGCGGACGAGCTGGCGTGGGAGTACCGCAGCGCGAGCATCAAGGGCGAGGACGGCAAGGTCGTCTTCGACCAGAAGGACATCGAGGTCCCCAAGTCCTGGTCGATGCTGGCGACGAACGTCGTGGCGTCGAAGTACTTCCGGGGCACGCCCGGCACGCCCGAGCGGGAGACGAGCGTGCGCAAGCTGGTGGCGCGCGTGGTGGACACCCTCACCCGCTGGGGTGAGGCGGGGCACTACTTCGCGTCGGCGGTGGACCGCGAGGCGTTCCACGCGGAGCTGACGCACCTGCTGTTGCGCCAGAAGGCGGCGTTCAACTCGCCCGTCTGGTTCAACGTGGGCGTGGAGGAACACCCGCAGTGCTCGGCGTGCTTCATCAACAGCGTGGACGACAACATGGAGTCCATCCTGGGGCTGGCGCGCACGGAGGGCATGCTCTTCAAGTACGGCAGCGGCACGGGCTCCAACCTGTCCACCATCCGCGGCAGCAAGGAGCTGCTCGCGGGCGGAGGCACGGCGTCCGGCCCGGTGTCGTTCATGCGCGGCTTCGACGCGTTCGCGGGCGTCATCAAGAGCGGCGGCAAGACGCGGCGCGCGGCGAAGATGGTCATCCTCAACGCCGACCACCCGGACATCCTCGAGTTCATCCGCTGCAAGTCGAGCGAGGAGAAGAAGGCCTGGGCGCTCATCGAGGCGGGCTACGACCCGTCCTTCAACGGCGAGGCCTACGGGTCGGTGTTCTTCCAGAACTCCAACAACTCCGTGCGCGTCACCGACGACTTCATGAAGGCGGTGGTGAACGACGGCCCGTGGCAGACGCGCGCGGTGCGCGACGGCCAGGTGATGGAGACCTACAGGGCCCGGGAGGTGTTCCGAGAGATCGCCGAGGCGGCGCACCTGTGCGGCGACCCGGGCCTCCAGTACGACACCACGGTGAACGCGTGGCACACGTGCTCCGGCACGGCGCGCATCAACGCGTCCAACCCCTGCTCCGAGTACATGTTCCTGGATGACTCGGCCTGCAACCTGGCGTCGCTGAACCTGATGCACTTCCGCACGCTGGAGGGTGGCTTCGACGTGGCCGCCTTCAAGCACGCGGTGGACGTGGTGCTGCTGGCGCAGGAGATCATCGTCGGCTTCAGCCGCTACCCCACCGAGCGCATCGCGAAGAACAGCCACGACTACCGTCCGCTGGGCCTGGGGTACGCGAACCTGGGCGCGCTGCTGATGGCGTCTGGCCTGCCCTATGACTCGCCCGCGGGCCGCAACCTGGCGGGGGCCATCACCTCCCTCATGTGCGGCGAGGCGTACGCGATGAGCGCGCGCATCGCGGAGAAGCAGGGCGCGTTCGCGGGCTACGGCAACAACGCGGAGCCCATGCTCGGCGTCATCCGCAAGCACCGCAAGGCGGCGTACCAGCTGCCGGTGGCCGGCGTGAGCGAGGAGCTGCACGCGGCGCAGAAGGAGGCGTGGGACGACGCCCTGGCGCGCGGCATGGAGCACGGCTACCGCAACAGCCAGGTGACGGTGCTGGCGCCCACGGGGACCATCGGCTTCATGATGGACTGCGACACCACGGGCATCGAGCCGGACATCGCGCTGATCAAGTACAAGAAGCTGGTGGGCGGCGGCATGCTGAAGATCGTCAACCAGACGGTGCCGCTGGCGCTGGAGAAGCTGGGCTACCCGCAGACGCAGGCGCAGGACATCATCGCGTACCTGGACAAGCACGACACCATCGAGGGCGCGCCGCACCTGAAGCCGGAGCACCTGCCGGTGTTCGACTGCGCGTTCAAGCCGTCCAAGGGCCAGCGCAGCATCCACTGGATGGGCCACATCGAGATGATGGCCGCGACGCAGCCGTTCCTCTCCGGCGCCATCTCCAAGACGGTGAACATGCCCAACGACGCCTCGGTGGAGGACATCGAGAAGGCATACATCGAGGCGTGGCGCAGCGGCCTGAAGGCCATCGCGGTGTACCGCGACGGGTGCAAGCGCACGCAGCCGCTCAACACGTCGCAGGACAAGGCCCCGGAGGCCCGCCGCGCGGTGTCCGAGCCCGCGCCCGCCGTGACGCCCGAGCCCAAGGCGCTGCGCCGCCGGCTGCCGGACGAGCGGCAGTCCATCACGCACAAGTTCTCCATCGGCGGCCACGAGGGCTACCTGACGGTGGGCATGTACGAGGACGGCAAGCCGGGCGAGCTCTTCGTGGTGATGGCGAAGGAGGGCTCGGTGGTGAGCGGCCTGATGGACAGCTTCGCCACCAGCGTGTCGCTGGCGCTCCAGTACGGCGTGCCGCTCCAGGTGCTGGCGGACAAGTTCTGCCACACCCGCTACGAGCCGAGCGGCTTCACGGGCAACCCGGCCATCCCCATCGCGAAGTCCATCACCGACTACATCTTCCGGTGGCTGTCTCTGAAGTTCCTGCCCACGGAGCCCTGCGCGGACGACGTGGAGGTGACGCCGGTGGAGGACGCCCGTCCGGAGCCGGTGACGCAGGCGGCGGTGCCGGCCCAGGCGGGGACGCTGCAGCTGTCCGCGATGAACTCGCGCAGCACGTACCTGAACCAGGCGGACGCCCCGCCCTGCCACCAGTGCGGCGCCATCACCGTGCGCAGCGGCGCCTGCTACAAGTGCACGAACTGCGGCACGACGACGGGCTGCAGCTGAGCGCCACCGCGGTCATGCCGTGAGGAAGGGCTCCGGGGCGTCCAGGCTCCGGGGCCCTTCGTGTTTCAGGGGAAGCGGTGGAGGCGGGCGCAGATCTCCACGGCGCGGTCCGCGATGCGGCCCAGTTCCTCCAGCATGGCCACGTCGAGGGGCGCGGGGCCGTGCTCGGCGACGAAGAAGGCCACGGGCTGGCCGCGCGAATGGAGCGGGAAGACGAGCAGGTGGGACTCGGACTCGCCGCACAGCGCGGAGAAGATGGCCTCGTCCTGCGGGGACTGCGGGGCGCTGAAGACGCTGGGGCTGGGGCCGTTCAGCGCGGAGGTGAAGAGGGACGGCGCGTCCATGTCCACCTTGAGCGCGGAGACCTCCGGACGGTCGCTGCCCGGACCCCAGGCGCGACCCACGCGCGCGAGCCCGAAGCTGTCCCCCAGGAGGAAGGCCCGGCGGAAGCGACCCGCGCTGTAGGCGAGCAGCACCTTGCCCACCATGCCCTGCGAGTCCGCCGTGTCGAGCGCGGAGAGGACCTGCTCCGCGGTGACGGCGGGGCCGTCCGTGGACGTATCGGTGGACGCGCTGGCGGCGGCGAGCAGGGCCTGGGCGGGGTCCACCGGCGCGGCGGCCTGCGGCTGCCATGGGTGCTGCATGAACTCCCACGCGGAGGCCAGGGCCACGCCGTCCTCGGAGGCCGAGGGCGCGGCGGCGGGGACGTCCAGGTCCACGACGCGGTCCGCCCACGTGGTCTCCGCGCTGTGGCCCACGGAGCCCTCCCCTTCCCCGCCGCCCTGCCAGCCCACGAACTCCCACGTGGAGGCGAGCTGCATGGGCTCCTCGGTGGACGAGGAGGACAGGTCGTCGAGGGCGATGGGCGTCCGGTCGCGGACCGGGGCTGGAGGCGCGACCACGAGGCGCGGCTTCGGCGGAGCCACGGGCTCCTCGGCGGGCGCGGAGTCGGGAGCGTCCTCGGACGGTGCGGCGGGTTCGGGCGTGGACTCCAGTTCGGGCTTGGGGGCCACGTCCGCGCTGGCGATGAGCGCGACCTCGAACTCCGGGGGGATCTCGGCGCGGTGTTCCTCGATGGGCGCGGGGCTGGGGGACTCAGGCGGAGGCGCGGCGGGCGCGGCTTCAGGCTTCGGCGCGGCGGCGACCTGCCAGGACTCGGTGGCCTCGGTTTCCGGAGGCGCGGAGGGCTTCGGTGAGTCTCCCGCCAGGCTGAATTCGAGCGCGTCGGCGTCTGCGTCCGGCGTGACAGGAGCGGCGATGACCGACGCGTCCAGCGTGTCCACGGAGGCGGGGCTCTCTGGCTCCTTCGCATCAGGAGCGGACGGCTCGACGGGGGCGGGCTCCGGCTTCGCGGCTTCGACGGCGACGGGCGGCTCCGGAGCGGCTTCGGGCTCTGTTGCCGCTGGGCTCTCGTCGACTGTCAGGGCGGCAGCGGCGGGTGCAGGGACGGGCTCCTTCGCCGGGGATTCCTTCGCGTCCACCGCCGATGCATCGGGCATGGAGTCCCAGACGGAATCCGCCTCGGGAATGTCCTGAGCGGCCTGCGGCTCGGCGGACACTACGTCCTCGATGTCGAGGACGTCCTTGGCTTCGGTGGCGCGGCGCTCACCCGACCCGGTGGACGGCACAGCCTCGATGTCGTGGATGTCTTTGGATTCGGTGGAGCGGCGCGTACCCGACTCGCCAGACGTCGCGTCCTCGACGTCGAGGATGTCTTTGGATTCGGCGGTGCGGCGCTCACCCGACTCGGCCGATGGCGCGGCATCAACGTCGAGGATGTCTTTGGATTCGGGGGGCGCAAGCGGCTCGGCGGACAACACGTCCTCGTCTGCCTGGACAGCCTTGGCCTGGGTGACATTGAGAGGCTCGGCGGACATCACGTCCGGGTTCGCGTGGCCTGCCTTGGCTTCGGTAGCGTCCAGCAGCTCAGCGGACAGCACGTCCCCGTCTGCGTGGACGGCCTTGGCCTCAATGGCTTCCAGCGACACCGCGGATGTCTCGTCCAGGTCCGCGTGGACTGCCCTGGCCTCCGCGACCTCGCTTGGTTCTGCGGACAGCATGTCCGAAGCGTCAAGGACGTCCTTGGCGTCGGTGACTCCCAGCGGCTCCGCAGACAGCACGTCCGCAACGTCAAGGACGTCCTTGGCGTCGGCGGATTCCAGCGGCTCCACGGACAGCACGTCCGCAGCGTCAAGGACGTCCTTCGCTTCGGTGGCTTCCAGCGGCTCCGCAGACAACACTTCAGCGTGGACGGCCTTGGCCTCAGTGGCCTCAAGTGGGTCGGCGGACATCACGTCATCGACTTCGAGGATGTCCGCGGCTTCGGCCGTGGCGGCCGGCTCCGAAGCCGTGGCATCAGCGGTATCAAGGACGTCGTCGTCGGAGAGATCATCTCCGGTGAGGACCGCGGCGGGCTCGGGAGCCGTCTCGGCGGTGGCTGAAGCTGATGCCGCGGACGCGACGGATTCAGGGCTCGGGCTGACGTCGACGACATCGAGAAGATCGGCGTCCAGCGTGAGTTCGGAAAATGACGAGGTCGGGGGCGGTTGAGCCGTGGCGGCCGCTGGCACACTGACGTCCAGCGCCGACGGCTTCAAGGAAGAGGCATCCGCGAAGGCATCCGCCCACTCGCCCGCGAGGCCCGACACCGCTCCGACAGCGGTCGTGGGAGGCGCACCTGAAGGGGTCGCCACAACCGCTTGAGTCACCCCGGACGGGCGTCGAGCCGCGGGGAGCTGGGCCCCACTCGGAGACAACTGCATGACCGGCATTGCAGCGCCCGCCACGTCATGGGCAATCCCTGTCGGCGGAGCCCGCTCGAAGGAATCCGCCACCACGTTGGCGGGCGTTGCCACCGACAGGCTTCGAGGCGCAGGGGCCTGCGCGCCGCCTTGAGAGGGATTCACAGCCCCCACGGCCCCCTGCGCACTGCCATGAGAGGCATTCGGTGCCCCGGACAAGCCTTGAGCCACGGCAGGCAGTACGCTTCCGGGGGCTGCCGGCGGCGGGCCAGATTGCCCTGGAGCCGTCGCGGTCGCGCCCTGGGCCATCACCGCAGGGCCTCCCGACGGAGGCACGGCGACAGGAACCGCCACGCTGGGTCGCTTCGGAACAGCTACCGGCGCACCGGGACCCGTCACGCCAACGGCCACCGTCGGCACGGCTCCAGACGGAGGCCCCTGACGCGGCGGTGCCCCCGGCGCTGGCGGTGGCCCCCCCGGCCGGCCCTGCGCGATGTTCGGAGGCACGGTGCCCGGAGCCCCAGGAGGCCCCATCGGGCGCGCACCTGGAGGAGCACCGGCGCCCGGAACCCCAGGCGCCATCGGAGGCCGCTGCCCCGGAGGAACAGGCCCCGCCCTCCCCGGACTCATCATCACAGGCGCGGGCGTGCCCGGCGCGGGCCGAGGCACTGCTCCCGGCGGAGGTCCCGCGCGGACCATCCCCGGCGGCATCGGTGCTCCCGGAGGACCCACCGGACGCGGCCCGGGTGCTCCGGGCGCGGCGGGATGCATCCCCGGAGGCGGCGGCCTCGACACGGCGGGAATCCCCGCGCCAGAAGGCCGAGCCCCCGGCGGCACGGGGCTGCTCCGCCCAATCATCCCAGGAGGCTGCGCTCCCGGCCCCCCTGCGCGCGGAGGCCCCCCGGCTCCAGGAGGAATCCCCCCCGGAGCAGCGGCCGACGACGGGGCGGCCCCCGGAGGAACGAGTCCCGGCGCACGCCCCACGGGCGCGCCCCCGGCCGACGGAGCTCCCGGAGCCGCCGCGACAGGCACGGGCATCCCCGGCGCCGCCCCCATCCCGGGCACGCCCGGCCCCGACGGAGGCACCGCGCCCTGCCGGGCCACCATGCCTGGAGGCTGTGCCGCCATGGGCAACCGGGGCGGCGTGACCGGAGGACCGCCACCGGCCCGCGCCGCCTCCAACACGGGCGGAGCGCGCACCGGCTCGCCCATCACGATGTCCGGAAGCTCCTCGCCGACGATGGCGGCTTCGTCGAGGTCCGCCTCGGCGTCCTGCTCCTCGGAGTCATCGCTGAGGAACTGTCCCGGCGCGAGCCCGCCGAACATGCCCGCGACCTCGGGCTCCGCGCGCACGGGCGCGGGCGGCGGCGGCATGGCCGGCGGCGGCACGACCACCGGCGGCGCCATGGCGACAGGCGCCACCGCCGCCATGGACATCGAGCGGCGCGTGGGCAGCGGAATGGCCGGCTTCAGGGGACGCGTGGGCCGGTCGATGCCGTAGCGCAGGTTCAGATAGTGGAACAGCCGCAGTTCCGGCACCACGTACGGCACGATGCGCATGCCGGTGATGAAGCTCAGCGCGTCCGTGGCCTGGAGATCCAGCGGGTTGGCCATCGCGACCTTCAGCCGCCGGCCCTCCACCGCGAGCGGGAACGCCTGGTGCTTCTCCGCCTGATCCTCGGTGAGCAGCTTCAGCGTCGCCTCGGTGACGGCGTCGAAGTCCGCCTCCATCGCGACGGGCGTCCGGGTCAGCTCGCCCAGCACCATGGCCACCGTCTCGATGTCCAGGAACCCCAGCTCCACGAGCCGGGAGCCCAACCGGCCTCCATGCACGAGCTGCGCGCTCATGCCCTGGTCGAGCTGCGCCTGCGTCAGGAGGCCCTTGCGGACCAGCGTCACTCCCAGCTTGTCGGCCATGTCGGCCCGCAGTCTAAACAGCTTCGCGGTGCCAATGAGAGGGTGCGCGCGAATACGACCTGCGCGCCGGCCCTGAACGCCTGCCTGCCTCGGCCCCGCCCCGACGACCGGGGGTCAGGGGCCGCCCGGGTCAATACGCATTCTTCGACAGGAACCCCCCCAGCGCGGTGCGCAGGAGGATCTTCAGGTCCATCAGGAGCGACCAGTTCTCGATGTAGTAGAGGTCGTACTCGATGCGCTTCTGGATGGACGTCTGGCCGCGCAGGCCGTTGATCTGCGCCCAGCCGGTGATGCCCGCCTTCACCTTGTGGCGCAGGTGGTAGCGCGGAATCTGGCGCTTGAACTCCTCGATGAAGACGGGCCGCTCCGGGCGCGGGCCCACGAGGCTCATGTCGCCGCGGAGCACGTTGAAGAACTGCGGCAGCTCGTCCAGCGAGTACTTGCGCAGGAACGTGCCCACCGGCGTGCGGCGCGCGTCCACCGCGCTCGCCATGGTGGCGCCCTGGGCCTCGGCATCCACACGCATGGTGCGGAACTTGAGGATGGAGAAGGTCCGCCCGTCCATGCCCATCCGCTCCTGGCGGTAGAGGATGGGGCCCTTGCTGGTGAGGCGCACCACCAGGGCCGTCACCAGCATCAGCGGCGCGGTGAGGGCGATGGCCACCAGGGAGAACAGCACGTCGAACACGCGCTTGGCCACGCGGCTCCAGCCGTCCATGGGGTCGCCCTGGAGGCTGATGATGGGCAGGCCGCCGAACTCCTCCAGGCCGCCGTACAGGGTGATGTACTGGTACAGGTCCGGCACCACCTTGACGTCCACGGTGCGCAGCGCCAGCTGCTCCATCAGCGGCTTCACGCGCGCCTGGTCCTCCAGGGGCACGGCGATGATGACCTGATCCACGGGGTGGGCGTCCAGGTAGGCCTCCACCTCGCCCACGTGGCCCACGACGCGCACGCCGCCCACCCACTGGCCGACCTTCTCCTCCTTCAGCGCCAGCACGCCCGTCACCCGGAAGCCCAGCTCGCGGTGGCTCTCCACGGTCTCGATGGTGCGCAGGCCCAGCTCCTCCTCTCCAATGACCAGGATGGACTTGAGGTTGTAGCCGCGCCGGCGCACCTCGCTGAGCAGGTGGCGCATGACCATGCGCGACAGCGCGATGAGCGTGAAGGCGTAGACGACGAAGATGGCCAGCGTGAGGCGCGAGTAGCGCTCGCGGATGAAGTACGTCAGCGCCACCAGGACGAGCGTCGCGGTGATGGTGGCCTTGAAGAGCTCGAACAGCTCCCCCATGTGCGAGCGCGCGCGGTTGGTCGCGTACAGCCGCGCCCGATGGAACGTCATCGGGAAGATGACGAGCACCATCACCAGCGAGACGAACGTCTCGCCCATGGGCGGGATGCCCTCGGTGATGGGGAACACGCCGCTGAAGCGGGTGAAGTACGCGAGCACGAACGCCACCGCGAGCATCCCCGCGTCGGCGGCGACCTTGATGGACGTATAGAAGCGCTGCAGGCGACCGAACACCGCGATGACTCCTGTCGGGGGACGAGAACCGCCCGTTGGATGCAAGACACGCACCCTGCGCCCCAGGCACCCTCATCCGCCCGGGCCCCGCCCCCGGCGCGGCGTACTAGCACGGGCTTTTCCGTGAATCCAACGGGTTACCCCGGGGGGCAGCGCTCGCGAACAGCCCCCAACCCTCCCCCCGGGCGGGCAGGCCTCGGGAAACTGGGGACGGGGTGGACAGCGCTGTCACACCGCTGGGGAGGACGGGGACAGGCCCCGCAGGGCGTCCACCTCCGCCTGGAGGGCCTGCTGGAAGCGGGCGCGGCTGAAGCGCTCGGCCTGGGCGCGGGCGTCGGCTGGCCGGAAGGAGGGCTCCCAGGCGTCGAACTGGCGCACGGCGGCGGCGAGCGAGGCGGGGGTCTGCTCGGGGAAGAAGAGGCCCGTCCTGGGGGTGACGGTCTCCAGGGCGCCGCCCTTGCCGAAGGCGATGACGGGGCGGCCGGTGGCCTGGGCCTCCAGGGGGGTGATGCCGAAGTCCTCCTCGGGGGTGAAGAGGAGCGCGCGGGCGTCGCGGTAGAGGGCGGGGAGCGCGCTGTCGGGCACGTTGCCGAGGAAGCGGATGTGGGGCGGAAGCGGTCCGGATGTGAGGCGCGAGGCCTCCTGTCCCGTGCCCACGACCCAGAGGGGGGTGTCCAGGGTGCGGAAGGCCTCGAGGGCGACGTCCAGGCGCTTGTAGGGGGCGAAGGCGCCGAGCCACAGGAAGTAGCCGCCCTGCCCTCCCCCTTCGAGCGGCACCTGGGTGAAGCGGTCGAGCTCCACCGGGGGCGGGATGACAGAGGCGTCGCGACCCCAGAAGCGGCGGATCTTCCCGGCGATGTGCTGGGAGTTGGCGACGATGCGGTCCACGCCGCGGGTGGAGGCGCGGTCCCAGCGCTGGAGGTAGGGACGGAGGCCGAGCGCGGCGGCGCGGACGGGGAGGCGGGCGCGGCCGGGGCCGAAGTACTCGTCGAACAGGTCCCACATGTACCGCATGGGCGCGTGGACGTAGCTCAGGTGGGGCACGCCGGGAGGCGCGTGGATGCCCTTGGCGACGCAGTGGCTGGAGGACAGGACGAGGTCGTAGTCGCCGGTGATGCGCAGGGCTTCGATGGCGCGGGGGAACAGCGGCAGGAAGTGCCGGTAGCGCGCGTGGATGCCGGGGATGTGCTGGAGGAACGACGTGGTGATGCGTCGGTTCTCGATGCGCGGGGACTGACTGCCCGGCTGGTGGATGAGGGTGTAGAGGTCCGCGTCGGGGAACAGCTCGCAGAGGGCGTCGAGGACGCGCTCTCCGCCGCGGTGGGTGACGAGCCAGTCGTGGACGAGGGCGACCTTCACGGGTGGGCCTTCTAGCACTGGCGCGGCGGTGCGGGGGTAGGCGGCGTGTGGTAGGCCAGGGAGCGTGCCTTCTGTCCTCCTCGACCTGAGAATGGTGCGTGGTCAGCTCCACGGCATCGCGAGGTACGCGCTGGAGCTGGCGCGCCGGCTGCCCGCCCTGGCCCCGGACCTGGAGTTCTCCGCGCTGGTGCCGGCGCAGGGCCTGCCGGACGACCTGGGCGCGCTGACGCCGAGGATTCCGCTGCACCGCTCCCGGGCCGGCTATCTGTCACCGACCGAGCAGCCGCTGCTGGCATACGAGCTGACGAAGCTGAAGCCAGACCTGTTCCACGCGACGTCGTTCTCGCTGCCGCTGTTCTGGCCGGGCCGGCTGGTAGCCACGTTGCATGACGCGAACCACCTGGCGCTGGCGGACCAATACACGCCGGTGCAGGCCCTCTATTACAAGGTCGTGGTGGGGCCGCGGGCGCGGTTGGCGACGGCATTGATTACCGTGTCTGACTTCTCCCGGGAGGAGCTGGGCAAGTATTTGAAGCTGTCGCCGTACCGGTTCCAGGTGATCCACAACGGCGTGGATTCGAGGTTCCAGCCGCCCACGATGAGCGAAGCCAAGGCGTTCCGGGAGCGGCACGAGTTGCCGGAGCGGTACATCGCGGTCGTGGGCAACGCGAAGCCGTTCAAGAACCTGGCGATGCTGGGGAAGTTCGCGGCGGACCTCCCGGTGCCCCTGGTGCTGCTCGCGGGCAGGGGGGCGGTGGCCCATGAGGTGGGCCTGCACGAGAACGTCATCGACCTGGAGCAACTTCCGGAGTCGGAGATGCCGTTGTTCTATGGAGCGGCCACGGCGCTGCTCCTGCCGTCGAAGTACGAGGGATTTGGATTGCCAGCGCTGGAAGCCATGGCCTCCGGGTGCCCTGTCATCGCGGCGGACACGACGGCCTTGCCGGAAGTCGTAGGGGACGCAGCGCTGCGAGTCCCGCCCGGCGAGGCGAAGTCCTGGCATGAGACAACGCTGCGGGTGCTCAGGGACGAAAACCTGCGTCGGAACCTGATGGAGCTGGGACGAGAGCGCGCGGCCCGATTCACCTGGGACCGATGCGCTCAACAGACGATGGGCGTCTTCAGGCGGGCCCTCCAGGGAAGACAGCAGGCACGACCATGACACGGGTCGTCAGAGACATGACCCACCACCTGGCCCGCATCTTCGCCTGCGTGCTGTCTCTGATTGCTACACACGCGCGAGCCCAGACGCTCGGCACGCTCCAGGCTCCGGATCCGAAAGCCGTGTCGCTCACCGTGAGCGGCGGCGTGTCCCTGGGAACGTACGAGGCAGGGTTTCTCTACTACTCAGGGACGTCCTCGCAGGGCGAGCGCGCCGTGGACCTGCGGCTCGTGACGGGAGCCTCCGCGGGGAGCCTCAATGCCTTGCTGGCGATCATGGCGACCTGCGGAGTGGATGCGTCCACGCCGGGCCAGTCGTTGTTCTGGGACATCTGGGTTCCCATCGGCTTCAACGACCTCTTCGTCCCGACCTCGACGACGCCGCTCGGGGTCTTCTCCCGGGAGGCGCTGGAGCGACGCGCCTCCCACGTCGAACAGGCCTGGAACCGCGGCCTGGAGCGTTCCTGCGACGTGGTGCTCGGGGTCTCGACGACGCGGCTCTCACCGCGCGCGCTCCAGGCGGCGAACGGACGGCTGGACCTGCCCCGGCTCGAAGAGAAGTTCGCCATCCGCATCCAGGGGCGCGGGCGTGGGCGCCCACCGCGCGCGACCAACTACACCACTCGCGAGGGCCGTCGGCTGGAGCTGATGCTCGAAACGGACGAGCACGGGGAGATCCCCTTCGCGAACCTCCGCGAGCTGCTGCTCGCGTCCATGTCCTTCCCCATCGCGTTCCCGCCCCAACCCCTGCGGACCTGCGCGGCGAAGTCCTCCGCCACGCCGGGCGTGTGCCTGCCTTCAGAAGCGCGGCGCGAGCTGTTCATTGATGGCGGCGTCTTCGACAACACGCCCCTCCGCCTGGCCGTGAGGCTGGCGCGCGATGGCCTGCGCGAAACAGCGAATGGCACGTTGGCGTGGCGCCCCGTTCCCCAGCCCGACGTGCGCACGACGCCCGCGGGCATCGCCTTCGCCTTCATCGATCCGGATGCAACCGAGTACCCCGTCTCCCGCTCCACGCCGGCCGGAGCAAGACCGCCCTCCCTTCCCGGAACACTCGCCGACCTCCTGGCTGCATTCGTAGACACCGCGCGTTCAAAGGAGCTCGCGATGCTCCTGGAGGAGGAGCCGGAGATCGCCCAGCGCCTCACCCTGCCCCGCCGGCACTTCCCCGCGGCCGGTGCGCCCCTCTTCGCGTTCCTGGGCTTCTTTGAAAGGAGCTTCCGGGTCTTTGACTTCTACCTCGGCATGTATGACGCCCGCCGGATGATGGATGACGCCTTCCGGGAAGGGAGGTCGCAAGCGGAGCAGCCTCACGCGGCGGCGATGGACGGCATTGGCGGATGGCAGCCCTTCGCCTGCATGAGCGCCGTATATGACTCCTCGCCGGGCGCGGAGCAGCGGTGTCAGGGCGAGGCGCTGGCGGACTTCCGGGCGCTGTTGCAGATGTCGCTGGACCAGCTCTACGACGCATGCAGCAAGGCAGCCGAGGCAGTTCCCCAGGGCACCTGGCGCAACGCGCACTGTGACCGGGCCATGGCGGGCCAGTCGCCGCCCCATGTCCCGGGCCTCCAGCCCGACGCGTGGCCGGACTGGAGACAGGACCAGGACGAATCGGAGCTGTCGTACGCGATGCGGCTGCTGGGGGCCTATGGCTTCAGCTTCCGCGACCTGGGCGTGCCGGAGGGCCGAGGCGACCTCGCCGTCCAGCGCATCCGCCATGCGCTGGGTAACGCGGCAGGCCGGCTCGCGGCGGTGCAGCCCGCGTCCGACAGGCCCACGGTCCGCTTCGCCAGCAAGCTGGCGGTGGACAGCATCAGCTATGAGCCCCAGCGCCTGGTGCTGCACGTCACGATGGGGCCCACGGTGAGCGAGGTGGGGCTGAGCGTCGGGGTTTCCGAAATGCCCTTGTCGTCCGGACTCCGGTTGGCGGGGACGGTCGGGTTCCGGGGCCTCGAGGACGTCCTCTCCTCCGGCAGCAGCAGCGATCCGTTTGGCGTGGCGCTGACCGGGGGGCTCGAGTTCCAGCCCCGCTCGGGACAGACCTTCCTCTCACAGAGTCGCCTCGCGCTTCGCGCGGGGTGGCTGTTCAGCGCGAACGACCGCTACGGCACGAACAGCTGCCCGGACGGCGGCGCCAGCCACGTGACCGCGTGCTCCCGACCGGTGGTCCAGGGGCTCGTGGGCATCACCTTCCTGGAGTTCCTCCGCGCCCAGCTGGTCGGCGAGTGGTATCCAGGCACGGGCCCCAGGAAGACGCTCTGGTCCGTGGCCCCGGGCATCGGCCTGGAGCTTGGACTCTGATCGAGCCTGAAGCCGTTACCCGGGCTTCACGGGCTCCTGACCGTCCCGTCCGTACGCACACAGCCCCAGCCCCCACACGAGCATGAACGACAGGTGCACGCTGGGGTGGAACGGCAGGTAGTGCACCAGGGCCAGGACGTGGAAGCCCACGAAGGACAGCAGCGCTCCCGTGGCGGGAATCGAACCCGCACGGTGCCTTCGCACCAGCGCTTTCGCCAGCAGGAAGTGCATCGTCGCCAGCAGCACCAGCCCCACCAGCCCCGTCTCCGCCCACGCCGTCAGCCAGAGGTTGTGCGAGTCCGTGGCCAGCAGGTCCGTGATGCCCGTCTCCGCCTGCGTCGCCAGGGCCGCGGGTTTGTGATTGCCGAAGCCCACGCCCACCCACGTGTGCTCACGCACCAGGCGCCACCCCACGGACATCGCCAGCGAGCGCTCCCCGCCGCCGAAGAGGTTGTCCACCGCCTTGCCGAACCGCTCCCTCCACGCGGGCGTCAGCAGCACCCCGCACACCAGCGCCACCGCCACGCCCAGCCCCGCCTTCCTCGCCGTCCCCCGCAGCAACAAGAGCAGCGCCAGCACGCAGACGCCCAGCGCCGCGCCCAGCGCCGCGCGCGCGAACGCGCCGTAGATGGACAGCAGCAGCCCCAGCACCACCGCCCCCGCCAGCACCCGCTGCCGCGTCACCTTCGAGCGCCCCAGCACCGCCAGCGCGGGCCCCAGCACGGCGATCGCCCCGTGGGCGAACCGCAGCCGGTGGAAGAAGAAACCTCCGGCCGCGTACCTCGGGTGCTCCTCCGTCCCGAAGTTCTCGTGCAGGCGCGACAGGTTCAGCTTCGTGAACTTCGGCGGCTCCCAGGGCCAGGGCACCCGGTGCTGGAAGAAGCCCAGCGCGGCCGCCACCAGCCAGCCTCCCGCGACGAGTCCTCCCAGCAGCAGCCACGGCACGCCCAGCGTCCCGATGCACGCGACCGCCGCTCCCGCCACCGTGTCCAGCGCCTGGCCGTACCTCGCGCCCCTCGGCCACCTCGCCGCGGCGCCCGTCATCAGCGCCACCGCCGGAGACAGGAGCTGCCAGACGCACAGGGCGGCGCTCGCCAGCACGAACGCCCTCACGTCCTTCTCCAGCCGCAGGCGCTTCGTCACCGCCAGCGCCAGGGCCAGCGCCGTGGCCAGGATGGCTCCCGCCTGGAGCACCGCCTCCGCCAGCACCAGCCCCACCGCGTAGAGCCCCAACACCGCGGCGACCGCCGCCCTCCAGCGCCCTGCTTCGACCGTCTTCGTTTCCGTGCCCATGCCGTGCGCCTCGACCTCGCGAGGCCGCCGGACCCTATCCCACCTCGTGGGCGCCTGCCCTTCCGGACTGGACCTGGAATCCCCGGCGGCGGGCCCCGGCCCCCCTTTTCACGCGCTTGACGTTGGCGCTCCGGACGGGCACGCGTTACCCAGGGGCCTTCCCCGGGTCCTCCTTCCGACATGCGCACCACCCATCGACCTTTCACCACCCTGGCTCTGGCGCTGTGCCTCTTCGTGGCCGCGCTGGAGATGACCGTCGTCTCCACCGCCATGCCCACGGTGGTCAGCGACCTGGGCGGCATCCAGCACTACGCGTGGGTCTTCACCGCGTACATGCTGTCCTCCACCATCACCGTCCCCATCTACGGGAAGCTCGCCGACCTCTACGGCCGCAAGCCCATCATCCTCTTCGGCTCCAGCCTGTTCCTGCTGTCGTCCCTGGCGTGCGGGTTCTCCACGTCGATGAACATGCTCATCGTGTTCCGCGTCCTCCAGGGGCTGGGCGCGGGCGCCATGCAGCCCATCGCGCTCACCATCATCGGGGACATCTACACGCTGGAGCAGCGCGGGAAGGTCCAGGGCGCGTTCAGCGCCGTGTGGGGCATCGCCGGCCTCGCGGGCCCCCTCACCGGCGGCCTCATCGTGAAGTACCTCACGTGGCACTGGATCTTCTTCATCAACATCCCCATCGGCATCGCGTCCATGGCGCTGCTCATCGGGTTCTTCCACGAGCAGCTCCAACGCAAGGAGCGCGCCCGGCTCGACTACGCCGGCGCCGCGCTGCTGTCCTCGGGCGTCGTGGCCCTGCTGTTCGGCGTGCAGGGCTCTGGGACGACGCTGCTCGCGCTGCCCGTGGCCGCCCTGCTCCTCACCGCGTTCGTGCTCGTGGAGCTCCGCGCCGCCGAGCCCATCATCCCGATGAGCATCTTCAAGATCCCCACCATCGCCATCTCCAACGTGGCCGGCGCCCTCTTCTCCGCCGCCCAGTTCGGCGCCACCACCTACGTGCCCCTGTACGTGCAGGGCGTGCTCGGCGGTTCGGCCACGATGGCGGGCGGGATGATCACCCCCATGATCGTCGGCTGGCCGCTGGCGAGCCTCATCGGCGGCAAGGTGATGGTGCGCACCGGCTTCCGGCCGCTCATCGTCGGCGGGCTGGGCCTGGCCTCCATCGGCACCGCGCTCATGGCGCTGCTGCTCAAGCCGGGGGCTTCCATGCTCGTGCCGGAGTTCGCCATGGGGCTGTTCGGCGTGGGCCTGGGCTTCGCGGCCATGGCCACCATGGTCGCCGTGCAGACCACCGTGGGCTGGGAGCTTCGCGGCGTGGCCACCGCGAGCAGCATGTTCTTCCGCACCATCGGCGGGTCGCTCGGCGTGGGCGTGATGGGCGGCGTGCTGGTGAATCAGCTCATGAAGGACCCGAACGTGCCCGTGAGCGCCGCCACGGAGCTGCTCGGCCCCGAGCACGGGCGCGGCCTGGCTCCCGCCATCGTGGAGTCGCTCGGCAGCGCGCTGAACACCGGCCTGTCCATCAACTTCTGGATCATGTGCTCGGCGATGCTCGCCGCGTTCACGGCCGGCCTGTTCTTCCCCAGGATGAAGCGCGTCACCACGCCGGTGAACCTGTCCGACGTCACCGTCTCCCACTGACGCCCGGGGTTCCTCGGAGCCAGGGTGTCCGCTGGCGGCCAATGCGCTCCAGCGGCGCCAGCGCTCGCGGCAGACGCAACCGTCACGCAACCGTCGCTCCGCTGTCGGGAAGCCGACGCGCCCGACTTTTCCCATCACAGACATTGCATGGAGCAGGCCAGGTGGAGTCGCATCCGCCCCGGGACGCACGACCTTCACCCCGGGAGCTGAAAGATGGCGGGTCCGCTGAGTGACGTAGAGCTGGAGAAGATGGACGCCTACTGGCGCGCGGCGAACTACCTGTCCGTCGGGCAGATCTACCTCAAGGACAACCCGCTCCTGGAGCGGCCCCTCACGCGCGAGGACATCAAGCCCCGCCTCCTGGGCCACTTCGGCACCACGCCCGGCCTCAACTTCATCTACGTGCACCTGAACCGCATCATCCGGAACCACCGCGCCAACATGATGTATCTGATTGGCCCCGGCCACGGCGCGCCCGGAATCATCGCCAACACGTTCCTCGAAGGCTCCTACACGGAGCTGTACCCCAACATCGAGCGCAACCGCGACGGCATGAAGCGCCTGTTCCGCCAGTTCTCCTGGCCCTACGGCGTCCCCAGCCACGACGCCCCCGAGGTCCCCGGCTCCATCAGCGAGGGCGGCGAGCTGGGCTACTCGCTGCTCCACGCGTACGGCGCCGTGCTGGACAACCCGGACCTCATCGTCCCCTGCGTCGTCGGCGACGGCGAGGCGGAGACGGGCGCGCTCGCCGCGAGCTGGCACTCCAACAAGTTCATCAACCCCATCACCGACGGCGCCGTCCTGCCCATCCTGCACCTCAACGGGTACAAGATCGCCAACCCCACGGTGCTCGCCCGCATCGACGCCGACGAGCTGGAGGCCCTCTTCAAGGGCTACGGCTACAAGCCCTACTTCCTGGAGGGCGACGACCCGAAGGACATGCACCAGCGGATGGCGGAGGTGCTCGACGCGCTCTACGCGGAGATCACCCGCATCCAGCGCCACGCCCGCGAGCAGAACGACGCCACCCGCCCGCGCTGGCCCATGCTCGTGCTGCGCACCCCCAAGGGGTGGACCGGCCCGAAGGTCGTGGACGGCAAGCCCGTGGAGGGCACGTGGCGCGCCCACCAGGTGCCGCTGGAGGCGGTGCGCGACAACCCCGAGCACCTGAAGATCCTCGAGGCGTGGCTCCACAGCTACCGGCCGCGCGAGCTGTTCGACGCGAACGGCACCTTCCGCGAGGAGCTGGCGGACATCGCGCCCAAGGGCCGCCTGCGCATGGGCGTCAACGCGCACGCGAACGGCGGCCAGCTGCTGGTGCCGCTCGCGCTGCCGAGCTTCCGCGACTACGCCATCGACCCGGGCGTGCCCGGCTCCCAGCACGTCAGCGCCACGAAGGTCCTGGGCGGCTACCTGCGGGACGTGATGCGCAACAACCTGGCGACGAAGAACTTCCGCATGTTCGCCCCGGACGAGAACGCGTCCAACCGGCTCCAGGACGTCTACGCCGTCAGCGGCAAGAGCTGGGACGCGCAGCAGCTCTCCACGGACGAGCACCTCTCCGTGGATGGCCGCGTGATGGAGGTCTTGAGCGAGCACCTCTGCCAGGGGTGGCTGGAGGGCTACCTGCTCACCGGCCGCCACGGCTTCTTCTCCTGCTACGAGGCGTTCATCCACATCATCGATTCGATGTTCAACCAGCACGCCAAGTGGATCAAGAGCGCCCGGGAGCTGCCCTGGCGCAAGCCCATCGCGTCGCTGAACTACCTGCTCAGCTCGCACGTGTGGCGGCAGGACCACAACGGGTTCTCCCACCAGGACCCGGGCTTCATCGACCACGTGGCCAACAAGAAGGCGGACACGGTGCGCATCTACCTGCCGCCGGACGCGAACACGCTGTTGTCGGTGACGGACCACTGCCTGCGCTCGAAGAACTACGTGAACCTCATCATCGCGGGGAAGCAGCCCGCGCCGGTGTGGCTGGACATGCCGAGCGCGGTGCGCCACTGCTCGGACGGAATCGGCGCGTGGGACTGGGCCGGCAACGACGACGGCGACCCGGACGTGGTGATGGCCTGCGCGGGCGACGTGCCCACCATGGAGACGCTGGCCGCGGTGACGCTGCTGCGCGAGTGGGCCCCGGAGCTCAAGGTGCGCGTGGTGAACGTGGTGGACGTCTTCACGCTCGCGCCCGTGCACGTCCACCCGCACGGCCTCAACGAGGAGGACTTCAACCGCCTGTTCACCGTGGACAAGCCCGTGGTGTTCGCGTTCCACGGCTACCCCACGCTGGTGCACAAGCTCACGTACAACCGGGCCAACCACGCCAACATCCACGTGCACGGGTACAAGGAGGAGGGGACCACGACGACGCCGTTCGACATGACGGTGCTCAACGACATGGACCGCTTCACCCTGGCGCTGGATGCCATCCGGCACTCGAAGTCCGTGCGCCACCGGCTGGACGACGCGGAGCAGCGCTTCTCCGAGGTGCGCCAGCGGCACAAGCTCTACGTGTCCGAGCACGGCGAGGACATGCCCGAGGTGGCGAGCTGGAAGTGGACCGCGCGATGAGCGACCCGGGCCCGGTGCTGGTCATCAACAGCGGCTCGTCGTCGCTGAAGTTCGGCCTCTACGTCGAGCAGGACGGACAGGAGGCGGTGCGGTTCAAGGGCAGCGCGACCCGCATCGGCGCGGAGCAGGGCCGGCTGGTCGTGAAGGACGGCGCCGGGGAGCAGGTGCGCGCGGCGGACGTGCGGCAGCCGTCGCAGGAGGACGCCTTCCATGAGGCCGTGCGCCACCTGGAGGAGCTGGGCGGAGCGCGGCCCCGGGCCCTCGGGCACCGCGTGGTGCATGGCGGTCCCCACCTGCGCCAGCACCAGGCCCTGACGCCGGAGGTGATGAAGGCGCTGGAGGACGCGACGCACTTCGCGCCGCTGCACATCCCCCCCGCGCTCCGGCTCATCCGGGCCGCGCAGCAGCGCTACCCGGGCGTGCCGCAGTTCGTCTGCTTCGACACGGCCTTCCACGCGACGCTGCCGGAGGTCGCGTCGACGCTCCCCCTGCCCCGCTCCGTGCGCGAGCAGGGCGTGCAGCGGTATGGCTTCCATGGCCTGTCGTATGAGTCCATCGTCGCCAGGCTCGCGCCCCAGGTGCCCGCCCGCACCGTGGTGGCCCACCTGGGCAACGGCGCGAGCCTCGTGGCGCTTGAGAACGGACGCTCCGTGGACACGTCCATGGGCTTCACGCCCACGGGCGGCATCCCCAGCGGCACGCGCACGGGCGACCTGGATCCGGGCGTGCTCTTGTTCCTGATGCGCACGCGCGGGATGGACGCGGACGCCCTGGAGACGCTGGTGAACCGCGACGCCGGGCTGCGGGGCCTCTCGGACGGGACCAGCGACATGCAGGCCCTCGCGCGCGACGCGGCGGCGGGAGATGCCGCGGCGGCGCTGGCGGTGGAGGTCTTCACGCGGAGCATCGCGAAGACGGTGGGGGCCTACGCGGCGGTGCTCGGCGGGCTGGACCTGCTCGTGTTCACGGGCGGCATCGGGGAGAACAGCGCGCGGGTCCGCCAGGGCGTGTGCGAGAGGCTGGGCCACCTGGGCATCCGCTTCGATGCCCGGCGGAACGAAGCGGGCGCGGAGGTCATCACGACCGACGGCGCACCGTGCCCGGTGCGCGTGCTGCCCAGCGATGAGGAGGTGCAGCTCGCCCGTCACACGCGCCGGCTGCTCCGCGGGTGAGCGCCCTCAGGCCGGCCGTGTGACGCTCCGGCGCGGCAGGTGCAGCAGGCCCTCGCGGCGCAGCCACAGGGCCGCCGCCACCAGGGTCAGCAGCGTCGTGGGCATCCAGGCGGCCACGGCGGGCGCCAGGCGCTCGGTGAGCACCAGCGTCCGGGACACCACCATCAGGCCCCACATGGCCACGGCGATGAGCAGCCCCTCCACCACCGCCGCCGTCAGGTGTCCCCGCCGGTTCGTCCGCAGCGCCAGGCCCACCGCCAGCAGCGCCGCCGGCAGCCCCGCCAGCGGGTACGCGAAGCGGTTGTGCCACGCCAGTTGGAAGGCCTTCGTCGCGAGGCCCACCTCCTCCCGCGCGGCGATCTGCTCGCCCAGCTCTCCCAGGCGCATCTGCTCCGGACGGCCCGGCCGGATGCGGAACGTCGTCGCGCCCACGCCCAGCTCGTACTCCGCGGTGGGCCGCTGCATCACCGACGTGCGCCCGTCCTCCGTGAACGTGCGCTCCACCACGTCCGTCAGCTCCCAGCGCGTCCCCTCCAGCGGGCGCATCCGCCCCGCGTCCACGCGGCGGCGCAGCTTGAACTCGGGCGTCAGCGTGAAGATGGAGACGTTCTCGAAGCCCTCCTGCGGGTCGCCGCCGCGCAGGAAGAAGATGGAGTCCCCCCGCCGGAACCACTGCTTGGGCGTGTAGTACATCCGCCAGTCGCCCCAGCGGTTGAAGCGCTGCGTGGTGATTTCATCCACGCGCCGGCCCGCTCGCGCGGCCACCGTCTCGTCGAAGGCCACCAGCCCCACGCACGCCACCAGCGCGCACAGCCCCACCGGCAGGTAGAGCGCCGCGGGCCCGAAGGTGAGCGCCCGGAGCGCCGTCACCTCGCCCCGCTTGCGCAGCGCCGACACCGTGGTGCCCGCCGCCAGGAGCAGCGCCGCCGGCCCCAGCTGCTGCACCGACACCAGCGCCTTGTAGCCGTAGAGCTTGAGCACGTCCCGCACCCAGCCCTCGCCGCCGTAGGCCTTCGCGCGGTCCACGAAGTCCACCACCAGGAACACCGCCACCACGCCCGCCAGGATGCCCAGCGTCTGGCGCACGTACGCGCGCACCACGTACCCGAAGAGGGTGCCCTTCATCGCACCGTCCCCGAACGCGTCACGCGGTACAGCGCGAGCGCCCCCACCACCATGAAGAGCACGTTGGCCAGCTGCCCCGCGACGAGCACCGGCAGCTGCCCCTTCTGCCCCATCTGCTCGAAGGCCCGGCTCAACAGGTAGTAGAGGACGTAGCCGCCCAGCGTCAGCAGGTAGCCCCACGCGCGGCCCGCCTGCCGGCGGCCGATGGCCAGCGGCGTGCCCAGCAGCGCGAACGCCACCGGCGCCACCGCGTTGCCCAGCCGGCTGTGCAGCGCCATCAGGAAGGGACGCGGGTCCTCCCTCCGCTCCTCCGCGTCCTTCGCCGCCGCCAGCAGCTCCGCCGGCGTCAGCTCCTCCTTGGGGGAGCGGAACCGGTTGCGCCGCGACAGCGACCCGCCCAGCCCCACGTTGATCTCCGCCTTCTCGAAGGCGACGACGCTCGCGTCCACCGAGGAGCGGTTGGCGCGGTGCACCTCGCCCTCCCGCAGCTCGATTCGCAGCGCCTCGCCCCGCTCGGACGTGCCCACGCGGCCCTGGTGCGCCAGCACCAGCAGCGGCGAGCTGGGGTCGCGGTCGTCGTGGAGCAGCACGTTCGTCCACCCGCCGCCCTTGGGCGCCACCTTCTGCGCGTACAGCGTCAGGTCGCTCAGGTCCTCGTAGAAGACGCCGGACTTCACGTCGCCCGCGACGTTCTTCTGGATGACCTCGCCCACCAGGTCCTTCACGCCCGTGAGGCCCCACGGCTCCACCGTGGACGTGAGCAGCACCATGAACGCGCTCAGCGCCAGGCCCACGCCCAGCGGCGCCGCCAGCAACTGGAGCGGGCTGATGCCCAGGGCCTGCAGCGACGTGAGCTCCCGGTCCTCCCCCAGCCGCCCCAGGCCCAGCAGGATGGCCAGCAGGAACGCGATGGGCAGCGCCATCACCAGGAAGTGCGGCGCCAGGTACGCGATGAGCCGGCCCAGGTCCACCAGCGTCACCGCCGAGCCCAGCAGCACGTCCGTGCCGCGCAGGAACTGCATCACGAACAGCAGCAGGAACATGAACGCCACCCAGACGCACAGGGGGACGAGCAGCTCCTTGAGCAGGTAGCGCGCCAGCAGCTTCACGGCCGCGCCCGCAGCCCCCGCGCGCCAATGTCCCGGCGGAAGTGCCTGCCCTCGAAGCGCACGGCGTCCGCCGCCGCCAGGGCCCGCTCCCGCGCCGTCGCCAGGCTGTCGCCCCGCGCGCACACCGTCAGCACCCGGCCGCCCGCAGTCACCAGCGCGCCGTCCTGCTTCGCCACGCCCGCGAGGAACACCGGCGCGTTCGACGCCACCGCGTCCAGCCCTTCAATCCGCTGGCCCTTCCTCGGCGCCTCCGGGTAGCCCTCCGCCGCCAGCACCACGCCCACCGACGCGCCCGGGAACTGCTTCAGCGGCCGGGGCTCCAGCGCGCCCTTCGCGCACGCCTCCATCAGCGGCAGCAGGTCCTCGTCCACCTGCATCATCAGGACCTGCGTCTCCGGGTCCCCGAAGCGCGCGTTGAACTCCAGCACCTTCGGGCCGGACGCCGTGAGCATCAGCCCAGCGTACAGCACGCCTCGCAGCGGCGTGCCGCGCCGCTTGAGCGCCGCCAGCGTGGGCGCGATGACCTGCTCGCCCACCTTCGCCAGCTGCGCCTCCGTGAGGAACGGCGCCGGGCAGTACGCGCCCATGCCGCCGGTGTTGGGGCCCGTGTCGCCCTCGCCCACGCGCTTGTGGTCCTGCGACAGCGGCAGGAGCACGTAGCGCTCGCCGTCGCACAGGGCCATCAGCGACACCTCCTCGCCCTCCAGCAGCTCCTCCAGCACCATCCGCTGGCCCGCCTGCCCCATCTGCGCCACGGCGCGCACCGCGTCCCGCGCGGCCTCCGCGTCCGGCGCGACGATGACGCCCTTGCCCGCGGCCAGGCCGTCCGCCTTCACCACGATGCGGCCCTGCGCGACGGCGTATGCCTCCGCCTCCGCCGCGTCGGTGAACACGCGGAAGGCCGCGGTGGGCACGCCCGCCTCCGCCATCACCTCCTTGGCGAACGCCTTGGAGCCCTCGATGCGCGCGGCCGCGGCGACGGGGCCGAAGCACGGGATGTCCACCTGCGCCAGCGCGTCCGCGACGCCCGCGACGAGGGGCGCCTCCGGGCCCACCACCACCAGGTCCACGCGCTCGCGGCGCGCCAGCGACACCACCGCCTCCGGCGAGTCCGCCTGCAGGGGCACGTTGGTGCCCCACCGCGCCGTGCCCGGGTTGCCCGGGCCCACCAGGAGCCGCGACAGGCGGGGACTCTGGGCCAGCTTCCACGCGAGCGCGTGCTCGCGTCCGCCCGACCCCAGCAACAGGACCTTCACGTCAACCTCGCTCGTCCAGTTTGAAGAGCAGCTGTTTCGCCGGGAAGTAGGACGGGTCCAGCCCCACCACCTTCTCCAGCACCGCGCGCGCCTCCTGCGGCTTCGACTTCACCTGCAGCTCCGCCAGCTTCGCCTGCGCGGACAGCATCTTCGGCGCCACGTCCAGCGTGGACTGCAGCGTGCGCATCGCCTCCGGCACCCTCCCGTCCGCCGCCTGCGCGAGCCCCAGCGCCAGGCGCGCCACCGGCAGCCCGCGCTCGACCGCCACCGCGCGCTCCGCGAGCGGACGCGCCTGCGCCCCCTTCGTGCCCAGCGCGATGAGCGCCCGGTACGCCTGCGCGCCGCCGTTGTTCGGGCTCACCTCCACCACGGACTCGAAGAGCTGCTCCGCCGCCTGCCGGTTCCCCTGGTGGAAGCGCACCAGGCCCTCGTAGAGCAGGGGCTGCACGTCTTCCTGGCGCTCGCTCAGGGCCTTCACCACGTTCTCCACGCCCATCAGGGTGTCGCCCGGCCGCAGCCAGAAGCGCGACAGCGCGGGCCGGGGCGCGAGCCTCAGCGGATCCCACTCGCGCGCCTCCAGCACCGGGTAGAAGATGCGGTAGGCCTCGTCGCGCTTCTTCGCGCTCGCCGCCGCCACGCCCTCCAGCAGCTTCGCGTCCATGCGGCGGTCGTCCAGCCGCACCGCCTGCTGGAAGCGCTCCTGCGCGCCGGCCGCGTCGCCCTCCAGGAGGAGCACCCGTCCCTCCAGCACCTTCTCCAGCGCCGCGTCCTGCAGCCGGCCCTGGAAGCCCTTCAGGTGCTCGCGGGCCAGCGCCGCGTCCTTCCGGGACAGCGCCACCATGAACCACTGCAGGTGGGCCTCCGGCATCGCCGGCACCACCTTCAGCGCCTGCGACGCCGCCTCCTCCGCGCCAGCGTCGTTGCCCGCCGTGCGCTGCGCCGCGGCCAGGTGGCTGTAGATCTCGGAGGCGTCGCGCGAGCCGTAGCGGGAAGCGTTCTTCGTCAGCTCCTTCAGGGCGCGCACGGCGTCGCGCGCGTTGCCCTCCGCCTGGTAGCGCAGCACCGCCAGCGCCAGCGAGGCGCTCACGTCGCCCGCCTTCGCCTTCAGCCGGTCCTCGTACAGCTTGCGCGCGCGGTCGGTCTCCCCCACCTCCACGTAGATGCGGGCGGCGGCCTCCAGGCTGTTCCAGTCCTGCGGATCCAGCTTCATGCGCTGGTTCAGCTGCTTCAGCGCCAGGCCGTACTGGCCGGCCTGCTCGTGGGCGAGCGCGCTGTAGTAGTCCACGCGCTTCAGGTTCGGCGCCAGCTTGCGCGCGGCCTCGAACTCCTGGTTCGCCAGCTCGCGCGACGTGGCCACGTGAGAGCGCCCCAGCACCAGGTGCGCCTCCGCCTTGTAGGCGTCCGCGGCGCCCGGCTGGGACAGCACCTCCGTCGCCAGCCGCGCCGCCTCCTCCAGGTTGCCCGGCTGACGCGCGCGCGCCAGGAGCAGGTTCGCGTGCGCGACGAGCAGCGCGGGCGTCTCGCCGGCCATGCCCTTCGCGGCCTGGATGAGCTCGCGCGCCTCCTGGAAGGAGTTGTCGTCCATGCCCGGTCCGCGCCCGAGCGCCAGCGCCTGCACGTACCCGGCGATGGCGTCCGTGCTGCGGGGGTCCAGCAGCAGCGCCTGCTGGAAGGACTCCTCCGCCTCCGTGTACGCGACGCGCTGATCCAGCTTGAGCTGCTTCTGGCCGGCGGCCAGGTGCTCCGCGCTGGTGCCCTCCAGCTCCAGGAACTGGAGCTTCCACCGGCCCACCGAGGCCAGCACCTCCTGCGGAATCGGGGCCGGAGCGGCGGGCCGCGCGTCGCGGATCCGCTGCTCCTCCTGGGGCTTGTGCACGAGGAAGTAGTAGCCCGCGCCGCCGGCCCCGAGGATCCCCAGCACCAGCAGCCCCACGACCCCGGCACGGCTGCCGCCGCCGCTCCCGCCGCGCTGGGCGCTGCGGACCGGCGCGGCCGTGATGTGCGACGTGCGCGCCGGCTTCACCGAGCTCACGCGCGAGTCCGACGCCAGCGCCGTGGCCCCTTCGGACCGGGGCTCGCCCCCGGACGCGGTGGCGTCCAGGCCGCTCATCACCGGCAGCTCCACCAGGCCGCCGTTGTCGGGCGGAGGCGCCGTGGCCGCCACCTCGGGCGCCACCAGCACGGTGGCCTCCCGGGGGAACGCGGCCTCGCGCTGCTTGCAGTCCTCGCAGATGCCCATGGCCTGGTCGAAGGGATCCGCCAGGTCCTTGCCGCACGCGCGGCAGTTGGTGTGCATCTCCGGCTTCGGAATGTTCGGCGCGGGGGTGCGGGCGGACATGCGGCCCAGCGGCACCGCTCCGGCGGGAGCCGAGGAGGACGCACGCGCGGGAGACGGCGCTTCCGGCTCCAGGCCCCCGGGCGCCGGCCCGAGGAAGTCGAGCAGCGGATCCACCGGAACCTGGGGGGATGCCGCCGAGGCGGGAGCCGCGCCCCCGGGAGCGTCGGGCACCGGCGGGCCGGGCTTCGCGGCGGGGGACGCCCTGGGCGTGGACGCCGCCGGAGCCGCCGGGCCCAGGTCCGCGAACGGGTCCGAGGGGAGGCCGCCCGACGTGCGCGACGCGGGCGGGCCCAGGTCCGCGAACGGGTCCACGCTCCCCGGCGGTCCCAGCTCCGGCATCTCGCCGAAGTCTCCGAAGAGGTCCGACGCCGCGGCCTTCTGCGCGGTCGCAGCCGCCGCGGGTTTCGCGGGCGCGCTTCGGGGCGCCGCCGGCGCGGCGGCCGCCGCCGGATTGCTCCGGGGCTCTTGCGCGGCGGGGGGCGCGGCCCCTTCAGGAGGAGCCGTCACGGACGCGGCCGAGGCCTCCCGCTTCACGAGCTGGAGGTGACGGCAGCGAGGACATTGCGCGCGGACGCCCTTGGTCGTGATCAACCGATCGTCGATCGCGTAGGCCGCCGCGCATTTCTGGCAGACGATGCGCATGCAGTTAGTGCCGGAAGTGTCGCACTCCCGTCACCACCATGGCCATCCCATGTTCGTCCGCGGCGGCAATCACCTCCGCGTCCCGGACGGACCCACCCGGCTGGATGACCGCGGTCGCCCCCGCCCGGGCCGCCTCGTCCAGCCCGTCCCGGAAGGGGAAGAAGGCATCCGAGGCCACGGCGCTCCCCTTGAGGGCCTCGCCACCCCGCGTCATGGCGATGCGCACGGAGTCCACCCGGTTCGTCTGCCCCCCGCCCTGGGCCAGCAGCTGGGACGGCGCCGCGAAGACGATGGCGTTGCTCTTCACGTGCTTGCACACCTTCCAGGCGAAGCGCAGGGCCCGCTCCTCCTCCGGGGTGGGGGCGCGCTTGGACACCACCTTCCACTCCAGGGGCGGCTCCACCGCGTCCCGGTCCATCAGGAGCATGCCCCCGGACACGCTGCGCGCGTCCACCTGGGGCCGGGGCGCCGCCGTGGGGGACGCCAGCGCGGGGCCCGCCTCCAGGAGGCGCAGGTTCTTCTTGCCCGCCAGCACCTGGAGCGCCGCCGGCGCATACGAAGGCGCGATGACCGCCTCCAGGAACGTCTCCGCCATGGCCTTCGCCGTGGCCTCGTCCACCTCGCGGTTGAAGGCGACGATGCCGCCGAAGGCGCTCACCTCATCCACCGCGCGAGCGACGCGGTAGGCCTTCTCCAGCACGTCATCCACCGCCACGCCGCAAGGGGTGTTGTGCTTGATGACCACCGCGCAGGGCTTCTCCGGGAACTCCAGGACGAGCCCCAGGGCCGCGTCCAGGTCCAGGATGTTGTTGTACGAGAGCTCCTTGCCCTGGAGCACCCTGGCGAAGGCGACGGACGGCTCCTTCGGCGCGGCGTATTCCTTGTAGAAGGCGCCGCGCTGGTGCGGGTTCTCCCCGTAGCGCAGCCCCTGCACCTTGCGGAACGCGAGCGACAGCTCCTCGGGGAAGGGCTCCTGGGCCTCGCCGGACAGCCACCCGGAGATGGACGCGTCGTAGGCCGCCGTGTGCGCGAAGGCCTTGCGCATCAGCCGGCGCCGCGTCTCCAGGCTCACCGCCTTGTGGCCTTCAAGCTCCGCGAGCACCGGCGCGTAGTCGTCCGGGTCCACCACGATGGCCACGTGCCGGAAGTTCTTCGCCGACGCGCGGACCATCGCCGGCCCGCCGATGTCGATGTTCTCGATGACGTCGTCCTCGCCCGCGCCGGACGCCACCGTCTGGCGGAACGGGTAGAGGTTCACCACCACCAGGGAGATGGGCTCGATGCCGTGGGCCGCCATCTGCGCCCGGTCGCTCTCCAGGTCGGGCCGGCCGAGGATGCCGCCGTGGATGCGGGGGTGGAGCGTCTTCACGCGGCCGCCAAGGATTTCGGGGCTCTGCGCGTGCTCGGACACCTGGGTGGCGGGGACGCCGGCGGCCTTCAGGGCCTCCAGGGTGCCGCCCGTGGAGAGCAGCCGGTAACCCAGCCGCACCAGGCCCTGGGCGAAGGGGACCAGACCGCGCTTGTCGGAAACGCTCAGGAGAGCCAGCACGTGTGCGCCTCGCAATGGGTGGGGGTGGCGCGGGTCCTAGCAACCACCCCCTGGGGTGTCAACGCAACACGTCACCCCAGGCCCGGCGCGAAACGGTGCCCTGCCCTCAAGGCTTACGGGCGGACACGGGAGGCTCGGCCTCCGTGGCCTCGCGCAGCTTCATGAGGCCCCGCGTCTCCACCTGGCGGATGCGCTCGCGGGTGAGGTTCATGATCTCCCCCACCTCCTCCAGCGTGATGCCGCCCTTCTCCGCCACGTCCAGGGCGCAGGTGTGCTCCAGCTCGGTGATTTCCTTGTCCGGGAAGTTGAGCTTGATGGAGCCCGTCTCCGGGTTCACGTCCAGGTAGAGGTTGTGCTTGCAGGACACGAAGAGGCACGGGCGCGGGCCGTTGATGCAGTCCGCGCGGGTGCGCGGCCGCTGCTCGTCCACGAGCTTGAGGGTCTCCGCCTCCTCGGGGTCCAGCTGGCCGGCGAGCCTGCGCCGGCGCAGGTCGCGCGCCATCTCCTTGCGCGACATCGTCTTGGAGCGCCGGCGTTCCGCGGGCTGCTCCTCCTCATTCCCCCCCTCGCCCTCCTGCAGCTGCTTCACTTCCGACATGTGTCGTCCTCCAGATGCGTGGAGTCTACCCGGTTCAACAGGACCCTGGGGGGCATCCTATTGTGGCCGGAACGTTTCGTCTTCACGCGCCGTGACGGCGCTGCCCAACCGGGCGACATCGCGGACCAGATCCTGCGCCCGTTGCCTGAGCGTTGCCAACTGGGCTTCGAGTGACCTCCTGCGTTCTCCTCCCAGGGGCCGCCCTCCCAGCTCCTCCTGGAACCCGTCCAGCACCTCCGAGAGGTCCCGCTGGAGCTGGTCGATGTGGTTCCGGTGGAAGACGAAGGAGCGCCGGATGTCCTCCAGGGTGTGTCCCTCCGCCATCATCTTCTTGATGACGTTGATACGCCGCACCGCTTCCACCGGGTAGAGGCCCAGGCTGCCCTGGTGCTTCCCCTTGCGGCCCACACGGCGGCTGCGGGGGAGCAGACCGGCCTGGACGTACTTCCGGAACGTCGCCTCCGAGAGCCTCACGCCCCGGGGCCGGAAGATTTCCAGGATCGCGTTCGCGGGAAGACCGCCCGCGTTCTCGCGCTCGATGCGCTCGAGTTCTTCGGGCGCGAGCAGGTCCATCGATTCCATTGAATAGATGCTACTGAATGGATGCCATAGGTGCCAGATTCGCGCGTCGGTCGTCAAGGAGGACGAGCAGGCGTGCGCGGACGGACGTCGTCCAGCCGACGCCTGGCGCCGGCCGACGGGGGCTTCAGGGGCTGGGGGCGGCGCCGGGCGGCGTCAGCGGCCTCGGGACGCGCGGAACTCCTGCGTCGCGGTGCCGTTGGCGGGGATGACGACGGTGAACGTCTTCGAGCCGGACGGGTGCTGGAAGGTCAGGCTGTAGGTGCCGGCCAGCACCTTGTAGGTCGCGCGGCCCTGCACGTCGCCCAGCCGCTTCGAGCCCAGGAAGACGGTGGCGTACGGATTGGCCTTCACCTGAAGCGTGCCCATGGCCTTCGCCGTGTCCGCGGCGGGCGCGGTGGCGGAGTCCGCCTCGGGCTGCGTGGGGGCGGCCGGCTCCGAGGACGGAGGTGGGGCCAGCGCGGCCTCGCGCCGCTGCCCTTCGAGCTCCGCGTCGATGGCCTCCGCGGCCGGCGTGCGGGCCGGTTCAGCCTGGGGGGCCGTGGCGGTGGGTGGAGGGTTCGTCGCGGGGGCCGTGGTCGGCGGAGGGTTCGTCGCCGCGGGAGCGGGCGCCTGCGCGGGCAGGCTCCCCTGCCCCGATTGCTGGGCACCGCTGTTCGAGCGGGCCACGGCGAGGACCCCCACGAGGCCCGCGAGGCCCACCGCGGCGGCGCCGGCCCACAAGGCGCGCTTGCGGCCCGGCGCGGAGGGAGGCCCCGGCTCGGTGGCGGAGACCGTGTCGAGCTCACGGTCGTCGGTGTCGCGGAGGTCGTTCCCCAGGGCTGCGATACGGCGCTCGGAGGGCGTCTGCGCGTCGCCGGCGGCGGCGGCCCGGCGCGCGGGCGCGGTGTCGGCCTTGCCGGAGGAGGAGGCCCGGCGCGCGGCCAGGGGCTCCGCGTCACGGCTCGCGGCTTCCGCCCCGCGCGTCGCGGAGGCAGGCAGGCGCGACGCGTCCTCCGCGGTCCGGCTCACGGATGAGACGTCGTCATCCGCCCGGCTCACGGACGGAACGTGGTCGCCTCGGGAGGCGCGAGCCCGAGCGGCATCCTCCGGGGACGACACCCCGACGGCGGGAACCTCACGGGACCCGCTGCGCCCGGCGAGCGGGGCGTCCCGTCCCATCGACTGCAACGGCATCTGCGGCGTGGGCTGGGGCGGACGTCCGTTCCCGGCGCGGTCGTCTTGAGACAGCACCAGCGTCGTCCCGTGACGGTCCTCGTCCGGCGAGGCGACCCGCTTCGCTCCCGAGGCGTGCTCGCGCGACGGCATCACCGCCGTGGGCTCGCGCGGCGGTGGGGCGGCGGGCAGCGCTCCGTCCTCCAGCGCCGTGCGCTCCGGGAGCGCGGGCAGCGCCTGGTTGCTGGCCGCGGCGGGGAACAGCCTCCGGACGAACGCGCCCACGTCGGCGTCATCGACGGAGCGGGCGTGGTTCAACACGCACTGCGCCAGCGCGCGCTCCAGCTCTCCCGCCGTCTGGAAGCGCTTCGACAGGTCGCGCTCCAGCGCGCGGCAGATGGCGGCGTCCAGGTCCGGCGGCACGTCCGGGTTGAGGCGCGCGGGCGGCACGATGGTGCTCTCCTGCACCGCGCGCAGGACGGCGATCTCCGAGTCCCCCTGGAACAGCCGCCCGCCGGTGAGCAGCTCCCACAGCACTACGCCCAGCGCGAAGACGTCGGTGCGCACGTCCACGCTCTCGCCCCGGGCCTGCTCGGGCGACATGTACGCGAACTTGCCCTTGAGCACGCCGGGGTTGGTCAGCTTGTTGCCCGCCTTCGCGATGCCGAAGTCGGTGAGCTTCACCGCGCCGTCGTAGGACACGAGCACGTTGTGCGGCGTGACGTCCCGGTGCACCAGGTTCAGGAGCTCGCCGTTGACCCGCAGGCGGTGGGCGTAGTGCAGCCCGCGCGCGACCTCCGCGCCGATGTGCGCCACCAGCACGGGCGGCATCGGCGTCATCGCCTCCTTGCTCCGCTTGCGCAGCTCCCACAGCGAGCAGCCGCGCACGTACTCCATCGCCAGGTAGTAGGTGTCCTCGTGCTTGTCGAAGTCGAAGATCTGCACCACGTTGGCGTGGTTGAGCCGCGAGGCCAGCCGCGCCTCCGCGATGAACATCTGCACGAAGTCCGGGTCGCTCGCGAGGAACGACCGCACCCGCTTGATGACGACCTCCTTCTCGAAGCCCTCCGGCCCGCGCGCGGTGCACAGGAAGATCTCCGCCATGCCCCCTTCGGCGAGCTTGCGGCGCACGACGTACTTGCCGACGTGCGTTCCTGCCTCGAGCGTCGCGGAAGGGTCCACGGCCGTGCCTACTCGAACTTGACCGTCACCACGTTGAGGTCGATGGGACGCACCTCGATGCGGCGGCTCAGGGTGCGCTGTAGCTCGGGGTTGGTGAACTTGCAGTCATAGGAGCCCACCCCCAGCTTCACCGGCTGGAACGGCGTCTCCCCCAGCTTGCGCCCGTTGCACGTCACCTCCGCCCAGGGCGTCACCACGAAGCTCACCGCCGCGGACTTCTCCACGGCGCGGGCGGGCTCGCGCGCCTCCGCCGCGGGCATCACCGTGGCCGCCGCGGCGATCGGCGCCTTCACCGCTGCCTGCACGGGGGCCTGGGCGCGCGGGGCCTCCTGGGCCTGCTTCACTTCGGGGGCCACGGCGTCCGAGGCGCGGGGCGTGGCCACGCCGGAGGGCCCCACGCCGGGCTCCGGCGTCGTCGGAGCGGGGGGCGCCGTGGCGGGCGGCTCCGTGGCGGGCTTTCCGGAGGACGGCATCGGCAGGAGCTTCAGCGGCCCCACGTCGAGCCGTCCGGACGGAGGGATGACGATCTGCGTGCGGAACTCGCGGTAGCCCTCCTTGATCAGCACCACCCAGTAGCGGCCGGGCGTCACCGTCGGCAGCGTCAGCGGCGTGCGCTCCGGGAGCACCCGGTCCTCGAAGACGACGCGCGCGCCGGCGGGGTCGGACGTCACGTGCACCCCGCTGGTGCCCGGGCCCAGGCTCCACACGAGGCCCACGCCCACCAGGACCGCGACGAGCACGATGGCGCCATACAGGAGCCCGCGGCGCTTCGGCGGCTCCACGGCGGAGTGTTCCGTGGCCGTGCCGGTGCGGGCCGGCGGCACCCACGCGTTCGGCGCGGGCGCGCGCGACACGGAGCGCGGCGCGGTGGACGCGGTCATCTCCTCGATGGTCGCGTGGGGCGCGGGCATCGGGAGCCGGTGGCCGCGGTGCTCACCGGACAGCGTCGGAGCGCCTGGGCGGGGGACCGGAACCTCCGAGCGCGACACGGCGCGCAGGTCCTGCGTGGGGCCCTCGTCCACGTCCACGCGGGAGACGGCGCGCATGTCCAGCGTCGAGTCGTCCTCGTCATCCTGGGTCAGCGTCGCCGTCAGGGAGCGCTGATCCAGCGTGGGGCCGTCCTCCTCCACCTGGAACCCGCCGGAGAGCTTCCCCTGCGTGTCCACCATCGCGAGCGTGGGGCCGTCCTCCTCCACCTGGAACCCGCCGGAGAGCTTCCCCTGCGTGTCCACCATCGCGAGCGTGGGGCCGTCCTCCTCCACCTGGAACCCACCGGAGAGCTTCCGCTGGGTGTCCACCATCGCGAGCGTGGGACCGTCCTCGTCCTGCGTCACCGTCGGGAGGGACGGCTCCTCCAGGCGCACCGGCCGCGTGCTCCGCGAGGGCGGTGACTCCAGGGCCCGCCGCGAGCCCGTCATGCCCCGGGGGGCATCGGCGCGAGGCTCGGCGTTGCGCACCTCGGAGCGGGGCTCCGGCCGGGCATCGACGGCGCGGGCATCCGCTCGCGGGTCGGCGTTGCGCACCTCCGAGCGGGGCTCCGGCCGCGCGTCCACATGACGGGCCTCCACGTGCCGGGACGCCTCCGCGTTGCGCGCCTCCACCCGCGCCTCCGCGTTGCGCCCCTCCGGACGGGTGTCCGGCCCCCGGACCTCCGCGCGCGCCCCGCCCGCCTCCGCGTCCTCGCGGCGCGACTCCACCTTCCCGCTGGGCCGGCTCGGCCGGTTCGGGCGCAGCGTGGTGGTGGGCTCGTTCTCCGTGCGCCCCGGCGCCGTCGCGGGCCGCATCACCGGGCGGCGCGGCGTGGGGAGCGGCGGAGACGACCCCGCCTCCTCGTCCGTCACCTGCACCTCGCCGGAGCGCGCCTCCTCGGTCAGCCGGTCCGCGTACAGCTCCCGCATGAACGCGGCCAGGTCCGCCACCGTGCCGCACGGCTGCGGCTGCGACGCCAGCCAGTCCTCCAGCGCCCGCTGGAGCTCCTGCGCGTGCTGGTAGCGCGACTCCGGATCCTTCGCGAGCGCCTTGAGCACGATGGCGTCCAGCTCCACCGGCACCCGGGGCGCCACCTGCGACGGCACCGGCACGTTGCACTCCGCCACCGCCCCCAGGGTCAGCATGTCGCTGTGGCGCTTGAAGAGGCGCCCCCCCGTCAGCAGCTCGTGCAGCACCACGCCCAGCGCGAACACGTCCGAGCGCCGGTCCACGCGCTGGCCCGAGGCCTGCTCCGGCGACATGTACGAGTACTTGCCCTTGAGCACCCCGGAGCGCGTCACGGTGGCCTGGTCCGCCGCCTTCGCGATGCCGAAGTCCACCACCTTCACGCCGCCGTCGAACGTCACCAGGATGTTCTGCGGGGACACGTCCCGGTGCACGATGCCCAGCGGGCGCCCCGCCGCGTCCGTCTTCTTGTGCGCGTAGTCCAGGCCCGCGCACGCCTCCAGCAGGATGCGGCACACCAGCGGCACCGGCAGCGGACGCCCCGCCGTCTCCGAGCGCTTCCAGAGCCGGCGCGCGTCCACGCCATGGATGTACTCCATGGCGATGAAGAAGGTGTCCCCCTCCGCCCCCAGGTCGTAGATCTGCACCACGTTGGGGTGCGCGAGCCGGGCGGCGATCCGCGCCTCGTCCAGGAACATCCGGACGAACTCGTCGTTCTCCGCCAGGTGCGGGAGGATCCGCTTGAGCACCAGCAGCTTGTCCGGAGCATCCGAACCCGGCCGGCGCGCGAGGTAGATCTGCGCCATGCCACCCGTGGCGAGGCGCTTCAGGAGCTGGTAGCTGCCGTAGGTTTCGATGGACACGGCCGGACGCGTGGAGGCGAACCCCAAGCGTAAGCGGCCGGGCCAGGGGAATCAAACATCGAATCCCCCTGGGCTGTCCCGGGTTCCACCCCGGGTGAGCCCTAGCGGCGGGCGGCCCGGACCTCGCGGGTCTCCCGCATCAGGGCCTCCAGTTCGTCCAGGTGCCGCTTGAGCACCGGCATCAGCACCGGCGCCGCGTCCACCCGGTCGAACAGGTCCAGCACCCGGTCCACCTTGCGCTCGATCTCCTGGGCCCTCACCGGGCTGATGCGCCGCAGCAGCAGGTCCGCCCCGGCCTCCATCAGCACCCGGGCCACCGCGTCGCGGGAGGCCAGCGGCTCCTGCTTGCGCCGGCCCTCGCCACGGATGACCCGCAGCCCCGGCGCCCCGGCGCGCGGAGTGGACTTCACAGGCTCATCAGGGGTCCAGGTGCTCACAGCGCCTCCAGGGCAACAGCGTGCAGACGCTCCGCAGGGTACACACCGAGGGAGCGCCTCCAATTTTCTGGTCATCCGCACAGGCAGATGCAGCGCTGTAGCACCGGGGTCTGACACCGCCGTTCGGGGCCGGATGGCCGGCACGTCACGGGCTCCACACCCACCGCTTCCCCCGTTCAGTCGTTGGCGCAGGCGCGGCGGTAGGTGATGGCCACCTTGGAGCCCGGCGGCGGCACCACGGTGAACACCACGCTGTTGGACGCGGCGTCGTAGGTCCACCCGCTGGTGGTGGCGGTGCCGTTGACGGTCACCACCACCGTGCCCGCGTCGGGCTCCTCGCTCAGCGGGAAGCGGTCCTGCGCGCTGAACGCCTTGTTGGCCACCTGCCTGAGCAGCGGCGCGTAGTCCGCCGCGCAGATGTTGAGCACCTCGCCGCCGGTCTGCGCCGCCGCGTCCGCGTACCGGGTGCCGGTGCCGCCCGCCGTGGCGCAGGACGTCTTGGTGGGCGCGATGGCGAAGAACGTGGCCCGCTGCGGCTGGTTCTCCCCCTTGCGCTGCTGCGCCCACTGCACGTACGTGGAGACCGCGTCCGGCGAGTGGTCATCCTCGTCGCCCACGAACACCACCACCAGCGCCGCGGAGTCGCGCAGGAAGCCCGCGTTGCCGTCGTTGGCCAGCGGCGTGCGCGGATCATCCACGTTGTTCACCAGCGGCGAGGTGAGCGCGCGGCGCATCGCCTCGAAGCCCTGCTCCACCTGGGCGCACTGGCCCACCTGCACGTTCTGCTGGAGCAGCTGCGTCACGTTGGCCGTGGCCAGCGTGAGGATGCGCTGGCGGCTGTTGTCCGCCGGGAAGAAGCGGCCGGCCTCGCCCCCCAGCGCGCCGCCCGGGCACGCGCCGGACACCGCGGAGATGCCCGTCGTCGTCACCGCCATGTTCACGTCCACCGCCTTGTTGCGCGCGGCGTCCACGAACGCGGGGATGGCGGACACGAGCTTCGGGTGCTCCTCCACCATGGACGCCGTGTTGTCCACGACGAAGAGCACGTCCACCTTGCTCACGTCCTGCTGCACGAACGTGTCCGTCTTGTCCGTCTTCTTCGACGACTCGCCGATGAGCGGCACCATCAGCGGGATGGGCAGGTCGCTGGAGTCCACGAACAGCGGCGACAGGTTCATGCCCGTCACCTGCGCCAGGTAGTCCACGCCCACCGTGAAGGACTCGCCCGGCTCCAGCTGGAACGCGGGCGGCGCCGGGTGGTCCAGCAGCTCGAACTCCGAGTCCGTGGTGCCCGGCCCGATGAAGACGTTGGACACCGTGATGGGCGTGGTGCACGCGTTGAGGTAGTTCACCTCGCGCGGCGCCGGGCGGCAGTCCTTGCGGCCCAGGCCGAAGTCCACGTACCAGGGCGACGCCACCAGGCACGTCTCCTGCGAGTTCGCCATCAGCGGCACCTGCCGCACCGGCGTCGCCGGGTTGTACTGCTCCACCTGCAGCTCCCCCGCGAAGCTGCCGCCCGTGAAGGGCGCCTGGAAGGCCACCTGGAAGCTGAACCAGTCCCCCGGGTAGATGATGCCGCCGTAGAGCTCGCCGCCCGGCATCTTGAACACGCCGCCGCCGTCGTTGGCCACGCGGATGTTCTTCACGGGGCACAGGTCCGCGCCCTTGTTCTCCAGCTTCACGCCCAGCACCGCGCCGCGGCCCGGCGGGATGGTGCCGAAGTCCACCAGCTCCGGCGTGAGGGTCAGCTCACACGGCGCATGCGCCTTCGCGCTGCCGAAGAAGTCCAGCTGCACGGTGGCCGCGGAGAACGCGCTCGTGGTCATCACCAGCGAGCCGGACGCGCTGCCCTCGCGCAGGGGCTCGTAGAAGACCTCCAGGTTCAGCTCGCCGTTGGCCGGCAGGGTGAACGGCAGGGCCACCGGCTTGTGGTTGAACTGGAGCTGCGCGCCCGTCGCGTCCGGCGTCCAGTCCAGCGTGTTGATGGTGAGCGGCCCCGCGTTGTCCGTGCCGCAGTTCTTCACGTTCACCACCACGCGCACCTTGGAGCCCAGCGGCTGCTCGCCGAAGTCGTACATCATCGGCGACACGCACAGCTCGGACGCGCCGCCGAAGCCGCGCAGCGGCACGGGCAGCGTGGGGTGGCGCTTGCTCACCACGGTGTAGACGGCGCGGTCCGTGGCCGCGCCCATGTGACCGGGGCTGTAGCGGATCTCGAAGGCGCGCACCTCGCCGGGCTGGAGCACCAGCGGCAGGCCCGTGTTGTTCTGGCTGAAGGACGCGTCCGTGCCGTCCAGCATGAGCGACGTCACCGTCACCGGCTCCGTGCTGATGTTGCGCAGGCTGGAGGCCTTCACCGCGTCGCGGTCCACCGGCACCGCGCCGAAGTCCACCACCTCCGGCTCCGCCACCACCGCGCGCTCCAGCGCCTCCGCCGTCACCTGCACCGCCACGTCCGCGCACCCGACGCAGGGCGAGATGGCCAGGGCCACCTGCTTCTTGCCCACCCGCACCGGGTTGAAGGTGAGGGGCAGCTCCACGCGCTCGCCCGGGTTCACCGTCAGCGGCGCCGCGGCGAACTCATCCTTGTCCGCGCCTACCAGCTTGGGCGTCACCATCACCGGCAGCTCCGTGGGGTTGTCCAGCGTCACGCCCAGCGTCTTGGTGGAGTCCGCCTCGATGCGGCCGAAGTCCAGCGCGCGCGGCGTCACCCGGGCCCACGCGTCCACGCCGGCGCCGTTGAGCGGGATGCGCATCAGCGGCTCGATGCGCGTGTCCGAGCGCACCACCAGCACCGCGGGCAGCCCGCCCTGCGCCAGCGGCGCGAAGCGCACCTTCAGCGTGCACTCGCTGCCCGGCACCAGGCTGTGCGGTCCCTCGTGGGTGAACTCGGCCTGGTAGGCGCCCTCAGGCCCCTCCACCCAGGCTTCGTCCACCGTGACGCGCGCGCGGCCCACGTTGCGCAGCGTCACCGTGGACTCGCGGGCGTCGAAGACGGCCACCCGCGCGAAGTCGATGCCGCCCGGCGTCGCCGTCAGCCGGCCGTCCGCCAGCGATGAGCGATCCCGGTCCGCGCACCCCGACAGCAGCCCCACCACCACCAAGCCCAGCAGGCCCCAGCGCCCCGTCATGGCACCCACCCCTCTCCCTCCCGCCTCGCCCAGAATCCTCGAGGCCGCGGCAGCGGCCACACCTCTCGGAGGTGGCCCTCGCGGCTCAGGTGGCGAAGCTAGGCACCCACCCCGGGACTGCCAACCGCCTCACCGTGGGAAGAACAGGGGAACTGTCCTCCAGAACGTCCACTGGAGGGCACCCTCCGGGCCCGCGACCGCGGAGGACTTCAGAGTTTTGGAATCCGCAACGTCTTGCTGATCATCGCGCTGCCCGACGCCACGTAGAGCAGGGCCAGCGGGTGCAACTGGAGCGGCCCCAGGTTCCACACGCCGCCCCACAGCGCGTCGCCGATGCGGCCGTGCCAGGTGGCCGCCGCCAGCACCATCACCAGGGCCAGGCTGGTGGGGATGGGCGTGCCCTCGAAGTACTTCACCTTGCCGGTGCCGTCGGACAGCTCCGCGGAGGTGACGTTGAAGCGCGCCAGCCGGCTGATGCCGCACGCCACGAAGTAGAGCAGCGCCGCCACGTCCAGGTTGCCGCGCAGGCCCACCGCGAACGCCAGCGCCGCGGGCGCCATGCCAAAGGAGATGACGTCCGCCAGCGAGTCCAGGTCCGCGCCCAGCGGCGACTTGCGGAAGCGCCACCGCGCGATGCGGCCGTCCGCCACGTCCATCGCCAGCGCCACCGGCATCAGGCAGAACGCCACCCACAGCCAGCGCGGGTTGCCCGTGGCCAGCGCCTGCATGGCCGCCAGGATGGCCCCCGCCCCGGAGAAGCCGTTGCCGAGCGTGACGAAGTCCGCCAGCACGAAGGTGCGAATCATGGAGAAGTGGCGGCGCGGGCGGCGGGCCGCGGGCGGCGACGAGGGCTCGGGCGTCATGGCTCCCGTGTAACACACACCCTCTTTCCGGCTTTCCCAAACCCACGACGCGTTGCATCCGGCCGTGCCACCTCCGTGGAAAAGTCAAATCCCAGAAACATTGACCAGCGAATCGCCACCTTCCTAGTCTCCGGGCGCCATGCCCGAGCACACCCCCGATACAGTTCCTCCGCGCGGAGGGTCCCGTTCTGTCCGGACCCGCCGTCTTTCCTTCTCCCTCCTCGCCTCCCTGGCCCTCGTCGCGGCCAGCACCGGATGTGACGACGACAAGGAGATCGTCGATCCGAACCCGACCCCGACGACCCCGAAGTACACGGCGAAGATCAAGCGCACGTCGTACGGCATCCCGCACATCACCGCGGACAACTACGGCAGCCTGGGCTTCGGCCAGGGCTATGCCTTCGCGCAGGACCACGTCTGTACCCTCGCGGATCAGATCCTCAAGGTGCGCAGCGAGCGCGCGCGCTTCCTGGGCCAGGGCCCGGGCAACGAGTACGTGGGGAGCGACCTGGCGTACCTGGCCATGGACGTGATGGGGCGCGCGGAGGCGGCGTTCCCCACGCTGTCCCAGGAGATGCAGGACATGGTCACCGGCTACGCGGCCGGCTACAACAAGTACCTGGAGGACACGCCCCCGGAGGCCCGCCCCGCCGAGTGCGCCAACGCGGCCTGGGTGCGCCCCATCACGCCGGTGGACCTGCTGGCGTACAACACGGACCTGACGCTGATTGCGGGCATCAACGCGCTGGCGCTCACCATCCCCTCGGCCACGCCCCCCACCGTGGGCGCCCAGTCCGTGGACCCGCAGCAGGCCGCGCTGCGCCCGCGGATGCCCACCCTGGAGCAGCTGAACAAGCTGAAGACGGCGGACTTCGGCAGCAACGGCTGGGCCATTGGCCGTGACCGCACGGACAACGGCAAGGGCATGGTGATGGCCAACCCGCACTTCCCCTGGGAGGGCGAGCTGCGCCTGTGGGAGAGCCAGCTGACCGTGCCGGGCCAGATGAACGTCTACGGCGTGGGCCTCATGGGCGTGCCGGCGGTGCTCATCGGCTTCAACGAGAACCTGGGCTGGACGCACACGTTCTCCTCCGGCCAGCGCGCGACCATCTACCAGCTGCAGCTCGTGCCCGGGAAGCCGACCGTCTACAAGTACGGCAACGAGGAGCGCCCGATGACCTCCAAGACCTTCACCGTCCTGGTGAAGCTGTCGGAGGGCTCGCTGACCAAGTACTCGCAGACGATCTACTTCAGCCACTACGGCCCCATCATCGCCTTCCCGGAGTCGGTCGCGCCGGGCCTGGGCTGGACCACCCAGACGGCGTTCACGCTGCGCGACGCGAACATCGACAACACCAAGTTCCTGGACCAGTTCCACGGCATGAACAAGGCCAAGACGCTGGCCGAGTTCAAGGACGTCTACGCCACCCAGCAGGGCCTGCCCTGGGTGAACACCATGTTCGCCGACAAGGAAGGCAACGCCTGGTACACGGACGCCACGCCCACGCCCAACCTCACCCAGGACGCCTACACGAAGTGGGCCACCGAGGCGACCACGGGCTCCAACCCCCTCACCTACGCCATCTACCAGGGCCTGGGCTTCGTGCTGCTCAACGGCAGCGACCCGGCCAATGAGTGGCAGACGGACACGGACGCGACCGCGCGCACGCCGGGCCTGGTGCCCTTCGCCAAGGTGCCGAAGCTGGACCGCACGGACTTCGTGTTCAACGCGAACGACAGCTACTGGCTGGCCAACCCCGCCGAGCCCATCACCCCGGTCTCCCCGCTGCACGGCTTCGCGAACGTGCCCCAGAGCCCGCGCACGCGCATGAACGCCATGACCCTCATGGAGGTCAGCGAGACGGGCGCCTCCGGCGCGGACGGCAAGTTCACGTTCGACGAGCTGAAGGCGGCCGTGTTCAGCAACCGCAGCTCCATCGAGGAGCTGCTGCGCGCGTCGCTCGTGCAGCGCTGCACGGGCAAGACGACGGTGCCCTACAACGGCACCTCCGTGGACATCAGCCAGGCCTGCGCGCTGCTGGCGGGCTGGAACGGCCGCTACGACCTGGACCAGAAGGGCGCGTTCATCTTCCGCGAGTTCCTGGGCGCGTACACCTACGCGCAGCTCACGAGCAAGGGCCCGCTGTTCGACGTGCAGTTCGACCCGGCCAACCCCATCGCCACGCCCAACACCCTGGCGCCCGCCCCGGCCGAGGGTGAGGACCCGGTGCTCGTGAAGCTGGCGCAGGCCGTCTACACCATCAACCGCTCCGGCAACGCGCTGGACAAGGCGCTGGGCGAGGTGCAGTTCACCACCCGCGCGGGCGCCCCCATCCCCCTGCACGGCGGCATGAGCCGCGAGGGCGTCACCAACGTGATGTCCTTCGGCGTCGCCCGCACCACGGTGTTCGACTTCGCCCAGCCCCACTCGCCCACCTACAACAGCACCACCCTGCTGGCGAAGGAGGGCTACCCCATCAACAACGGCAGCTCCTTCGTCATGGCGCTCCAGTTCACCGACGCGGGCCCCCACGCCAACGCGGTGCTGACCTACAGCGAGTCCGGCGACCCGGCGTCCCCGCACCACGCGGACCAGACCCGGCTGTACTCCCAGAAGCAGTGGCGCCCCATCCTCTTCACGGACGCGGAGATCGCCGCGGACGAGCACCTGGTGGAGACCACCGTCTCCGGCGGGTAGTCACCTCCGCCTGACGGCCTGGAGCCCCTCGAGGGCCCCGGGAGCCACCGCGCTCCCGGGGCCTTCTTGTTTTCATGGGGAGTCACTGTTGAAAGTTGGCGCGAGGGACGGAATCCACAGACAGGGGGTGGGAGCCCTGGCGTCCGGGTCCAGCTTCTTCCAGTGGACATCCAAGAGGACCTCCGAGGCGAGTACACAGTCCGTGACGTCACGCGGGCCGGGCGGATGTGTCGTCTCAGCAATGTCAGCCTCCGGGGCTAGTTTCTTGACCGCGGCTGAAGCGCAGGATGTCCCCCAGGCCCAGGGAGAACGCCCGGAACGCGTACCGACCGGGACGGCCGCTGGGTCCGACACGAAGGAGTCGCGAACGCCATGGCACTTCCGGTCTACAAGACAGACGTCATCGACAAGGTGTTCTTCCTGCGCTGGGATGCTCCGCCGACGCCGGAAGAGATTCAGCAGGTCTTCCTGAAGATGCAGGCCGCCTACCAGCAGCATCAGCAGCCGCTGGTGTTGGTGACCATCGCTGGGGCGAAGTCCGCGGTCCCCAACAGCGAGCAGCGCCGGCACCTGTCCAACATGCTGTCGGACGCGCGGTCGCTGTTCTCGGAGATCCACGTCATCATCGAAGGCAACGAGCTGCAGCACAACCTCCAGCGCGTCATCGTGTCGGGGATGCTCATCGTCACGCGCACGTATGACGACCAGTTCATCCGCGTGCACAAGAACGCGGACGGGGCGGCGGGCTTCATCGCCCGGCGGCTGGGCGTGGATGGCTCGCAGGTGATGAACGAAGCGCGCTCGCGCGGCGTGGTGATGTAGTCCCCGGGGGATTCGGGGGCCCAGGATTGGGCCCCCGGCCCCGGAGAAGCGCGCGGGCCGCGCTCAGCCCCGGGCGCCCTGCCCCACCGGCCGGGCCGGCTGGGCGGCGCCGACGGAGCCTCGCACGTAGCGGTGGTCGAAGAGGTCCACGTAGAGGTACTCGGGCCAGGACACCATCGCGCGAGTCCCCAGCATCACCCCGCGCATGATCTCACTCACCATCAGCCCCGCGGCGGTGGTGGCGCCAATCACACACGTGGGCGCGTGGCCCTTTCCCTGGTAGCAGGCGTCCATGTACTCCTGGAGCATGTAGCTGCCCAGGTGCGGGATGATCTTCGGCAGGTCGATGCGGCCGTCCGGGAGGATGAAGAGCTCCTCGTAGAGGGGCGCGTCCGGCTGGAAGACGTGCAGCGCGGCGCCAAAGCCCAGCATGAGGCCGGTCATGATGGGGATGCCCGCCTGGCGGCACGTCTGGTGGAGCGACTCCTTGGCGCGGGCGCCCGCGATGTCGATGACCTCCACCACGTAGTCCACCGCCGGCAGGCCGCCCAGGCCCTGGAGCACGCCCGCCACGTTGTCGTCGGTGATGCCCTCCTTCACCGTCTGCACGCGCAGGTCCGGGTGGATGTCCCGGCACATGCGCTCCACCACGTCCACCTTGGGCTGGCCGAGGGTGCTCTCGAAGCAGCCCACCTGCCGGTTGATGTTGTGGCGCTCGTAGACGTCGAAGTCCGCGAGCGTCAGGCAGCCGAAGCCCAGGCGCGCCAGGTCCACGGCGCACTGGCCTCCGGCGCCGCCCACGCCGGCGACGAGCACGTGGGTGCTGGCGAGCTTGTCCATGGTCTGCGGGTGGAGGACGCCCAGGTTGCGCTGGAAACGGGGGTTCACGTTCGTCATGGAAGGGCCTCCCTACTTGCGCATGCAGACGTAGAAGTTCTCGCCGTAGTAGTCGTCGCCGTCGGCCACCAGCGCCTCGCTGAAGCCCACCTGCTCCAGCAGCTTCACGGCCTGGTCCGTGTCCAGGAAGGTGACCATCTCGTTGGGGTCCGTGGTGAGCCGCTGGGCGCAGGCGCGGTGGTGGTTCACCGCGTGCTGGAGCTTCTCCGTCCACCGGCCCTGCGCCTCCCACTCCTGGATGGAGTTTCGCAGCACCAGCTCCAGGTTGGGCCGCGGCCGCTTGTTGCTGGTCATGCACAGCACGCCGCCGGGCTTCAGGTGCGTCCAGGCCTCGCGCAGCACGGCCTCCGCGTCCCGCACGTAGAAGAGGACGTTGTTCATCACCACCGCGTCCGCGGCCCCCTCCACCTCCAGCGGGAACGACGACACGTCCCCCGGCAGCAGCGTCCAGCGGGCGCGCACCGCCTCCGGCTCCAGGGCGCGCCGGCGCACCGCCAGCGCGAGCATGGCCTGGTTGTTGTCGAACCCCACGACGCGCTGGCCCCGGCGCACCATGGGCTCGCTCACGAGCCCCGTGCCGCACCCCGCGTCGATGACGTAGGCGCGCTCCCGGGTGTCGCGGAGGATCTTCTCGCGCTGCCGCTGGTAGCACGGCAGCTCGGGGATCATCTGATCATAGCTGTGCGCGAAGTCGTTCCAGATGTTGTCGACGAAGACGGTCTCGGGCATGGGTCCTCCCCCTCGTTGGGGGGTCTGGGTGAGGCCTGGTGTTGTCCCCCGTCCCCTCGCCCCCCGGCGATTGCCCCTCCGTCCTCCCCTAACATCCAGGACTTGCCTGTCTCAGATGTATGTGTTGGATTGAATGAACAGACACGCCCTGGCGGGCGGGGGCGGCCCTCCGTTCACTCGCGCGGCCCCTGGGCCATCCGTGGTCCGCATGTCTCAGCCCTGAAGCACGCGCGGTGCTGCGCCTTTTCACTCGGAGAGGCTCAAGCATGGCGCCCGGTGGCCTTCACGCGTGAAGCTTGCCCTGCGGGGCAGGCCCAATGAAATCAATGACTTGGCTCCTGGCGCGGAAGGTGCTCCTGGGGCTCTCCGCACCTTGGACCTGGATGCCGGTCCCAGGGGCTTCCCTGCGTGGGGGACCCGCATGCGAGCGGAGGTCGGTATGCGTAGGACAATGAGCCTGTGGGCGATGCTGGTGTTGTTCGTGGCACTGCGCGCGACGCCGGGGGACGCGCACGAGGCCACGCTCCAGGTGGATCCCTGGGTGCGTTCGCTGGTGTCCGCGGGGCTGGCCGCGTCCAGCGCGAAGCGCGAGGCGCTGGGCGGCGGGCTGGCGCACTACACCTGGAGGGTGCGGGTGGGCCAGGGCCGGTACGACGCCGTCACCGTGCACCGGGTGGTGCGCGAGTCATACCCGTGGGTTCCGGCGCGGACCCGCCGCGCGGTGTTCATGGTGCACGGGGACCTGTGGGGCTTCGTGCCCGCGTTCCTCACGCACACCCGCGTGACGACGACGCCGGAGAGCCGCTCCCTGGCGGCGTTCCTCGCGAGCGAGGACGTGGACGTGTGGGGCCTGGACCTGCGCTGGGTGAACGTGCCGCAGGCGGAGACGGACTTCGCGTTCATGGCGGACTGGACCCTGGGGACGCACGTGCAGGACGTGGGCACGGGCCTGGCGCTGGCGGACGGGGTGCGGCGGCTGTCCGGCAACGGGGGCAAGGACCGGATGTTCCTGCTGGGCTGGAGCCGGGGGGCGACCATCGGCTACGCGTACCTGGACGCGGAGTCGCAGCGCCCGCGCGGACAGCGCCGCGTGGACGGCTTCGTGCCCGTGGACATGGTGCTGCGCTTCGCGCCGGACGCCGTCGACCAGCGCCAGTGGGCGTGCGACCGGTACGTGGCGCTCCAGACGGCCCGCGACGAGGGCCGCACGGAGGGCGGCCTCCTGGGGCCCGCGCCCGGGATGCCGGTGCGGGAGCTGGGCCGGCTGGCCGACGAGGCCCCCAACGACCCCTCGAGCATGCCGGTGAAGCTCGCGGGCGGCGCTCCCCCCACCAACCGGCAGGCCGCCATCATCGCCGCCGGGGACACCGGGGCCCTCCTCGATCCGCTCAAGCCGTTGACGCCGGGCTATCACCTGGCGGGCAGCGTCACGGACATCGCCGGCAGGCCCACCAGGACGGCCTTCACGCCGGAGCCCACCCTGTTCGACTACTTCCAGCAGGCGGCGCCCTACCAGAGCCTCAACGAGGTGGTGGAGACGGAGGCGCAGCTGTGCGGCCTGGACGTGCCCTACGACGACCACCTGAAGGACGTGAAGGTGCCGGTGCTGTACGTGGGCGCGGCGGGCGGCGTGGGCAGCTACGGGGAGTACTCCACGCGCCTCCTGGGCAGCACGGACGTCACCCGCCTCATCGTGCGCAGCCGCCCGGAGGCGCAGCGCGCGCTGGACGTGGGCCACGCGGACCTGTTCCTCGCCCGGGACGCGCGCGTGCGCGTGTGGCGGCCCATCCTCCAGTGGATGGAGGCGCGCTGAGGGGCGCTACTCCGCCTTCCACAGCCCGTGGCGCCGAGCGCGGCGGCCCAGCGTCACGGGGTCCATGCCCAGGGCCACGGCGGCGCGGCGCAGGACGCCGCCATGGCGCTCCAGGGCCTCGCGGATGAGCTCGCGCTCCACCTGCTGGAGCCGGGCCCGCAGCGAGCCGTCCCCCATGAGGTCCGCGCGGGGCACGGTGTTGTTGACGAGCGCGGGCGGCAGCAGGCGCCGGGTGAGCATCTCCCCGGGCCGGGACAGGAGCACCGCCCGCTCCACCACGTTGCGCAGCTCGCGCACGTTGCCCGGCCAGCCGTAGCCGTGCAGCACCTCGTCCGCGTCCGGGGCCACGCCCGTGGCGGAGCGCTTGAGGGTGCGGTTGAACTGCTCCACGAAGGCCCGGGCCAGCTCCGGGATGTCCTCCGGGCGCTCGCGCAGGGGCGGGATGTCGATGGTGAAGCTGTTGAGCCGGTAGAAGAGGTCCGCGCGGAAGCGGCCGGCGCGCACCTCCTCCCCCAGGTCCCGGTTGCTGGCGGCCACCACGCGCACGTCCACGTGACGCACCTGGGTGCCGCCCACCGGGCGGACGTCGCCCGTCTCCAGCACGCGCAGCAGCTTCGACTGGAGGTTGGGCGTGGTGTTTTCGATCTCGTCCAGGAAGATGGTGCCGCCGTTGGCCAGCACGAAGAGGCCCGGGTGGTCCGACACCGCGCCGGTGAAGGCCCCCTTCACGTGGCCGAACAGCTCGCTCTCCAGGAGCGTCTCCGTGAGCGCGCCGCAGTCCTGCACGACGAGCGGCAGGTCCCCCCGGCCGGAGAGCCGGTGGAGGATGCGCGCCAGCACCTCCTTGCCGGTGCCCGTCTCGCCCTGCAGCAGCACCGCCACCCGGTGGGGGGCCACCAGGCGCACCATCTCCATCACCCGCTGCATGGGCGGGCTGCGGAAGCCCACGTCCTCGCCGTGGCGGCCCACGCCCACCACCGGGGCCTGGGCCAGCGCGCGCTCGCGCAGGAGGTTGCGCTCCAGCTCCAGCGCCATGCGCCACTGCTCCGTGCGGAAGCCGTGCTCGCGCCCCGCCTGGAGCACCGCGTCCCGCACGGCGTCCGGGTCCGGCCAGGGCCCCAGCGCCCGGTAGATGCGGCCGGTGTTGAAGAGGGCCACCAGCCGCTCCGGGGCCGCCGGGGCGCAGTAGACGATGCGCGGGGCCAGGTCGCTGGGCGGCCCCGCCCCCGTGGGGTCCACCTCCGCGCGCCGCCCGGCCAGGGACTCCACCATCGCGAGCGCCCGCGACTCGTCCTGGCCGCACACCAGGAGCGCCGCCATGTCCCCGCGAGACAGGAGCGCGTGCACCTCCTCCTCGGTGGGGGCGAAGTGCGGCGTGGCCACGCCGTCCAGGGCCTGACGCACCGCGCGGGTCTCCTCGTCCGAGGCGAAGGCGGCCACCACCTGCAGGTGGGCCGTGGCCAGGTAGCGCGCCAGCTTCACGCCGTCCGCCGCGTCGAAGGCGCCGAAGCTCACCCCCAGCGCGGCCACCGTGCCCCCGCCGCCCGCGGTGTCGTGGCGCCAGCGCACCATGCCGTGCACCCGCACGTGGGCGCCCGTGTCCGGCAGCGAGAAGGCCATCTCCACCGGCTCGTTCTCGTGCGGGCCCTCCGAGGGCCGGCGCGGCGTGGCGATGAGCCCGATGCCCGTCTCGCTGATGTTCACGGACCAGCAGCCATGCAGCGCCGGCTGGGTCACCACCTTCACGTACAGCGGCTTGCGCTCGCTCCGGGGCACCTGAACGGACGCGGGGCGCGACATGGGGTGCGTCACTCGACCGGCCTCATGGCCGCCACACGGCGGGCTTCCTGGCAATCCACGGACATTCCAGCGGGGGGTTCTGCCTGATTCTCCCGTCATCGCAAGTCGACGGCAAAGGGGGAGGTCCCCGGGCCCGTCGCAACTGGCCACGGGTCCACAATGCCCTGCCCGGAATGCGACGGACCCGCCCCCCACACCGCACCACAGCCCGCGCGCCCGAGACACCGTGCTCCGGCGGTACGCGTCCCACGCGACGCGCTGTATCGCCCCTGCCGGGGTGCTGAAGGTTTCCACCCAGACCGTCTGAGTTTGATGTCTGTCTTTCGCCTTCGAACCTGCCCGGCGTGCAGGCGGGCTCGACGTCGCTTGTGTTCGAAATAGAACTTCGGTATTCGCTTTATCACCTTGGAGCACGGCAGCCTTTTCACGCTGCCGGATGGAGCACGCGAACACACGACACGCTGTCTTTCTCCTCCCGTCGACACGGCCCTGTCGAACAGGTCCGGGAGTACGAGAGGGGACTGCCCCGCCGTAAAGCCAGACATCCCCCGGCCATGCCCCTGTCTCCTGTCGTTGGAGCATGGCATTTCACTGCCTGTCCTTTCCCCCCGGGCCACCCCCTTGAAGAAAACCCTCCTCCTGGTTGAAACGTTGTTCGTCCTGGGCGCTGTCGGCTGTGGCGCCCCGGATGGTTCCCTTCCGGCGGATGACCGCCAGCCCTCGCTCGAGACGTCCGGCGAGGACCTCACCACCACCAGCTGCACGCAGCTCACCCCCGCCAGCGTGAAGGCCAGCGGCGACGACGGCACGGGCAGCATCGCGAAGAACACGCTGGATGATCAGCTCACCACGCGCTGGAGCAGCCTGGGCAAGGGCCAGTGGATCGACTACGACCTGGGCGCCACCAAGAGCGTGGGCGCGGTGTCGGTGGCCTGGCACGAAGGCAACGCGCGCGTGAACACCTTCAGCATCTCCGTGTCGCCGGACGGCTATACCTATACACAGGTCTACAGCGGCAAGAGCAAGGGCACGACCACGGCGGCGGAGACGTACACCTTCACGCCGGTGAGCGCGCGCCGGGTGCGCGTCACGGTGCAGGGCAACACGCTCAACGACTGGGCCAGCATCGCGGAGGCGCGTCCGTGCGCCGGCGCGGCGACGTCCCCCACCCCGAGCGGCGTCGTGTGGCGGGGCGACTTCGAGTCCGGCAACCGCAACCAGTGGGACGGCACGCAGATGATGTCCGCGGACCGGCTCCAGGTCATCGCGTCGCCGGTGCGCGAGGGCGGCTACGCCCTCAAGGCCACGGTGAAGCAGGGCGATGACCCCATCAACTCCAGCGGCAACCGCAACGAGCTCTTCAAGCAGACGAAGGAGGCGACGGGCTCCGAGTACTGGTACCGCTGGAGCACGCGCTTCGCGCCGGACTTCCCCAGCGTGAAGACGTGGCAGCTCTTCACCCAGTGGCACCACGACGGCTGCTGCGGCTCACCGCCGGTGGAGTTCTACGTCTACGGCGAGGAGCTGCGGCTCAACATCGGCGGGTCGCCGGGCACCATCGTCTGGACGACGCCGCTGGTGCGCAACACGTGGCACGACTTCATCTTCCACGTGAAGTGGTCCCCCAACGCGAGCGTGGGCTTCGTGGAGCTGTACTACGACGGCAAGCTGGTGCTGCCCAAGCGCAACATCGCGACGCAGTACTCCGGGCAGCTCAACTACCTGAAGATTGGCCTGTACCGGAATGACACCATCGCGCCGGTGGGCGTCGTCTACCACGACGGCTGGGTGATGGGCCGGACGATGGCGGACGTGCTGGACGCCACCTACCAGCTGAAGTGAGACACGCCGGCCGCGGGCCCCGGTAGTCGCCGGGGCCCGCCCCGGGATAGGCTTTCCGCCAGTCCCTGACGGAGGAGCCGTCCCATGCGTCTGTGCGCCGCGCTGACCGCGCTGTCCCTGCTGGCGTCCTGCACCACGACCTACGCCATTCCCAAGCCGGAGCTGGCGCGGCTGGATGGCTTCCGGGACGACAACGCGGCGCTGATGCGGGAGCTGGGCGACGTGATGCTCAACCGCCCCACCGAGCGCAAGCGCACGGTGCGGGACGTGGAGGGCCAGCCGCACCAGTTCTCGTCCGACACGCCCCTGGCGCTGGCGCGCGTGTCCGCGCAGGCGGAGGCGGAGTTCCAGCGCTTCATCGCGGTGGGCGTGGACGGCGAGCGCTTCCGGGGCGTGCCGCTGAAGGGCTCCACCGCCAACGCCTCCGCGCCCGCGCTCGTGGTGCCCCTGTCGGAGGTGGACCACGCCCAGCTGCGCGAGTTCAGCCTGGGCAAGACGCTGCTGCTGACGGGCGGCATCGGCGCGGTGGTGCTCGGGTCGCTGGTGGTGGCGAGCATGTTCTTCGAGCCCACCACCGGCTCGGACCCGGACGACCGCGGGGGCGTCATCAACCTGGACGGCCCCCGGCCCCGGGCGGTGCCGGCCCCGCCGTTCTGACCGCGCCCCGTCAGCGCGCGTCCGTGCGCTGGCGCAGGAGCCCCTCCTGGGCCACGGAGGCCACGAGCCGCCCGTCGCGGGTGAAGACGTGCCCGCGCGCCAGGCCCCGGGCGTTGCCGGCCCAGGGGCTCTCCATGGTGTAGAGCAGCCAGTCATTGACCTTCAGGTCGCCGTGGAACCACAGCGCGTGGTCCAGGCTGGCCATCTGGAAGCCCGGCTTGAGGAACGTCTGCGCGTGCGGCTGGAGCGCGGTGCCCAGCAGGTTGAAGTCGCTGGCGTACGCGAGCACGTAGCGGTGCACCTGGGGCTCGTCGGGCATGTCGCCGTCGGCGCGGAACCAGACGTGCTTCACGGGCGGCTCGGCCTTGGGCTCGAAGGGGTCCACGTACGTGACGGGGCGCATCTCGATGGGCTTGGCGGAGAGGAACTTCTCCCGGTGCCGCTCGGACATCCGGCCCGCGTGGCGCCCCAGGAGCTCCAGGTCCGTGGGCAGCGACTCCGGCGGCGGCACGTCCGGCATGGTGGCCTGGTGCGTGAAGCCCGGCTCCTCTCCCTGGAAGGACGCCATCAGCGTGAAGATGGGCTGCCCCTTCTGGATGGCCACCACGCGGCGGGTGGTGAAGCTGCCGCCGTCGCGCACGCGGTCCACGGTGTAGACGACGGGCAGGCCCGCGTCCCCGGGGCGCAGGAAGTAGCCGTGCAGCGAGTGCACCGTGCGCTGCTCCTCCACCGTCTGGCTGGCGGCGGACACCGACTGCCCCAGCACCTGCCCTCCGAAGAGCTGCCGGAAGCCCAGGTCCTGGCTGGCGCCACGGAACAGGTTCTCCTCGATGGGCTCCAGCTTCAGGAGCCCCAACAGCTCGTCCAGCACGCGGCTCATGTCCATCCTCCTGTTTTGACGCACCCCGTCTTTACTCCAGCTCCCGGTCCCCGCGCGCGGGCCAATGCAGGTGGAAGCGGTGCACCAGCTCCCGGTTCTTCGCCTGGAAGGCCAGGTGCACGCGCGCGGTGGGCTCGCGGTCGTTGCTGAGGAAGAGCTCGTCCGCGGCCAGGTGCCGCTCGCTCTCATTGAAGACCGGGAGGCCCATCACCTCCAGCACCGCGCGGTAGAAGCGCTTGCTCGCCTCCAGGTCCCGGACCTGGAGGTGGACATGGTCGAACATGCGGCCGTGGTGCGGTTCCATGGTCTACCTCCCGTGACTTGATGGGGGCTGTCTGTCTTGCAGGCAGCGGACCCGCGACCATCAGAGCGGCAATTCGTGCATGTCAAGGTGCACCCGCCCGGGAAGTCGTGAAAGCGGCAGCAACTTCCACAAAAGCGCGAGCGCGCGGCGGCGGGACGACGCAGCTTCGTGCGATAGTCCGCGCCACTTCGCTGTTCTTGCCTTCAGGAGGGTTGCCGCGATGTTCATCGAAATCATCGTCCTGCCCCGTGAAGAGCAGTCCCCGAAGCGGCGCCCGGCCAAGGCCCCCAAGGCCTCGGAGCCGCGCGGCCGGGGGGAGCTGGCCCAGGAGTGGCGCGAGGAGGGCAAGGCCTTCCACAACGCCGTCCTGGAGTTCATCAAGGCCCACCACCTGCTGGGCGCGGTGAAGTGGATGAGCGAGCCGGGCCTCTTGCCCCAGGTGACGCTCATCGCCTCGGAGCGCGTGCTGGAGAAGCTCCAGGCGGAGCCCCGCTTCGCCGCCGGCCGCTCGCTGGCCATGAACCTGCAGACCTGAGCGCCGTCCGCTCCCTCGGCGCCTCCCCCGTATTTCCAACGTGGCGTCAGCCCGTGCCCCCCGCGTGAGCCCTCCCGAGGCGCGCCCGGGCGTGGCTCGCGTGCGTCACCGTTGGGTTGGCAGAAAAACCTGTCTCATCCCGTTTCACTCCGGTCTCCTGCTTGACGGGCTCATCTTGAATTCCACAGGATGCGCCCCGCCCCACGAGGTCTGGCCACCTGGTCCGGACCGGGACGTGGGTGCCCCGTCGTGCCTCCCGGCAGTGCGCCCCTCGCCTGGAATCGGAGCGGAACATGCGTTTGAAGAGCCTGGCCTCCCTTGTCGTGTCGTTGTGCTGCGCCACCGCATCCGCCGAGCAGCCGCGTGACAAGGAGGTGTTCATCACCCTCGGGTCGGAGACGGTGGAGACGGTGCGCTCGTCGTTCCGCGCGGTGGGGGCGATGGCGCCCACGCTGGTGCGCGAGGCGAACGGGGTGAGCGTGCTGAAGCTCACCGAGTCGCAGCTGGGTGACGTGTCCGCCATCATGCACGACCGGTATCACCGCTGCGCGGGCTTCATGGCGCACGACACGCAGGAGGCGGCGCTCGCGGCGCTCACCCCCGCGCAGCCCACGCAGTCGCTGGTGGGCTACACGCTGGACAACGCGCCGGTGGTCAACTCGCTCTTCACCGGCCTGCAGGAGGCCAGCATCCGCGGCATCATCACCCAGCTGTCCAGCTACACGAACCGCTACTACAACAACTCCACGGGCGGCACGCAGGCGGCCACCTGGCTCAAGGACACCTGGACGTCCTACGCCAGCGGCCGCGACGACGTGAGCGTGCAGCTGTATACGCACGCCGGCTGGACGCAGCCGTCCGTCATCGCCACCATCACCGGCGCCGTGTACCCGGACGAGGTGGTGGTGATTGGCGGCCACCTGGACTCCATCAACAGCACGGGGAGCTCCTCCAGCTTTCCCACGGCGACGGCGCCGGGCGCGGATGACGACGCCTCCGGCGTGGCCACGCTGTCGGAGGTGTTCCGCGTGGCCATGGCCAAGGGCTACAAGCCGGCGCGCACGGTGAAGTTCATGGCGTACGCGGCGGAGGAGGTGGGCCTCAAAGGCTCTCAGGCCATCGCGCAGGCGCACTACTCCGCGAACATCAACGTGGTGGGCGTGCTCCAACTGGACATGACCAACTACCGCGGCTCCACATGGGAGGTGACGCTCGTCACGGACAACACCAACGCGGCGCAGAACGCGTTCCTGGGCAACCTCATCGACACGTACACGGGATATTCGCGCACCACCATCACGTGCGGCTACGGGTGCTCCGACCACGCGGCGTGGAACGAGCAAGGCTACCCGGCGTCCTTGCCGTTCGAGGCGCTGATGAGCCAGCACAGCCCCTACATCCACTCCGCCGACGACACGCTGGCCAACAGCACGGATGGCCAGAGCGGCAACAACGCCAACAACGCGCTGAAGTTCGCGCGCATCGGCGCCGCGTACCTGGCGGAGCTGGGCAAGGGCACCATCCCGGGCCTGCCCACGGACACCACGCCCCCCACGGTGTCGCTCACCGCCCCGGCGAGCGGCGCCACGGTGACGGGCACCACCGCCATCACCGCGACGGCCAGCGACAACGTGGGCGTCAGCAAGGTGGAGTTCCTGGTGGACGGCGCGGTGAAGGGCACCGTCGTCTCCTCGCCGTACAGCTACGCGTGGGACAGCCGCACGGTGGCCAACGGCGGCCACACGGTGGCGGCGAAGGCGTATGACGGCTCGGGCAACACCGCCACCACGACGGCCCGCACGGTGACGGTGTCCAACGTGTCCACGTCCGGCACCTACGACACCACGCTCAAGACGGTGCGTTGCAGCGCGGCCGCCGCCAGCTGTGACAGCGGCACGCTCTTCAACGGCCGCGGCACCAAGGGCCCGGAGAAGAACACCCCCAACACGCTGCGCGGCACGTGCGGCGACGGCAGCGCGGGCACCTACAAGAGCGACGAGTCCGTGGAGGCCGTCAAGGTGTCCACCCTGGACGGCTCCAACTTCGCCGCGGGCAAGCAAGTGAAGGTGGAGGCCACGATCTGGGCCTACGCGACCCCATCGCTGGACCGGCTGGACCTGTACTACACGGCCAACGCCACCGCGACGACGCCCACCTGGACGCTGCTCACCACCCTCACGCCGACGGTCGCGGGCGCCCAGACGCTGTCCACCACGTACACGCTGCCCTCCGGCGCCAACCAGGCCGTGCGCGCGCAGTTCCGCTACAGCAGCGGCAGCCCGACCAGCGCGTGCGTCCCCAACGACTACAACGACCGCGACGACCTGGTGTTCGCCGTCCAGTGAGCTGGCGGGGCAGTGACCTGAAGTGACACGCGGAGGGGACCTGGGGCGCGCGCCCCGGGTCCCCTTCGCGCTTCCGTGGGGGCACGCCGCCCCGCGCGGGAGGACCTCTTCCGAGGCCGGGAGGAGCGCCGGCGAGCGCGACCACGCTGGCGGGCCGCGGGGCGCATGGCGCGCGGCCCGAGCGACGAGGCGCGCATCCCGCGCGGCGTGGACACCGCGGCCCGGCGCCACGGCCTGGGCGTGGGCCCCTGGCGCCACGGCCGGTGCGCCCGCCCTGGCGCCTGCCCCCGCCGTGCACCGGGCAGGCCCCGGCGCGGGGCGCGCGAGTGACGCCCTCACGGCATCCGGCCCGGATTCCGGTGGCCCGACCAGGGGCGTTGCTCTATGGGGGAGGCGTGCTCCACCGTCAGTTCCTGGACCATGCGAAGGCCGTGGCCCGCTTCGCGCCCGTGCGGCCCGCGGTGAAGGCGGGCCTCCGGGCCGCGCTCGCGTTCTTCGTCCCCACCCTCGTGGGCACCGCGCTGCACCTGCCCGGCACCCTGTGGCTCGCGATCGGCGGCTTCAACACGTCCTTCGTGGACAAGGGCGGCTCCTACCACGCCCGCTTCCGCGCGATGGGCGGCACGGCGCTGGCCGCGGCGGCGGCCGCGGTGGTGGGCGGCCTGGCGGGGATGCACCCGGCCCTGGCCATCCCCGCCGCCCTGCTGTGGGTGACGGCGTTCAGCTTCGCGGGCGTGTACGGCCCCGCGGCGAACATCACCGGCAACATCGCCGCCACCACCTTCGTCATCGCGCTGGCCCTGCCCGCGACCGGCGTCGTGCCCGCGCTGGAGTCCGGCGCGGCCGTGCTGGGCGGCTCCGCGTGGGCCATGCTGCTGTCACTGGTGCTCTGGCCCATCCGCCCCTACCGGCCCGCGCGCAAGGCGGTGGCGGCGTGCTTCGACGCGGTGGCGGACTACGCGGAGGGGCTGTCGCGCACGGTGCAGGGCGCGCGCGAGGACGCCTGGCAGGCGCTCATCCAGGAGCAGCACGGGCGCATCCGCGAGCTGCTGGAGGTGGCGCGCACCACGCTCGCGGCCACGCGCCAGGGCCGGGGCGAGCGCGGCCGGGGCGAGCGGCTGCTGGTGCTCCTGGAGTCCGCGGACGCGATGTTCATGGGGCTCATCGCCCTGGGCGAACAGCTGGAGAGCCTGGGCCCGCCGGTGAGCGGCCCCGCGGGAGATCCTCGCGCGGCGGTGGCCGTGGCGCTGCTGGACTGCGCGAACACGGCCCGGGACCTGGTGCGGCTGGTGGAGCAGGAGGGCCGCAGCCGCAGGCCCCAGCCGGAGTGGGACGGGCGGGCGCTGCGCGACGCGGTCGGAGACCTGGACGCGCGGGGCCTGATGACGCGCCTGGAGCGGGCGCGGCTGTCGGACATCGCGCGGCTGCTCACGGAGCTGCGTCAGCGCGCGGACGTGGCGCTGGACACCGCGTGCCGGCTGCCCGGCCCGCTCTCGAAGGCCCCGCCCCCGGCGCGCGCGCTGGCCGAGGAGTCCCACGCCTCCCTGCTGGACCCCGTGCGCGCGCACCTCACGCTGGACTCGGAGGTGCTGCGGCACGCGCTGCGCGCGGGGATCACCACCACGGTGGCGGTCTATGTGGCCAGCGTGTTCCGGCCGAACCACAGCTACTGGGTGACCATCACCGTCCTGACCATCATGCAGCCGTACACCGGGCCCACCTTTCTCAAGGCGCTCCAACGCGTGCTGGGGACGGTGGTGGGAGGACTGCTGGCCATCGCCGTGTCGTCGTGGCTCCAGAACCCGCACGCGATGCAGGGCCTGTTGTTCTGCACGGCCGCCCTGTGCGTGAGCCTCATCCCGCTCAACTACGGGCTCTACACCATCTTCGCCACGCTCACCTTCGTGCTGCTGGCGGAGATGGGCAGCGGGGACTGGACGCTGGCGCCGGTGCGCATCGTCAACACGCTCATCGGCGGCGGGCTGGCGCTCGCGGGGACCTTCTTCCTGTGGCAGCGCTCGGAGCACCAGCGCTTCCCGTCGCAGGTGGCGGACGCGCTGCGCGCGGACCGCGAGTTCTTCGGCGTGCTGGCCCGCGCGTGGCAGCGGGGCGGACCGCCGGACGCGGCGGCGCTGGTGGAGGTGCGCCGCAAGCTGGGGCTGGCCACCATCAACGCGGAGACGTCCTTCCAGCGCCTGCTCACCGAGCCGCGCTGGCGCACGGAGGCCGTGGAGCCGCAGATGACGCTGCTCGCCTTCACCCGGCGCTTCGCCGCCGTCTGCACCCTGCTCGCGTCGCGGCGCTCCGTGCCCACCACCCCGGCGGTGCAGGAGGCCCTGTCGCGCTTCGCGCGCGCCATGGACGCGAGCATGGAGGACCTGGCGGACGCGGTGCACCACGGCCGCCGCCCCAAGCCCCTGCCCGCCTTCGACGCGCTCATCGGCTGGAACGTCCCCCACCCGGACGCGGCTGGAGCGGCCCTGGGCGCCGAGGCCCCCCTGCTCCAGTCCCAGCTCGAGCGCCTCACGCGCCAGCTCACCGTGCTCCACACCGCCGCCCTCCGCCTCCTGGAGGCCCCGCCCGTCGACACGCGCGAGGCACGGCCCTCCACGGTCAACGAGCCTTAGCGGCGGGTGTCGCGCCACCTCGGCGAGGTGCTGGACGTCATGGACGGGAGCGGCGACGGGGCCGCCGCCCCGCGGCGGAGCGGGTCCAGCAACGACGGCCAGCGGCTCCGCCCGGAGGTCATGCCCTGCTCAGGGCACCGTCGCCAGGAAGCCGTCCAGCAGCGCGTTGACCTGCTCCGGCGCGTCCAGCTGCACCCAGTGCCCCGTGCCCGTCACGCGCTTCGACGGAAGGCTCGGGACGAGCATGTGGTACGCACCGGGGGTCTCATTGAGCGGCGTGATGACGGACAGGGCCGGCCCCGGATAGCGCTTCAGCGCGGTGACGGGGTCGAACTTGAGCAGCGCGCCCATGGCGGCCTTCACCGCCGCGCGCTGCGTGCGCCGCAGCTGCCCCAGCACCTGCTCGCGCACCTGGGGGCTGGATGGCACCAGCAGCGTGCTCCAGTACTGCGCAATCACCTGCGCCCAGGAGTCGGTGTCGAGCGCGGCCATCATCCCCTCCGCAGCCTCCTTCGGGACCTGGCGGCCATCGGCCGCGGGATCCAACAGGAAGAGGCCCGCCACGTGCTCCGGGTGCGCGGCCGCGTAGGCCAGACACACCGCGCCGCCCAGGCTGTGTCCCACCAGCACCACGCGCGACAGCCCGAGCCCCTCCACCACCGCGGCCACGTCCCGGGCGAGGTCCTCCACGGTGAAGTCCGCGTCCGACGTGAGCGTGGACTGGCCATGTCCCCGCAGGTCCAGGGCGACCGCGCGCCGGCGCGAACGCACGTGCTGAAGCTGCGCCGTCCACTGCCTGGTGTCCCCACAAGCCGAGTGCACGAACACCACCGGTGTCCCCTGCCCCGCTCCACCGTCATCGACGAACAGCTCACCCGCGGTGCCGCGCATGTCGTGTCCCTTCCCGGGCCGGGGCTCCGGGCCCGCAACGTGCTCCACCATCCTGCGTCCGACGGCGCGACAGGGGAAGGCAGACGGCTTCATCGTCGGAGCCGTCCTGTGGGCAACACCCGGCGGGGCATCCGGCGCACGCCCGCCCAAGAGAGGGCGCCTGCGACAACTCCATCCGCGAGTCCTTCATCACCGACAGCTTCGTAGGTTCCGCCCTCACTCTTGCAACGCCAAGCATCCGCGCCTGCCAGGCAGGCGGCGTGGGTGCTTCTGGTTGAAATCGAAAAATCGCGCGCGCACAGTGGTGCCACCTGACGCGACGCATCCATGCACACTGAAGTCGAGACGACTCCCTCCCGCGAGCCGGGCCTGTTCCGGCTCACCTGGCCCATCTTCTTCGAGATCTTCCTCTTCATGCTGATGGGCACGGCGGACACGCTGATGCTCAGCGGCGTGTCGGACGCCGCGGTGTCCGCGGTCGGTGTCGTCAACCAGTACGTCTTCATCTGCATCCTGGTGATGGAGGTGGTGAGCCACGGCGCGTCCATCGTCGTGTCTCAGTACCTGGGCGCGAAGCGGAGCGCGGAGGCGGCGCGCATCGCGGCGCAGGCCATCACCATGAACTTCCTCCTGGGGCTGGCGGTGAGCGGCGGGCTCCTGCTGTCCGCGGACGCCATCCTGGGGCGGATGAACCTGGAGCCCGGGACGCGGGCGTACGCGAGCACCTACTGGCACATCGCGGGCGGCTTCCTGTTCCTGCAGGCGCTCATCAACGTCTTCTCCAGTCTCATCCGCACGTATGGCTTCACGCGGCAGTCCATGTACGTGGCCATGGGCATGAACGTGGTGCACGTGATGGGCAACTGGGTGCTCATCTTCGGGCACTTCGGCTTCCCGGCGCACGGCGTGGCGGGCGCGGCCCTGTCCACCGTCTTCAGCCGCGCGGTGGCGGTGGGCGTCTTCGGGTGGATGCTGTGGCGGGTGATGGACGTGAAGATGCGGCCGGGGAACTTCGCGGCGCTGACGCGCGATTACGTGCGCAAGATCCTGCGAGTGGGCGTGCCGTCCGCGGTGGAGCAGATGACGTACCACGCGTGCCAGACGGTGTTCCTGTACTACGTGACGTACCTGGGCCCGGTGGCGCTGGCGTCGCGGCAGTACGCCAACGCCATGTCCCAGTACGTGTTCCTGTGCAGCCTGGCCATTGGCATGGGCACGTCCATCATCGTGGGCCGGCTGGTGGGAGCGAAGCGCTCGCGGCACGCGTACGCGCGGGTGCTCAAGAGCCTCAAGTGGAGCATCGGCATCACGGTGGCGGTGGACGTGACGGCCATCCTCCTGCGCGAGCCGCTCATCCGCCTCTTCACGCACGACGTCGACATCCTGCGGCTCACCTCGCAGGTGCTGGTGCTGAGCCTGCTGTTGGAGACAGGCCGCTCGTTCAACCTGGTGCTGGTGAACGCGCTGCGCGCCGCGGGGGACGCCACCTTCCCGGTCATCATGGCGATGATCTCCATGGTCTGCATGAGCCTGCCGCTGGGCTACCTCCTGGTGTTCCACCTGCAACTGGGGCTCGCGGGCGTGTGGCTCGCCGTGGCCGCGGATGAGTGGACGCGAGGCCTGGCCATGTGGCTGCGCTGGCGCAGCCGCGCGTGGGAGCGCCAGTCGCTGGTGTCCCCGGCGGAGGCGCCGGTGGTGCTGGCGCACTAAGCAGGCCGGCCGCGTCGACACGCTTCGGGCACGGGGCCCCCGATGGCCCCGCCATGCCCGCGCGCCCGCGCATCCTCCACTTCGACGTGCCCCAGGGGGAGTCCACCCCGCATCAGCCTGTTGCCCTCGGGTGGTACCGAACGGCACGTCCTCATCGACGGCGGCAAGCTGGGGCGCGGCCGGTACGTGGCGAGCGGCCCGTGGCAGCACTGGGTCCGGCCCCAAGCGCGTCGACGTCCACCCCATGACGCTCAGCGCATGAAACGGTGCAGGTGGTGCGGGAGGGCCGCGGGGAGGACGGTGAAGTCCCTGCCCACCTGTGGCTGCGACCTGGACGGGGAGGTGTGGCTCGGGTGCATGGCCCCGGAGGACGACGAGGTCCCCTGCGACGGCTCCCGCAGCTCCGCCTGGGGCCCCGCGCATTCCCTCGCCGGACGCGCCAGCCGCAGCCCTTGGCCGCGTGCCCGCCCTGCACGCCTGCACGGGGCAGCCAGGCACGTCTTCTCCCGCCCCCCTTCCCCTGGACGCGCTGCGTCCCACTATTGGTGGGCCGCGCGACGGCGCAACCCGGGAGAGGCCCATGCTCGCAGTCGTCTACAAGCAGAACAGCCAGGTGAAGGTGGAGGAGGTCGAGGATCCGAAGGTGGAGGCGCCCACGGACTGCATCATCCGCGTCACCTCCGCCGGAATTTGTGGAAGCGATCTGCACATGTATGAGGGCCGCACCGCCTCCAAGCCAGGGCAGGTGTTCGGCCACGAGAACATGGGCGTCGTGGAGCAGGTGGGCGCGGGCGTCAGGAGCATCAAGAAGGGCGACCGCGTGGTGCTGCCCTTCAACATCGCCTGCGGCACCTGCTTCGACTGCGTGCGAGGCCGCACGGAGTCCTGCCTCGTCGCCAACCCGGAGGCGCCGCACGCGGGCTACGGCTACGCGGGCATGGGCCCGTACCGGGGCGGACAGGCGGAGCTGCTCCGCGTGCCCTGGGCGGACTTCAACTGCCTGAAGCTGCCGGGGCAGCCGGGCGACGACCTGGAGGACGATTTCCTCCTCCTGTCGGACGTGTTCCCCACCGCCTACCACGGCACCGAGCTCGCCAACGTGCGTCCGGGCGCCACCGTGGCCGTGTTCGGCGCGGGCCCGGTAGGGCTGCTCGCTGGCTACTGCGCGCTCCTGCGCGGCGCCTCGGAGGTCTACGTGGTGGACAGCGTCCCGGAGCGCCTGGCGAAGGTGAAGGAGATGGGCGCCACCCCCATCGACTTCACCAAGGGCGACCCGGTGAAGCAGATCATGGATCTGCGCCGCAAGAACCCGCTCATCATGGGCGCGCTGCGCCCCGGCGAGGAGAAGGCCATGGGCGTGATGTGCGGCATCGACGCCGTGGGCTACCAGTCGCGCGACAACAAGGGCGCGGACTCGCACGGCGGCCGGGAGAAGCCCACCCAGGTGCTGGAGCAGCTGGTGGAGCTGGTGAACCCCACGGGCTCCATTGGCGTCGTGGGCGTCTACATCGCCCCGGATCCGGGCGCGCCGGACGAGAACGCCAGGCAGGGCATCTACCCGCTGCCGTGGGCCAAGGTGTTCGACAAGGGCCTCACCGTGGGCACCGGCCAGACGCCGGTGAAGCGCTACAACCACTTCCTGCGCGACCTCATCATCGCGGGCCGCGCCAGGCCCAGCATGATCGTCAGCCACCGCCTGCCGCTGCAGGACGCGCCGGACGCCTACCAGAAGTTCGACGCGCGCAAGGATGGCTACACCAAGGTCATCCTCAAGCCCCAGCTGAGCCCCAAGGCCCGCGCGTAGACGCGGCCCCGTCCCCAGGTCCCGGGGTGTGCACGCCCCGGGACCTGGGCGGTATCGGGTTTGACGGTGGACGCCCTGGACAAGGCCTCGACCGCGCGGGTGGTCGGGAGCGACGACGACCTGCGCGAGGCGCGGGTGGCCCTCCTGGGGCTGGAGGGCTACACGGTGCTGGCTGTCGCCACGGCCACGCAGGCCCTGGACGTGCTGCCCCCGGATTCCCTCCCTGGTGCTGCTCGGCCAGGTGCTGCGCAGCCCGGAGGCCCCGCGCTTCCTCACCCGGCTGCGGAGCCTGGACCCCACCTCGAAACCGCCTTTGCTGGCGCGCCCCCCGGCTCCGGACCTCCAGGCGTCCCACGGGACGGTGGTGGCACTCCTGGGCAAGCCGGTGCGCACAGAGATGCTCCTGGCCGCGGTGGACCCCTATCGGGAGCCCCCTGACCGCTCTCACCGTGGGCACATGTAGGTATGGGAGGACCGCAACTCCGGACAGCAAGGGTCGATAATCCACCAACGTCCACCGTCTCGGTGGTTCGAGGGGGAGACCCGACATGTCCAGAATAGGCGAGTCGATTGGCGGCGCCACCGCGGCGCGTGTGCAGCAGACCCAGACCCCGGCGGTGCGCCCGCCCCCACCGCCTCCGGCCCCGGTCGTCGCGCGGCGCCCGTCCGACACCTTCGAGTCCGCCCCGGCCGCCCGCCGTGGGGGCCCCGCGCTGGGAGCGCAGGCGCCCGCGGCCACGCCCACGCCGGTCGGGACGTCCGGCACGGCGGTGCAGACGAACGGCGCCACGGTGGCGGACTACCAGGTGGGTCCGCCCCGGCGCCCGGACATCCACCACGACAACGGCTTCCTGCAGAACCCCAACGACCCCAACGACCCCAACCCCATCCCCACGGAGAGCCCGGGGCTGGGTGACTACGCGGCGCGGGCCGAGTGGGAGCTGAAGCTCAACGCCGCGCGCGCGGTCCAGGGCATCCCGGGCGTGCCGCACAACGACATCCCGGATGGCCTGGACACGTACGACCACTTCCTGCACGGCAACGGCGCGGACCGGCACTTCGACTACGAGCGCTTCGTCAGCACGGACCCCGCCGGTCAGGCGGTGCTCACCAACTCCACGCGCGACACGCAGCAGGCGGCGGAGGCGGCGTACAACCAGATGATCGCGCAGGACCCGTCCCTGGCCGGCAAGCCGGTGACGTTCCAGATCACCGGCTCGCAGATTGGCGTGGGCGCCAGCGAGCAGTTCCCGTACCCGGAGACGGAGAACTGGCAGAAGGCGATTGGCGGCCACTCCATCTGGAACAGCGCGACGGTGACGGTGTATCCGCCGGAGACGCCGGGCGGGAAGCCCCGCTTCGAGATGGACATGACGCTCCACGCGGAGGACCGCTACAACTTCAACCCGGGCCAGTCGGACATCAACACCGGCACGCCGGACGCGGCCAACGGCCGGCTGGAGCGCACGGGCCTGGGGCACCAGTACACCAACTACGGCACGCTGCAGCGGCACGTGACGTGGGACCAGGGGAGCCCCGAGGATGCGACGTCGCGTCCCATCGGTGGCCGTTAGGCGCACGCTGGCTACCACCCTGCTCGCGGGGTGTGTTTCGCTGGCCTGCGACAAGCCCTCAGGGGGGAGTGCATCCATGACGACACAGACGGCCGCGCCGGCGGCGAAGACGGGAACGGACCTGGAGACGCTGGAGAAGACCGTGACGCTGCCGCGCCGCCCGCAGGCGGTGCAGTGGCGCCAGTCGCCGCGAGGCATCCAGGGCGGGCTGGGGCCCACGGACACGCAGTTCCTCGCGGTGCTGGAGTACCCGGAGGCGGAGGGCCAGGCGCTCCAGGCCACGCTGAAGCCCACGCGGCTGACGGTGAAGGTGGATGACGGCGGATGGCTGCCGGCGGCCACCCGTGAAGCCCTGAAGGGAGCCACCGCCTACGACGCGGCGCCCTTCTTCAAGGGCTCGCTGCGCCAGGGCACCGTGTTCCAACTGCCCCAGTCGAGCACCTTCGTCCTGGTGCTCTTCAGCACCTGAGCAGGTAGCCAGAAGTCCCCGGTCCCAGCCGGCGCCGAAGCCAGGCCCGGATGGAGGCGCCAGGGTCAGCGATGCAGGCGCGCCCCCCCACACGGAGGGCGCGCCTGGCATCACGGGTGCCCGGGACGCGGAGACCACCGCCGCTCACGAAGCCGCAGGGCCCAGGGAACAGGCAACGAAGCGCCAGAGGCGCATGGCCCACCGACCCAAGCGCCCCCATGTGCCGTGAAGCAGTCCATCCGCCCCGGCCATCCCCCCAGGGAGGTGTCCGCGAGCATCGACGGGAGAATCCCCGCCCTCACGGAATGGGAGCCCCCACGCGGAAAGAAGCCGCTGCGCGACATTCGGCTCCCCCGAGAGAACCTCGCCACGAAGGCGCTGAGCGGCCCCAAGCGCCTCGCCGTCCCCGGTGACGGGAGCAAGACCACCGAGGCCACACGTTCTCACGCGAGTGTGTTCCGCAGCCGCCGTGCCCTGTTCGACGACCGGCGCAAGGTGGACAGTTCCCTCCTCTTCCTCAGAGGGACGTGCGTCCCGCGTTGGACCCGGCAAGGGGAGAGCAAGCCCTCCTTCATCCACACAGGGGCGTGTGTTGAGCGCCTCGTCTCGCACAAGAGCTTGCGCAGGGACACCGAGCCCCGGCGTCTCCACGCCGAGGCACGTCTCCAGCGCGGAGGATGGTTCGGCGACAGGCTCGAGACAGCCAAGACCATGCGCCGCCGTGCCGGGACGTGCCGTCATCGCATCGGATGGAGAGGTGGCGGTCACGGTGTCGCAAACAAGGCCTTCCTCGTCACGGTGGGTTTCGAGGGAAGCAGTCTTTCGTAGGGCGGGCGCGAATTGCTCCAGGACTTGTTCGTCGTAAGCCTTCATCAGCGCGGGCAGCTCATGCTGGAGTTCGTGGACGTTACGCTCCATCAAAGTCACCTGCGCGCAGTTGGCCCACTCGCGCAGCGCTTCACCGCCCAAGAGGGGCAGCAGCCGGGCCGCGCCGACCATGAAGGCCCGCTGTAGGGACTGAACGAGGAGCACATGTCCAGGCCGAGCCGCCACCCTTGCCGCCAGCCGCAGCAACTCAAACTCCACCTGGGCGCACCGCGCCCCCGGCTCCCAGCGGGCCGCGTCCCAAAGCTGGAAGCAAAGGCCCTTCAACTGGCTCAAGTCCCTCTCGGAGGCCTTCGCGCAGCAGTCGGTCAGCAGTTCCACCATCACCTGCCGCCGGAGGCTGAAGTAGCCCTCCAGGAGCCACCGTGCGTCCGGAGAGCGTGCGTCATGCAACGCCAGTCCCAGGTTCTCCAGCGTCAGTGACTCATCCAACGCCACCGCGCGCGTATTGCGTCCGGGGTGCTGCACCACCAGGCCTCGCGCAGCGAGTCGCCGCAGTGCCTCGCGAATGGTGCCCCGGCACACGCCAAAGCGACGCGCCAGCTTCGCTTCAGGGCCGAACTGCCCGCTCGGGTGCACCCTTCCCAGCGCGATATCAAGTTCAAGCTGCGCTTCCACATACGCCACCAGTCCACCCCGTCCCATCTCCATCCCCTTCCTCGGCCCAGCATCGCCATCCAACCACGGGGGTCTGACATGGACGAGTGGTCTCGCAACCCAGGCCATCTGTTGGGGCAGCGCACCCCTGAGCCACATGCGGAAAACTTGTCCAACCGTCCTACAAGTTCGCGAGCTCGAGCGCCGCTCCGTGAAAACCGGTCCGACGGTCGGACACGCCCACGGGCTCGGGTCACATGCGGCGAAAACCAGTCCGACGGTCCTACAGGTCCGCGAGCTCCGGGCCCCGAACGGCGCCAACGTGTCCGACAGCCAGGCCGATTCACCGGGCGGCCCCTATACGGCAAGAACCGGACCAAAAATCAAACATGCTCGCGCCCCAGAAGCCAACGCTGCAAAGACTATCTGACTGTCCGACACGCTCGCGGCCTCGGACTTCATTGGGTGAAGACCCGTCCGAAAATCCAATTCAATTGCAGCGTATACCCCAGACCGCGGGCCCGGTCCGACCGGCCTACAGGCTCGCAGCTCGTGAGCCCCGAGCCGAGAAAGACCTGTCCGACTGTCCTACAGATTCGCGGTTCGACGGCCCAACCTGAGAAAGACCTGTCCGACTGTCCTACAGACTCGCGGGTCGGGGGCCCAGGCCGCGCAAACTCTTCCGACCGTCCTACAGGTTCGTGGCTCGTAGGGGGCCCAGGCCGTACAAACCTGTCCGACGGTCCTACGGGTTCGTGGCTCGGGGCCCCGCAGGTTGTGAAATGTATCCGACTGTCCTACGGGTTCGCCGCTCGGGGTCGCAGACTGCGCAGACCTGTTCGACTGTCCTACGGGTCAACGGCTGTGGACTTCGGGCTGTGAAACCTGTCCGACTGTCGGACAGGTTTCTGGAAAGTGTGCCCGCCGGGCGGCCTCTGCGCCTGTAGCTCCAATTCGGCGGTTTCGCGGCTACACCGTCGCGGAGCTTGGCGGTCCATGCTCGTGGAGCCGTGTTGGCGCCTGCTCGAATACAGCGCCATCAGGCCCAGCGGTGTGCTCCGCGAGGTGCTCGTCATCGCGGAGGATTTCGGGACGCGGGATTTGCCAACGCTTTTCTTGCGACCTGCCCGGGCTGGTCTCGGCTGAGCTCCGGAGAGAACCAGCATCAAGTGTTCCCTGCCAGCCGCCCCTCTTTCGTTTCGGGGCTACAGCGCACCTTCGGGCCGCGACCTCTTCTGCGGCGTGGCCGCGCGATGGACGTCGCGTGGCGTCCCTGACTTCTCATCCGCGCCACTGGCCGCGCTGTTGATGATGGCGCTCGCGAGCAGGAAGGTGTTGAGACGCAGCTGCATGAAGTTGTTCTCCACCTTCGGTGGCTGCTGCATGCGCAGGGTGCGGTCCTCGCCCTGCCGGTGCTTCGGCCACTCCGTCTCGGAAGCGGGCGCTCCCGTGCGGGCGAACTGGAGCGCCCAACCACTCACCTGACGCGAGTACGCGCGGTCCTCCTCGGTGAGCACGTCCTGGGTGGGCGGGCAACGGGCCACCGTGTCCAGGAAGTACGGGACGTCCGAGCCGTGTGGGACGCCGTCGGGGAACTCCGGGCGGAGCTCGGCGGCTGTGTACTCGAAGTAGAAGCGCCACGCGTCGGAGACCTTCTGGTGCAGGTCCGCGACCTGCCGGGGGATGAGCGTGAAGACGATGTCGCGGCATACCTGGCGCGCCAGCTCCTCGTCAGGCGACACTCCTGGATAGAGCAGGCCGATGGGCACATTGTTGTCCCGCAGCGCCTAGAGGACATCCATGGGATCCTTGCCCATGGCCTCCATCACGCTCACGTCGTCGCTGGTGCTTCCCAGAATGAGCGGCACCCGCGCCTGCTGCTGCGCCTTGAAGGTAGACAGGATGGACTGCGGTAGCACCGTGTCTCCAGACACGGCCACCGGCGCCAGCGAGTGCTCCGGCGGCTGCTGCAAGAAGGACTCCGCGGGCAGCTCGCGCAGGCGCTCCGGGGTCGCGTCCGCGTCCGCCACGCCCATGCCACGGATCAGCGCCTCCCCCTTGACCCGCGCATTCTCCAACGGCATCTCGTCCAGACCGTACACGCTCAGCGCCACGCCCCGGTGGAAGTAGGGCCGCGCGGCCTCCATGCAGAAGAGGGCCAGCACGCTCTTGGCGCCCGCGGACTGGCCGACGATCGTAACGTTGTTCGCGTCTCCACCAAACCCGGCGATGTTGCGGTTCACCCACTGGAGCGCGGCGACCTGATCCAAGAGGCCGAAGTTGGCGGCGCCTCCCCCGGGCTCCTGCTGAAGCGCCGGATGCGCCAGGAAGCCCAGGTGGCCCAGACGGTAGTTCAGCGTGACGAGGATGACGTCCCGCGACGCCAGGGGTACGCCGTTGTATGGGGGCAGGCCGCTCGCACCAATCACATACGCACCCCCGTGGATCCACACGATGACGGGCAGCCTCGCCTGGGAATCCACGCGAGGCGTCCAGACGTTGAGGTAGAGACAATCCTCGCCCAGCGGGTACGGGTCCCCGCCACCGCCCTCGATGCAGGCATCGCGCGACTGGAGCGAGGACTTGCCGAACGTGGACGCCTGCCGGGTGTGCTTCCAGGGCACGGCCGCGGCGGGCGGACGCCAGCGCAGCGCGCCCACGGGAGGCTGGGCGTAGGGGATGCCCTTGAAGGCATACACCCCCTCTTCGACCACGCCTTGGAGCTGCCCTTCGACAGTGCTGACGGCGGGTGCGGACTGCAGGACCATGTTTGGCCCCCCACGAGACCCGGCACTCCAGGGCCGGGCCGGGGCGAAGTAGAGGCTCCGCCCATGCAAGTCAATGCATCAGACCTCAAAGACAGCCACCCGTCCTCCAGCCGACTCGACCTCCGACCCCGGAGCATCAGGGCAATGCCATACCGAGTTCCCCCAGGACGATCCGGGCGATGGCGGCGTAGTCCCCATCGAAGTGGTGTCCTCCCTTGAGCAGCACGGCCCGGGTGCCGGGCACGCCGGACAGTACGGGACAGAGGCTGTCGGACAACTCTTCGTCACCATAAAGACAGAGCACGGGAGTCCCCTTCAAGGCCCGCACGTCCGGGAGCACCGCGTTCGTGGGCCGCCCCTTGCCGCCGAAGATATCGGTGACATGCACCTCGAACTCCGCCTCCTTGCCAGGCGCGAGCAGCACGACCAGCCGCACGCGCCCGCGTAGCTCCTCGGGCAGGCGCGTGGCGATGGCCGGCACCACGTCCGCGCCACGCGAGTAGCCCAGCAACACCACGCGCTGCTTGCCCCACGCGGAGAGGAAGTGACGCAGCGCTCGGGCCACGTCCGTGGCCGTCTCCTCGGGTGTGCGGCGCCTCCAGAAGTAACGCAGCGAGTTGAACCCCACGACGGGAATGCCCTGCGCGGCAAGCGACTCGGACACGGACTGGTCCAGGTTGGCCCAGCCACCATCGCCGGTGACGAAGAGCGCCAGCGTGTCACCCGGGAGGCTCGACGTCGCGGGGACCTCCACCAACGGCAGCCCCTCCACCGACGCATCCCCCGCGCGCCCGCGCTCACCCGCGTCCGGAAGCGGCGCGGCCGCGGAGACGACTGGCTGCGGCATCTCCGCGGTGAGCGGCGTGGCGGCGGCGTCATGCGCGGCCAGCAGCGCCCCCTGCCAGGTGGCCACCGGCATGCGCGCCAGTCCCGGCCCAGGAACCGTCAACACGCGAGCCGTCTCCAACGCTCGGGTGAAGCCGTGGGCCGCCTTCACCGGATGGTCCACATCGTGGTCCGCGACGAGCAGCACCCACGGCTGCTTCAGCACACGCGAGGGCGCCAGCCGCTCCCGCGTGTGCCGGTCCCCGCGAGAGCGCACGAGCCCCGCGCCCGGACAGAAGGCCGCGGACGTCTCCAGCGCCTGCGCGAAGTCCACGCTCACCGCGCCCCGGAACGTGCCCGGCGGCGCCTGCGCCAGCGCCGCGTAGGCCACCGCCGCGCCCACGCCATCCCCCACGAGGACGGGGTGCAGGTACTCGGGCAGCTCCGCGTGCTGCTGATAGCCCTGGCTCAAGACCTCCAGGTCTCCCGCCGGGTAGGCGCACCGGGTGCCCTTCTCCAGGGCGTGCACATACGCCCTCGCGTCCACCGCGAGCACCAGCGCGCCGTGCGAGGCCAGGACGCGGGACAGCTCCAGCGCGCGGCCCTGCTCCGCGGGCCCATCCGCCAGGAGCAGCACCACCGTCCCAGGCCTCTCCGGCGGCGTCACCACCGTGACGTGACCGAAGCGGCCTCCGGGATGCAGCGTCTCCACTCGGGGCGCGGCCTCGGGCGCGGGGCCGGCCACGGGCGTCGGGCCACCAGACGGCTCCGCGCACGTGCACGCCCACGGAACGAGCGCCAGCGTCAACGCCAGCGCGGCGCCCACCATGAACCCTCCCGCGCGCCGGCTCATCGCGCCACCATCCCACCCAGCCCTCGCGACACCAGCGAGGCCACACCCGTGAGCACTCCTGGAAGCGCGAGCCCGCCTGGCGAGGCCAGGTAGCGCGGGGCCCAGTCCGGGCGGAACTTCTCCTTGTACTGGCGCAGCCCCTGGAAGTTGTAGAAGTGCTCGCCGTGCCGGAACACGAGCGCGCCCAGCCGGTTCCACATCGGCGCGAGCGTGCGCTCCTCGAAGCCGCTGAAGGGCGCCATGCCCAGGTTGAAGCGCCGGTAGCCCTGCCGCCGGCCCCACAGCATCAGCGACGTGAAGAGGAAGTCCATGGCGCCGTGCGGGCTGCCCGGCTGGTAGCGCATGAGGTCCACGCTCAATTCCTCCTTCGCGTCCGGAGCCCACACGTTGGCGAAGCCCGTGAGGACTCCGTCCTTGCACACCAGCGCCACCGGCCCCTGCTCCAGGTAGCGAGGGGAGAACCACCCCAGGCTGAAGCCCTTCTCCCGCGTGTGCTTCTCCTCGAGCCAGGCGTCGGAGATGGCCCGCAGCCGGGGCAGCAGCTCCGGCACGGCCTCGCGCGGCCGCACCTCGAAGGTCCAGCCCTCGCGCTCCATGCGGCGCAGGGTGTGACGCAGGCCGCGCCGCTCCGGCCCCTCCAGGTCGAAGTCCTGGAGCGGCACGGTGGCCTCCTCGCCCAGTTTGAGCAGCGTGAGGCCCAGGTCCAGGTAGCGTGGCAGCGCGCCCGGGCCCACCTGGTAGAAGCACGCCCAGCCGTGATGCCGGTCCGCCAGCTCGCGGAAGCGCCACGCCAGCTCCGTCGCCGCGTCCGGCGGCCCCACCGGATCCCCCATGGAGACCCACGCCCGGCCCGACACGCCGTACATCAGGAACGCGCTGCCCGCGTCGTTGATCATCAGGGACTTGTCCCCCACCAGCGCCAGCGAGGCCATGGACTCCGGCGCGCTCGCCACCAGGGGCCGCACCCGCCGCAGCTCCTCCACCGTCGCCGGATGCGCGCGCGGCCCCGCCGGCCGCAGGAGCGCGGCGAGCCCTACCACGACCATGGTCCCCAGCACGCCCACGCTGGCGCGCAGGAAGCGCGGCGCGTCCCCGGAGAAGGCGAAGTGCCACCAGAGATCATTGCGGTACTCCACGTGCCGGTAGGAGAAGAACCCCAGCCACACCGACGCGCCCACCACCGCCACCGTGGCCAGGAGCCACCCGGGGCTGAGGGCCTCCGCGAACAGCGACGTGTGCCGGTAGAACTGCTGGTGGAACGGCGCCAGCGCCGCGGCCAGCACGAGCAGCAGCGTGGCCTCCTCGTAGTCCACGCCCTTCACCACGGAGAACACCGCGCCCGCCACCAGCAGCACCTGCGTCAGCACGTAGGCCGCGTCCAGGCGCCGCTGGAGCCCGCGCGCGAGCAGGAGCAGCGACACGCCCACCAGGCTGCCCAGCAGGTGTGACACCTCCAGCAGCGGCAGCGGCACCAGGCGACGGAGCAACGCGAGCCGCTCGGTCGCGGCGGGCGTCGCCCCCGAGAACAGCAGCACCGTGCCCGCCACGAAGGCCACCGCCGACGCGGCCCACGGCACCACCGGCGCGAACGAGCTGTGCACCACCTTCGCCAGCCGCGTGAGGTGGTGGCGACGCTGGAGCAGCTCGTGCCCCGCGAGCAGCAGCGCCGCCACCATGAACGGCACCAGGTAGTAGATGATCCGGTACACGAGCAGCACCCCGACGACCTGGGGCGCGGGCACGCGGGGCGTGAGCGCGGAGAGCATCACCGTCTCGAAGACGCCCAGGCCCGCGGGCACCTGGCTGGCGATGCCCGCCAGCTGCGCCAGCGCGAACAGCGCGGTGAGCGACGGCAGCGACACGCCGCTGTCCGCGGGCAGCAGCACCCACAGCACCGCCGCCGCCAGCAGCCAGTCCCCGCAGGACACCACCAGCTGCGCCAGGGCTCGCGCGGGCGTCGGCAGCGTCCACTCCAGGCCGCGCACGCGCAGGGGCTTGCGCACGGTGGCGCACGCCACGAAGTAGCCCACGAGCAGCGCCCCCAGCGCGCCCCCCACCCCGTGTGCCACCGACGTGGACAGGGACAGCACCCCACCCCCGCCCTCCACGAGCAACGACGTGCCGGTGACCGCGGCCAGGCCCAGCCAGAACGTGAGCGCGTTGAACGCGGACACGCGCGCGACGTCCAGCGCGGTGAGCCCCCACGCGGAATACAGCCGGTAGCGCACCGACCCGCCGCTCAGGAACGACGCCCCCAGGTTGTGCCCGAAGGCGTAGCCCACGAAGGACGTGAACCCCACGCGGGAGTACGGGAGCCGGTGCCCCGCATGCCCCAGCGCCAGTACGTCGTACAGCGTGAGCGCCACGTAGTTCACGACGGTCACGCCGAGTGCCAGGAGGATCCGCCCGGTCGTCACGGCCGCGAGCCCCGCGCTCACGTCCTCGCGGCGGAAGTGCGACAGCTCGCGGTGCAGCACGTACGCCGCCACGCTCAACAGCAACAGCGGCAGCGCGGTGGTGAGGACTCTCTGGATCTTCGACATGCCGGGCTTCCCCCGACACGTGACGCAGCATCCAGCGTGCCATCCCCGTGGAGAGAGCCCCGTGGGCAGACCTCCGCCCGAATTGCCCCAGCCGGGGCGTTCCGCCCCACCCTCGCGGGAGGAACAGTCAGGCGGGAGCCCGCCATGCTCCACCTCGGCTACCCCACGAGCGGCCCAGCTCCCGTTCCCAGGCAACCTCGGATACGGCGGGCATGCTCGCGCTGTGCTGAAGACACGCATGGGACCTGGGTACAGGCGCCTCGGTCTTCATTCCGCGCGCCGTCGAGGGCGGCACCACGCCGAGCCCTCGCAGGCCCGTCCGCCCTGTGGAGGCCAGGGAGATGCGTCGACTGGCGGACCAGTCCATCCGCGCCACCGAGCGCATCCGCGACGTGCTCGACGGCGTGAGCCTGAGCATGCGCGAGGCCGCGCGGACGAGCGAACAGGGCGAGGCGCGCGTGCAGGTGAGCCTGGACGCGGTCCGCACCTCCGGCGCCCAGTTGCAGGAGCTGACCCGCATCATCGGCGACACCAGCGGCAGCGTGCGGCAGATCACCCAGGCCGTGGCCCAGCAGGACTCGAGCACGCACCAGATCGCCCTGGCCATCCAGGAGCTGTCCGGGCGATGCAGCGCACGCTGCAGGCCGTGGAGGAGACGCGCACCGTCACCCAGGCCGTGCAGGCGCTGGCGGAGGTCATGTCGAGCGCCGCGGGCAACGCGCTCCGCTCGGGCACGCTGGACGGCCAGCCAGGTCCCGAGACCGCGTGAAGGCCGCGGCCGGCTCGGCTACACTCCGGGCCATGGTGCCCCTGAGCGACCACTCCGGACTGCCGCCCGAGCGCCGCGCCGCCCTGGAGCGGCAGCTCGCGCCGCTCGCCCTGCTGCAGGACGTGGTGCGCTGGGGCTTCGCGAGCACGCCGCCGCGCGACGTGGCGGAGGTGGTGGTCCAGGACGAGTTCACCCACGACGTGGTGCTGCCCTGGGAAGAGGAGCGCTACCTCGTCTTCGACACCACCTGACTGGGCGGGGTCACCTCGGTCTCCGTGTGGGACCACCGCCCCACCGCCGATGAGCTGCTGGACGCGCGGCTGCGCGCCGGCTGGACGCCCACGCCGACGAGCACCGTCGACGGGGACGTCATCCTGGGCCACGCCGCGTGCCGCGTCCCATCCCGGGCCGCGCGCTGACGACCTGGCAACACTCGCCCGGGGCGATGCGTCGCCCCCGCGACGTCCGGGCGCGGCGGCGCGCGGACGCTGACGAAGCCATGACGTGCGGGAAGTACGAGCACCGCCATGGAAGCGAGCATGAAGCCCCGGCTGCGGGGTCTGTCCCACGTCATCGCGTTCGTGGCGGCGCTGTTGGGTTGCGTGCGGCTGGCGCAGGTGCCGGTGCAGGGCATGCAGTACGCGGCGAACCTGGTGTTCGGCGGCAGCCTGGTGCTGATGTTCGGCGTGAGCGGGGGCTACCACTGGCCCACCTGGAGCGCCGCGATGTACCAGCGGATCCGCCGGTTCGACCACGCGGCCATCTTCATCCTCATCGCGGGGAGCTTCACGCCGCTGGCGACCCTGGACCCCATGGGGGGCCTGAGTCAGCGGCTGCTCTGGCTGATGTGGGGCGCGGCGCTGGCGGGCGCCACGCTGACCCTCGCGGGCATCTCCGCGTCGCGAGGGCTGCGCTCCGGGCTCTACGTGGCGCTGGGCTGCGTGGCGGCCCCGGTGTTCTGGAACCTCCCGACGGTCATGGGCCAGGGCCGGGTGGGCTGGCTCTTCTTCGGGGCCATGCTCTACGCCGTGGGCGCGGTGGTGTACGCGCGCCGTTGGCCGGATCCGGTGCCCCACGTGTTCGGCTACCACGAGGTGTTCCACCTCATGGTCATCGCCGCGGCCGCCACGCACTACATCGTGCTGCTGGACTTCGTGGGTCGTTAGTCCGGCCGGGGGTTCATCCTGCCCGCCAGGCCCGGCCAGGGCTGTGACTGCCTCTCGAAGGGCGGCTTCGGATACAGGGTGACGGGGTTCCGCAGCGGCTGCGCGGGCGCGGTGGCCGTCCCGGCGTCAGTGGCCACCGCGGCGGGCGTCGTGACGAACGCGGCGGCGATGCCCGTCGCCAGCCCGCCCACCACCTGGCGACGTGAAGGCGCGTTGCTGTTGTCATCCGGTTCCATCGTGTGGCTCCTGGGCTCTGGGGGAAGGCGCCCGACCCAAGCGGGTCCAGGCGCAGCGGGGAGAAGGCATTCACGTCAACGGACCGGTGGGCGACATCCCGCTCCGCGCCTCGCGGTGCGATTGTCGGGCACCGCACGCCGCATCGTCCGCGCCTCCAGGTGCCCCGCAGACGGGCGGGTGGAAGCTTCCATCGAGGAGGGACGGCCATGGCCCACCCGGCGCTCACCACGCAGTGCTGCATCGCGGGCGGCGGCCCGGCGGGGATGATGCTGGGGCTGCTCCTGGCGCGGGCCGGCGTGGAGGTGAAGGTGCTGGAGAAGCACGCGGACTTCCTCCGCGACTTCCGGGGCGACACGCTCCACCCCTCCACGCTGGAGCTGATGCACGAGCTGGGCTGGCTGGACGAGCTGCTCGCGCTTCCCCACTCGAAGGTCGTGGACCTGCGCTTCCAGGTCGACGGGCACGACATCACCGTGGGGGACTTCCGCCACCTCCCCACGCACGCGCGCTTCCTCGCGTTCATGCCGCAGTGGGACCTGCTCGACTTCCTGGCGCGCAAGGCCGCCCTGTATCCCGGCTTCCAGCTGCTCCGCCGCGCGGAGGTGACGGAGCTGATGCGCGACGGCGACGGCGAGGTGACCGGGGTCCGCGCACGGACGCCCGGGGGCCCGCTGGACGTGCACGCGTCGCTGGTGGTGGCGGCGGACGGCCGCAAGTCCACGCTGCGGGAGCGGTCCGGCCTGGAGGTGCGGGTCCTGGGCGCGCCCATGGACGTGCTCTGGTTCAGCGTGACGCGCAGGCCGGATGACGCGGACCCGCCCCTGGGCCGCTTCGAGCGCGGCGAGCTCTTCCTCCTCATCAACCAGGGCGACCGGTGGCAGTGCGGCCGGGTCATCCCCAAGGGCGGCACCGCGGCCCTTCAGGCGCGTGGCCTGGAGTCGTTCCGCGAGCAGTTCGTGAGCCGCGTGCCGTTCCTCGCCGACCGCGCCGGCGAGCTCCGAAGCTGGGACGACGTGAAGCTGCTGACCGTGCGGGTGGAGCGGCTGCGCACCTGGTACCGGCCCGGCCTGCTGTGCATCGGCGACGCGGCGCACGCGATGTCGCCCGTGGGCGGCGTGGGCATCAACCTGGCGGTGCAGGACGCGGTGGCCGCCGCCAACCTGCTCGCGGGGCCCCTGCTCGCCCGGCACGTCACGACCGAGGACCTGCGCCGCGTCCAGCGGCGCCGCGAGCTCCCCACCCGGCTCACCCAGCGGGCGCAGGTGTTCATCCAGGACCGCGTGGTGGACCCGGCGCTCCGGAAGCACGCTTTCAGCGACGGCCGGCTGCCGCTGGCCCTCCGCTGGGTGGAGCGCATCCCCGCGCTGCGCCGCATCCCCGCGCGCCTGGTGGGCCTGGGCCTCCGTCCCGAGCACATCCACACGCCGGTCGCCGCGCCCCTTCACTGAGGAGAGGAGCGCAGGGCCGCCGGTCCCCACGGCCCTGCCCCGGGCGCGGTTGTCCTCGCGCGGTGCGGCCCCAAGGTTCGCGGGAGTGCCTGACGCCCTTGCATCACCCTCCTGTGCGTCAGGCCGGGAGGAACCATGGAGAGCTCACGAATGACGACCGCCCTGCAGGAGATCCGGTCCCGGGGAGAAGAATCCTTCGAGGGGGTTCGCGCAGGGCAATGGAGCAAGGCCGCCACGGCCGTGGTCGCGGCGGCGCTGATGTCCCTGGGCCTGAAGCGCCGTTCTCTCGGGGGGACGGTGGTCGCGCTGGCCGGCGGCGCCCTGCTCTACCGGGGCCTGCAAGGCCGGACGGCGCGCCGCGAGGGGGCGGGCGAGAGAGCGCGGCGCGGGCACTTCATCGAGGTGGAGCACTCGCTCACGGTGGGCCGTCCGGCGGAGGCGCTCTACCGCCTGTGGCGTGAGCCCTCCACCCTGAGCCACCTGATGGCGGGCTTCGCGGACGTCACGCCCACGGAAGGCGACGGCCGGCACTGGGAGCTCCACGAGCTGCTGGGACGCAGGCTGCGATTCGACTCCCGCGTCGTGGAGGACCGCCCGGCGGAGCTCATCCGCTGGGAGTCCACGGAGGACAGCGCGGTGAGGCTCCGCGGCTGGGTCCGCTTCCGGCCCACCCCGGCGGACCTGGACACGGAGGTGACGCTGCACGTGGGCTTCCTTCCGCCAGGAGGCGCGCTGGTGGAGGCGCTGGCGCAGCGGCTGCGCGCCATCCCCACCCAGCGGGTGATGACGGCGCTGCGCCGGTTCAAGACCCTGGCGGAGACCGGAGAGGCTCCCACGCTGGGCCGCGACCCTTCCGATCGCGTGAACGCGGATTGACCCCGCGGGCGCTGAAGCCCTCCGGTCCGCCGGAGGACCTCCTCACGGGCTTCGTCGCGAACGCGGCCGAGGCCCGGAGCGGCAATGCCTAGCAGCCCATGCAGACCGGCCGGATGACCTGCCAGCTGCCGCAGCCGTTGTCGCCGCAGCACGTCTGGTAGAGCGTGCCACTCCGGCCGTAGTCGCCGTTGTGCCAGCTTCCGTCGCCGCCCACCTCGCGACACGCGCCGCAGGTCGAGGACCAGCTGACCTGCTCCGCCAGGTACTCGCCAATGGCACAGTTGGGCGTCTTGCCGATGCCCTGCTCTACCTGCGCGGCCTCACCGGCCTGCGGCGTCGCGTCCGGCTCCGACGCGGGGCCACAGGCGGTCAGGAGGCCCACGGAGAAGGTCGTCACGACCCAGGCGCGGATCATGTTTCGCATGCAGGGTGCTCCAGGCGGCGGAGGCTGGAATGCCTCGCGTCCCCCAGTCCGGCAGAAAGCGATATCCGGCGCAACCGGGATGTTTGACTTTGACCCCGCTGTTCCTTTTCCGCCCCAGTGCTCGCAATGGCTCTCTTTCGTCCGCTGGCGGTGTTCCATTTCCTGACGCGGTGGAGCCGGGCTGGGCTCCTTCACGCCGAGCCTCGCGGAGGCGGTAGGACCCACGGGTCAGGTGGTTGGCCACCGACATCGACGACGGGGCCCTCCAGCGGCTCCGCGCGCGGGTCCTCAGACGGTTTCCGGCCGCGCCGCTGTCGCCCACCGTCCAGAACCCGGGCCTTCGCGCACGGGAGCGTCCATTCCCTTGCAGAACCCGGCGCGCATCCGCCAGCAGGACCGCCCCGCACCAGCGAGCGCCCTACCTTCCTGCGCGCGAAGACGCGCCGGACGCGGCAGGGCGCCGCGCCACGCATGGGGAGGCGAACGCCATGGGTATCAGCAAGGGCAGTGCGCAGTGGAGCGGCGGGTTCAAGGACGGCAAGGGCGCCATGAAGCCCGGCCACGGCTCGGACGTCCCGTTCTCGGTCGGCACGCGCTTCGAGGGTCAGCAGGGCAGCAACCCGGAGGAGCTCATCGGCGCGGCGCTCTCCGGCTGCTTCTCCATGGCCCTGTCGGTGGGGCTGGAGAAGGCGGGCCTGAAGCCGACGCGCATCCAGACGAGCGCGGACGTGCACCTGGACAAGGAGGGGGACGGCTTCGCCATCACCACCATCGCGCTGACCACCGAGGCCGCCGTCCCCGGCGCCAACGACGCCCAGTTCCAGAAGATCGCCGAGGAGACCAAGAAGGGCTGCCCCGTCTCCAAGGCGCTCGCCGGGGTGAACATCACGCTGAAGGCGAAGCTGGCGACCTGACGGGCCTTCCCGCCGGCCTCAGCCGACGGCAGCCGCGAGACGGTGACCTTCGGCGCCAGCACGGACACCCGCTACGTGGCGGACTTCAACTACCTGCTGCCCGGCACCTACCAGGTGGACCTGGTGGGGCCGGAGGGCGTGTCGTTCACCACGGACCTCGCGCGCCCGGCGACCGCGACGGTCGGTTCGGGCGCGGAGTCGGACGTGCACTTCGTCCTGACGTCCTACGACGTCGAGTAGCCCCGCCGGGGTTCAGGCCGCCTTCTCGCCCGACTGCGCCTGGGCGGCCTGGACCTCGAGGGCGATCTCGATCTTCTCGCCCACCAGCACCCCACCCGCCTCCAGGGCCTGGTTCCAGGTCAGGCCGAAGTCGCTGCGGTTGATGGACGTCTTCGCCTCGAACGCGGCCTTGGTGTTGCCCCACGGGTCCTTGGCGATGCCCAGCTGCTCGGCCTCCAGGACGACCTCGCGGCTGATGCCGCGGATGGTGAGCTGGCCCGTCACCTTCAGGTGATTGCCGGAGGGCTCCACCTTCGTGCTCTGGAAGGTGATGGCGGGGAACTTCTCCACGTCGAAGAAGTCCGGCGAGCGCAGGTGGTTGTCGCGCGGCTCGACGCCGGTGCTGATGCTCGCCGCCTCGATGGAGACGGACACGGACGACGCCGCCGGGTTCGCGTCATCCAGGGTGAGGGTGCCGCCGAACTTCGTGAAGCTGCCGCGCACCTTCGCCACCACCATGTGCCGGACGGTGAAGTGGATGCCCGTGTGCGTGGTGTCGATGTTCCAGAGGGTCGAGGCCATGGTCGTCTTCCTTGTCGTGGGCGCCGCGGCAGCGGCAGTGTGTTTCAACGAGGCGTAAGGTAGCGGCCCCCCACGTTCCGGATTAGACGGGACGGACAGGATGCACTGTTCCACCACTGGAACAGTCACCCGTGCACCCGAGGGAACGGGCCATGGACCTCAACGAACTCCTCGTCTTCGCCCGGGTGGTCCAGGCGGGCAGCTTCACGGCGGCGGCGAAGGCGCTGCGCATGCCCAAGTCCACCGTCAGCCGGAAGGTGTCGGAGCTGGAGGAGCGCGTGGGCGCGCAGCTGCTCCAGCGCACCACGCGCACGCTGCACCTGACGGAGGTGGGCCGCGCGTACTACGCGCACTGCGAGCGCATCGTCGCGGAGGCGGAGGCCGCGGAGCTGGCGGTGACGCGGCTCCAGGCGGGCCCACACGGGCTCCTGCGCGTGACGACGCCGCTGTCGGTCAGCTTCCTCGCGCCGCTGGTGGCCCGCTTCATGGAGCAGTACCCGGACGTGCAGGTGGAGCTGCTCTGCACGGACCGCGCGGTGGACCTGATGGAGGAGGGCTTCGACCTGGCGGTGCGGGCCGGACGGCTGCCGGACTCGTCGCTGATGGCGCGGCGGCTGGGAGACATCGAGCGCGTGGTCGTGGCCGCGCCGGAGTACCTCCAGGCGAGGGGCGCGCCGAGGTCGCCGGCGGACCTGGTGAGGCACGACTGCCTCTTCTTCGGCACCTCGCTGCGGGGGAACGTCTGGACGCTGCACGCGAGCGGGCGCCCAGTCGACGTGAAGGTCTCTGGCCGGCTGGTGGTGAACGAGCCGGACATGCTGCACGCGGTGACGCTGCAAGGCGCCGGGGTGGCGCTGCTGCCGGGCCTCCAGTGCGGCGAGGACCTGGCGTCCGGGCGGCTCCAGCGCGTGCTGCCGGACTGGAGCTCCGCGGGCGCGCCGGTGCACGCCGTCTACCCGCCCACGCGCCACCACGTGCCCAAGGTGATGGCCTTCGTGGAGGTGCTGCGCGAGCACTGGCCCCAGCAGCAGGGAGCACTCAAGCGGGCGAAGCGCTGAGACAGTGGCCGCGTTTCGTTCCGTGGATGGAACGATGTGTCCCGAGGTTCACGTCTGGCCAGGGGGTGTTCCGGGGCGCATGTTGTGCCGCGAAAGGAAACACACACCATGCTCAACGTTCGACCTTCTGAAGCCCGCGGACATGCCAACCACGGCTGGCTGGACTCGCATCACACCTTCTCCTTCGCCAGCTACTTCGACCCCGAGCACATGGGCTTCCGCGCCCTGCGCGTCATCAACGAGGACCGCGTGCAGTCTGGCGAGGGCTTCGACACACACCCGCACCGGGACATGGAGATCATCACCTACCCGCTGAGCGGCGCCATCGCGCACCGGGACAGCACGGGAGGCCAGGGGATCCTGCGCGCTGGCGAGGTGCAGCGCATGACGGCCGGCACGGGCGTGATGCACAGCGAGCTGAACGGCTCCAACGAGGACGTCCACTTCCTGCAGATCTGGATCCTCCCGGACCGGAAGGGCCTGAAGCCGGAATATGAGCAGAAGCGCTTCCCGGAGAAGGACCGACAGGGACACTGGCGCGTGGTGGCCAGCCCGGACGCCCGCGAAGGCAGCCTCACCGTCCACCAGGACGTGCTGCTGCACAGCACGCTGCTGAGCCCGGGCGAGAAGGCGGAGTACACGCTGCCCAAGGGGCGCCACGCCTGGGTGCAGGTCGCCCGGGGCGCGGGCACGCTCAACGGCGTGGCCCTGAAGGCCGGTGACGGCGTCGCGGTGTCCGACGAGTCGAGCCTCGTGCTCACCGCCACCGAGCCGCTGGAGGCCCTGCTGTTCGACCTGGCCTGATGCGCCGGGAACGACTCCCCGGGGGACCCTGGGGAGTCCTCGGTGCGCACGCGGGACTCGCACCGCGTGAAACACAGCACTCGGTGTCGAGCGCGACGGAGCTTCGCTCCTGCGCTGTTCTAATTGGGAGCCCACTGGATGCGGTACGAGCAGGCGTGGCCGTCGAAGTCGAAGGGCTCGACGCGCAGGTTCCGGGCACCGGCCCTGGTGAGCCCCGCTTCGATGAGCCCGCGCAGGTAGCCCGGGTTCCCGTTGCACTCATTGACGCGGATGATGTGGTGACCGGGCCCCTGGGTGAGCAGCTCCGACCGCATGTAATTGTTCACGGTGTCGAAGCTCTCCTGGATGCGGACGACGACGCGCTCCGGGCCGAAGATGGGCCACATGGACACCAGCGACTTGCCGAGCACGGTCTGCTCCATCCCCTGGATGATGCCCACGCCCAGCCGTCGGTAGCCCTCGCTCACCTCCAGCCCCGGGAACAGGTGCTCCACGGTGACGCGCAGCGCGTCCGCGAAGACGGTCCGAGACGTATTGCGAGGGGACTGCGTGTCCAGGTCCAGGCCCACGTCGTTCAGTTTCGTCCGGAGCTCCGGAGTGAGCCGGTCACCGATGGAACGAAACACCCCCTCGACCGTGTGCCGATAGACGATCTCTTCTTCCACGAAACACCCCGACCCTCACCGGCGGTCCCATTCCGCCGGATCGCCCCGAAGCGTAACCCACGCTCCCCGTGAAACCGAAGCCCCCCCTCACATCGGCCCCAGGGCTGAGACGTCCCGCCGAAATTTCACGATTATTCCCGACACATCGACAATCACGCATTTCCAGCCATACCCCAGGCAGTCCAATCAAACACAAACAAATTCACACGACTTCCATGCGCCGAGACCAACGAAATCCCACAATCATTGCCATAGCGGACACCACTTAGCGGGTTCCCCTGACATCGCCTTTCGGCCTCCCGCCCCATGGCAGGGATTGTTCACACCTGATAGATGGCACGTCCCCGAGGGGAGCATGGACAGACATGCCCCTCCGACCCGCCTGGGAGACGCCGAATGCGCACGTCGTCAGTCCTTGCAGCAGAGCACCCGTCCGCGAAGTCGCTGTCCACGCAGCAGGGCAACCAGCTCAGCCACGAGCTCTGGTCCCTGGTGCAGCGCGGTCTGGTCTATCCGTCGCCGTATGCCGTGTTCACGACGTTCTGGCGCACGCCGGACGGGACCGGCGAGCCGCTGACCCGGGCGCTCCTCCAGAAGCTGATGCGGGACGTGCGCGAGGAGATCCACACCCGCTACGGGAGCGCCAACACCACCGCCATCGTCGGCGTGGGCTTCCGGCTCTGGCAGGAGTGGTGCGCAGAGGAAGGGACGGACCTCCCCGAAGGCATGAAGCTGGCCTTCCCGGAGGAGTCCTCGCAGGCCTGGCGGTCCTCGGTGTTCTCCCGTTCGAACGGGACGTTCGTCGATTCGCAAGGCGACCTGTGGTTCCACATCAAGTCCGATGAGGAGGCCCACTGCGACGCGGTCTTCGAGTTCATCCGCGCGCGGCTCCAGGACCAGGCGCGCTGCGTGCGCGCCACGCCCCATGACCACCAGAAGGCGGCCACCAAGTCCACGCGCCCGGACAAGCGCGGCGGCAAGGTGCTGGGCTGCCGCTTCGCGGAGAACCTCAACAACCCGTCCGACCCGGTCTCCATCCAGGAGCAGACGCTGGTCGGGTTCGAGGACCCCGCGCACCTGGGCGCCTCGTTCGTGCTCGCACAGCGCTTCGAGATCAACTGGGAGCACCTGCTGGACATGAGCCCCCAGCAGGTGGAGGACCTGTTGGGGCGCACCACGGAGGACATCCTCATCCCCAGCCAGGACCAACGCAGCCACATCAAGAGCGCCCGGGTGCAGGACGCCCAGGGCAACACGCTGCAGGTGCTGCGGCTGGGACTGCCCTTCGGGCAGGCGGACACGGTGCACAACACGGAGCTGCGCGCCAAGGGGGCCAGCCTCCGGGACGAGGCGGGCATCTACTTCGCGGGCTATGCCCGGAGCGTCCGCGCGCTCGAAGCCATCATGAACCAGCAGATTGGAGACCAGCGAGGCTTCATGAGGGACCGGCTGCTCTCCGAGGTCCGCTCCAACCTGGGAGGCTTCTATTACATCCCCAGCCAGGCGGACCTGGGGCTGGACCCGGTGAAGCTCCAGAGCGTGGAGCAGCAGGACTGGAGGCGCTTCCCCGGCGTGGACTGGAGCCGGCTGGACCGGCACTTCGACGTGGCCTCGTCGAATGGATACATGCATTACAACCACAAGAACTACCTGTTCCAGATGGCGACGATGTCCGGGGACAAGCGCCGGACGCACCAGCCGCCATCCAACCGGGTGCTGCAATTGCTGTCAGATGCGTTCTCCCGCTGGCAGGACAGCTGGTACGTCAACCGGACGCAGCCGGAGCTGGAGCACCTGTGCGCCTACGTGGCGCGCCAGTACGGCCCCGCGAAGGCCCGGGAGGTGATGGGGCTCTCCATCGTGGAGCGCATGGGGTGGACCATCAAGGTCAGCCTGGGGCAGGTCTTCGCGAGCGACGCCTACGGCTTCCGAGGCCGCCGTCAGGACGCGCAGGGCAACTGGTACAACGGCGCGGACACCTACCGCATCCACCCGGTGGAGCTCATCGTGGGGGCCCTGCCCAACCTGGGGCTCGGGCAGGGGCGGTATGTCATTGATTACGCGCGCAAGGACGAGGAGTTGGGCAACTTCTTCGCCGGGCTGAGCTCCGCGTCGGGAGTGGGCCACCTGGTGCCGGGCTTCCAGCGAGCACTGGACCGGGGCCTGGGCGAGCTGATGGCGGACGTCCAGAAGCGGCACGACGCGACCCAGGACGAAGGCAAGCGCCAGTTCTACCGAGGCGTCGTGCTGTCGCTGGAGGGCGTGCGTGACCACTGCCTGGCCTATGCGGCGCTCGCGGGCAAGCTGGCCGCGGAGCTGCCCCTGGGGCAGCACGCCGAGCGCGACAACCTGCTGAAGATCCAGGAGCGGATGCAGCGGCTGGCGACGGAGCGCCCCCAGACGATGCTCGAGGCCGCGCAGTTGCTCTTCACGCTGCACGCGAGCCTGCACCTCATTGGCGAGCCCACGGCGGTGGGCCGGTTGGATCAGCTGCTCAACCCGTTCTACGAGCGCGACGTGGCGGCGGGCGTGCTGGATGACGAGCAGGCGCAGGAGATCATCGACTGCTTCTGGGTGAAGCTGGGGGAGAAGGTGCTGCTCAACCGCCAGTTCGTGGAGGACCACCAGCCCTTCGGCAACCTGGCGATGGGCGGCATGAGCGGCAACTATCCGCAGGGCGCCGCGAACAACCAGTGGATCCAGCAGGTGACGGTGGGAGGGACGGTCGCGGACGAGACGCCCGGCGAGGGTCGGCCCGCGTACAACCGCGTCACCCTCCTCTGCCTGAGGGCGGCGCGGCGGCTGCCACTCAACGCGCCGTGCCTGTCGTTGCGCGTGCGCAAGGACATCCCTCCTGAGTACCTGCACGAGGCGGCGCTGGCAATCCTCAGCGGCGGCGCGCACCCCATCCTGCTCAGCGACGAGAAGATCATCCCCGGGATGCGGCACAGCGGTGACCGTGTGGGCCAGGGCACGCAGCCCACGGCGGCCACGCCGGTGGCGCAGAAGGCCGGGAGCGCGTGGAGGAGCGAGGTGGCGCTCCAGGCCGCGAGGGACTACGCCTGCGACGGCTGCTACGAGCCACAGATCGTGGGGCAGAACTGGTTCACGCTGGGAGGCATGACGGCGCTGTCACCGCTGGAGGCCGCGCTCAACCAGGGCAAGGCCTGGAGCTCGGCGGGGCCCATGTATTTCCGGGGCCAGCGGGTCTCCTTCTCCTCGCCTCCTCCAGCGGCCATCCAGTCGTTCGAGCAGCTCCAGGACCTGTTCTTCCAGCACCTGAGCTGGATGTACGCGAAGCAGGCGGACGGCCTGGTGGGCGTCTTCGGAACAATGAGCGCCGTATGCCCGTCGCCGTTGCTGTCGGTGTTCGTGGACGACTGCATCGACAAGGGATTGGACCTATACGGGGGTGGAGCCCGCTACAACATGGTGGCCCCGTGCATCACGGCCCTCTCCACGGCCATCAACTCGCTGTACGCCATCCGGAAGATGGTCTTCGAGCGGGACACGGCGGTGACGTCCCTGCCGGAGCTGGTGGAGGCGCTGCTGTGCGACTGGGGCTACAAGATGGACGAGCCCTTCATCAGCACCTTCGCGGGCCCCGCGCGCATCGAGGCGAAGGCGCAGCGCTTCCGGGACCTGCGACAGGTGGCGCTGGCGCAGCCGCGATACGGCCGGGGAAATGAAGAGGTGGACCGCTTCGGCAATGCCTTCATCCAGCGAGTGGCGGAGACGGTGGTGCGAGTCTTCACGGAGCCGGCCGAGCCCACGGCCCAGAAGATGGTGGACCTCGCGAAGAGGTTCGGGACACCGGAGAAGCCGTTCGGCGGGTTCCAGATCCAACCGGGCGCCGGCACCTTCGAGAACTACGTGGAGTTCGGCGCGACCTGCGGCGCCTCCGCGGATGGACGGCGACTCGGGGAGCCGCTGGCCTCGGACCTGAGCCCGTCACCGAGCATCGCGGACCAGCCAGTGGATCATCAGGAGGATGGCTTCGTGCGAGCGCTGTCGGGCTACACCGGCACGGGAGCGGAGGGCTTCACGAGCGGAGCGCCCACGGACTTCAACATCCGCGAGGACTTCCCGGTGGGCTCGCTGGAGCGGGTGCTGCACGCGTTCGCCCGGGGACAGGGCTCGAACATCCTGACCATCACCTGCGCCAACCCGGAGACCTTCGAGCAGGCGTCGAAGGACCCGGAGAAGTACGACGTGCTCCGGGTGCGCATGGGCGGCTGGTCTGAGTTCTTCGTCTCCATGTTCCCGGGGCATCAGGAACAGCACCAGCGCCGGCCGCTCAGCACGCCTGACGTGGAGCGCTGAGCCGCACTGCAAAGACAAAAGCCCCCGAGTCTTTCGACTCGGGGGCTCTTGTTCGGAGTGCCCAGGGCGGGATTCGAACCCGCACACCTTTCGGCGCCACCCCCTCAAGATGGTGTGTCTACCAGTTCCACCACCTGGGCATTCGGCGGGGTCCATCTACCGGACCCCGTGGATTCACGCAACAACCATTTCAACCGTCGCGTGAATCCGATGCTTCCTGACGGCTACTGCGCGGGCGCCGGAGCCGGCGTCGTCGGCGCGGGAGCCTCCTGGCCCTCCGCCGGCGGCGTCGCGGAACGCTCCTGCTCCACCGCGCCCGGGGCCGCCGGAGGCGGCGTGGTGGCTCCCGGCGTCGCCGGGGCCGTCTTCGCCGGCGGCGTCGCCACCGAACCCGCGGCCACCGACGAACGCAGGCCCACCATCGACAGGCCCAGCGACGTCAGGAAGAACAAGCCGGCGCAGACGCCCGTCAGCTTGCTCAAGAAGGTCACCGCTCCGCGCCCACCGAAGGCGCTCGTCGCGGCGCCGCCACCGAGGGCGGAGCCCATGCCGGCGTCCTTCCCCGGCTGCAGCAAGATGACGAAGATCATGAACACGCAGAGCAGGACGTGCACGATCGTGAAGAAGGTCAGCATGGGGCTTCCAGACGCTCCGTGGAAAGAGGGCGCAACCTACACAAAGTGGTCAACGGGTGACAACTTCTAACGGGCCCGACGACTTCAGCCGGCCGCCTTCACGATGGCCACGAAGTCCGACGCCTTGAGGCTCGCTCCCCCCACGAGCGCCCCGTCCACGTCCGGCTGCCCCAGCAATTCCGCCGCGTTGTCCGGCTTCACGCTGCCTCCGTACTGGATGCGCACCCGGCCAGCCGTCCCCTCGTCGTACATCCGGCCGAGCAGGCTCCGGATGGCCGCGTGGACCTCCTGCGCCTGCGCCGTGGTGGCCGTCTTGCCGGTGCCAATCGCCCACACCGGCTCGTACGCCAGCACGAAACCGGCCACGTCCGCCCCGGAGAAGCCGTCCAGCCCCCCCCGCACCTGGCGCTCCACCACCGTCAGCGTCTGGTTCGCCTCGCGCTCGGCCAGCGTCTCGCCCACGCAGAGGATGGGCGTCATCCCGGCGGCCTTCACCGCCTTCGCCCGCTTGTTCACCGTGGCGTCCGTCTCACCGAAGAACTGACGGCGCTCGGAGTGCCCCACGATGACGTAGGCACACCCCAGCTCCACCAGCATCGGCGCGCTGATCTCGCCCGTGAAGGCGCCCGAGGGCTCCCAGTGGCAGTTCTGCGCCGCCAGTTGGATGGGCGCTCCTTCCAGCGCGACGTGCAGCGGCTGCAGCGCGACGAAGGGAGGCGCGATGGCCACCTCCACCTTGTCGCCCAGCGCCGCCACCGCGCCGCGAAGCTCCCGCACCAGCGCGAGCGCTTCCGGCACCGTCTTGTTCATCTTCCAGTTGCCAGCGACGATCTTCCGACGAGCCATCGTGGTGTCTCCCCCGGTGCGTACCGCGTGGGTGGTGCCCTACTTCGTCTCCAGCGCCTTGATGCCGGGCAGCTCCCGGCCCTCCAGGAACTCCAGCGACGCGCCGCCGCCCGTGGACACGTGGCTCATCTTGTCCGCGTAGCCCATCTGCTCCACCGCCGCCGCGCTGTCGCCGCCGCCAATCACCGTCGTGGCGTCCTTGTTGATGGACATCGCCGCGGCCACCGACCGCGTGCCCTCCGCGAACCTGGCCACCTCGAAGCGGCCCATGGGCCCGTTCCACACCACCGTCTTCGCGTCGCGGATGCGCTGCGTGTACATCGCGCGCGTCTTGGGCCCGATGTCCAGGCCCATCATGTCCGCGGGGATCTCCTGGTCCGGCGTCTCCTGCACCGGGCCGTTGCCGTCCGGGTCCGCGCACACGACGTGGTCGATGGGCAGCACCAGCGGCGTCTTCAGGCGCCTGGCCGTGTCCAGCAGCTTCGCCGCCAGCGCCAGCTTGTCGCCCTCCTCCACCCGGCTCTTGCCCACCTCGATGCCCTGCGCCTTCAGGAAGGTGTACGCCATGGCGCCGCCCACGAGCAGCGCGTCCACCTTGGGCAGCAGGCTCTCGATGACCTTGATCTTGTCGCTCACCTTGGAGCCGCCCAGGATGGCCACGAAGGGCTTCCGCGGATTGCGCAGCACCTTGTCGCCCAGGTACTCGATCTCCTTGCGCATCAGGAAGCCGGCGGCCTTCTCCTTCACGAAGGGCACCATGCCGGCCGTGGACGCGTGCGCGCGGTGCGCCGTGCCGAACGCGTCGTTGACGTAGACGTCCGCCAGCGCCGCCAGCTCGCGCGCGAAGGCCTCGTCGTTCGCCTCCTCCTCCTTGTGGAAGCGCAGGTTCTCCAGGAGGAGCACCTGCCCCGCCTTCAGGTCATTCACCTGCTTCTTCACGTTGTCCCCCACGCAGTCGTCCGCGTGGATGACCTCGTGCTTGCCGCCCAGCAGCTCCGCCAGCTTCTCCGCGACGAGCACCGTGGACAGCTTGGGGTCCGGCCCCTTGGGCCGACCGAGGTGGGACGCCAGGATGACCTTGCCGCCCATCTCCAGCGCGCGCCGGATGGTGGGGAGCGCTTCACGGATGCGGGTGTCGTCGGTGACGCGGCGCCCCTCCAGCGGGACGTTGAAGTCCACGCGGATGAAGACGCGCTTGCCGGTCAACTGCAGGTCATCGATGTAGCGGATCATCTTGGGTGTCCCTTGTGCCTGTCTCGGTCAGCCTGGGGTGCCGGTGCGGCGCGGCTTACGCCACGCCCTTGGACACGAGGAACTTCGCCGTGTCGACCATGCGGTTGGAGAAGCCCCACTCGTTGTCGTACCAGGCCATGACCTTGAGCAGGTTGTCGCCCATCACGAAGCAGTTGGTGGCGTCGAAGATGGCCGAGTGCGGGTTGCCGTTGTAGTCCACGGACACCGTCTGCGCGTCGCTGAACTCCAGCACGCCCTTGAGCGGGCCGTTGGCGGCGTCCCGCATCGCCTTGATGACCTCCTCGGGGGTGACCTTCTTGGTGGTGTTCACCGTCAGGTCCACCAGGGACACGTTCGGGGTGGGGACGCGGACGGAGATGCCGTGCATCTTGCCCTTGAGCGACGGGATCACCTCACCGATGGCCTTCGCGGCGCCGGTGCTGGTGGGGATCATGGAGAGCGCGGCGGCGCGGGCGCGGCGCATGTCCTCGTGGGTGAGGTCCAGGATGCGCTGGTCGTTGGTGTAGCTGTGCACCGTCGTCATCAGGCCCTTCTCGACGCCGAAGTTGTCCACCAGCACCTTGGCGATGGGCGCCAGGCAGTTGGTGGTGCACGAGGCGTTGGAGATGATGTGGTGCCTGGCCGGGTCGTACTCGTTCTGGTTGATGCCGTACGCGATGGTCATGTCCGGGCCCTTGGCCGGCGCGGAGATGATGACCTTCTTGGCGCCCGCGGCCAGGTGCTTGGCGGCGGCGTCCCGGGCGGTGAAGCGGCCGGTGCACTCCAGCACGACGTCCACGTTCATGCTCTTCCACGGCAGCACCGAGGGGTCCTTCTCCGCGGTGACGGCGATCTCCTTGCCGTTCACCACGATGCCCTTGTCCGTGTGGCTCACCTCGCCCGGCCACGTGCGGTGCACGGAGTCGTACTTGAACAGGTGGGCCAGCGCCGACGGCTTGTCGAGGTCGTTGATGGCGACGATCTCGAGGTCTTCCTTGCGGCTGAGCGCGGCGCGAAGGATGCAGCGACCGATGCGACCGAAGCCGTTGATGGCGAGCTTGATGGCCATGGTGTTCTCCGTCTCCTTGAAGGCGTGGGCCTTCGCGGCCCACCGTCGTGAATCTCGTAACGTAAAAAGAAGGCGGGCGACCGTAGGCAGGCGCCCCCGCCGAGTCAACGCTTCGCGTGGGCTGCTTTCACTCGCGCACGCCGGAGCTGAACAATCACCCCGACCAACAGCCAGAGCCCGGAGGCCGTTCCCGCCCCGGCCCCGCAGCCGCAGCCGCTGTCCCCCTTGGGGGAATAGTCGCTCGGGAGCGCCGGGACGACCGTCGGCTCCGGCGGCGGGTCCACCGGCGGCGGCTTCACCGGCGGATGCGGATCCACCTCGCGCACCGCCACGCAGGACGACAGCGGCCAGGGGCTGACCGCGGGCGGCACGTCCGCCACGGGCAGCGCGGGCGCCTGGGCCAGGATTCCCGAGCGCACCAGGAACGCGCCCACCAGCCGCGACCGTTCGCGGTTGGACGCAAGGCCCTCGAACGGGAAGCCCAGCACCAGCACCTGCCCCGCGGGCGCCGCCCCCGCCGAGGCGACCGCCGCGCCGAGCGACGTGCCGGTGTAGCGCAGCACGTCCGCGCCGCCGCCCGTGGGCGCCAGGACGTCCGTCACCCCCACCGGGTAGGCGCCCGGCGTCGTCCCATCCGCCAGCGGCGTGGCCGGCAGGTCCGCGAGGATGCCACCCGCCGAGCCCTCCACCCGGGCCGCCGGAGCCCCCGCAGCGATGGACGCGCGCAGGATGTCCGAGAGGAACAGCTTGTCGTCCGCGCTGCCCGCCGCGAGCGTGGACACCGTGCGTCCGCCCGACAGCAGCAGGTGCCCGCCCCCGGAGACGAACGCGCGCAGCGCGTCCTGCTCCGCGCGCGTGGGGCCCGCGCCCGCCACGCCTCCGCGCCCGGTGGACCAGTCCACCAGCCGGTAGCCCGTGGGCGACACCAGCCCCGCCGCCACCGCGTCGCCCGTCGCGCTGTCGAACGCCACCGCCGCCTGCGCGAACGCCGCGCCGTGCTGGCGCAGGTAGCTGCCGTCGTTCATCGCCTCCAGGTAGACGCGCAGCGGGGCCTCCAGATCGTACGGCGTCTCCAGCTCCTCGCCGCACGTCACCGTCGCGTCCAGCCGCTCGTACGCGTTGACCAGCAGCACCGGCGCCGCGTCCCCCACCCGCACGCCCACGGTGGCGGACGGGAAGGACTCGCCGCCCGCGTTCACCGCCGCCACGCGGAAGTAGCGCACCGTGCCCGGCGCCAGCGTGACGGTGGCCGTCGTGCCCTGGACATCCGAGCCCTCGTCCCAGCCGAAGCCGTCCGCGCTCTGGTACAGCCGGTAGCCTGCGGGAGCGTCGCGCCCTTCTTCCGAGGCGACCTGCGGAGGCGCCGTCCACTTCACCTCCACCGCGCCGGGCGTCGCGTTGCGCGCCACCACCGCGCCGGGCGCCTCCGGCGGCAGGTGCGCCGCCGTGCCGTCGCGGGCCGCGAAGTACTTGATCAACCCCTGCACGATGGCGCGCGCGGCCACGTGGCGGACGCGGGCCTCCTTGAGGAACCCCGCGTCCGTCGTGTTGTCGTGGTACGCCATCTCCAGCAGCACGCTGGGCATCTCCGGGTTGTGCGTGGGGTTCACCTCGCCCAGGTTCGCCGAGCGCAGGCTGCGCACCCGCCAGTTCGGATCCACCTCGCGCTTCAGGTCCACTTCAATCTGCGCCATGAGCGCGCGCGCCAGCACGTCGCTGTCCTTCACGCCCGTGAAGTTGAGCGTGCCGTCCACGGGGTTGGGCCCGTAGACGTAGGCCTCCGTTCCCCGCACCGTGCCGGTCGAGCCCGCGTTGGTGTGCCACGCGACGTAGACGGCGTCCTCGCCCTCCTCGTGGAGCCACGCGGCGAAGCGCGGCCGGGCCGTCACGTCCGCGTTGCGCTCGTTGGACAGCGCGTTCGCCCCTGTCGGCGCGTACACGGTGAAGGGCGCCCCGCTGTACTGCACGTGGTAGCGCGCGCTCTCCTCGAAGCGCGGACGCAGCAGCGGCCCCTGCGCCGCGTCGCCCAGCAGGCCCCGACCACCGCCCAGCCGCACCGCGTCCACGGACAGCGTCGCGCCCGCCCCCTGCGCCGAGTCGTTCTCCAGCACCACCGCGCCCGAGTCCGGGCGCTGCCCCGCCTTGAAGTAGAAGCGCCCCAGCAGCACCCACGTCCCGCCGTGGCGCTGCTGGTTCACACGGAAGTGGCTCTCCCCGCCCGCGTGCTTCACCACGTAGTGCGCGTCCGTCGCGCGCGTGGGGTCGGAGCCATAGGAGACGTAGACGTTGTAGGCCGCGTCCGCCGGCACGTCCGGCGTCCACGTCGCCCGCGCGGTGGAGGTGGCCGCCGTGTCCAGCGTGCGCGTGGTGCCCAGCGTGAAGGGCTCCACGTCGTTGGCCATGGGCACGGGCGGCGGGGCCCAGCCGTTCTGCTCGGAGGCGTGGAAGCGGCCTGCGTCCCCCTCTTCCGCGTAGCCCGTGCCGCCGTCGTCCACGATGGCGAGCAGCGGGTTCAGGTCCGACTCACGCACGGACACCACCGTGGCGCCCGCGGCCATCAGCATGGGCTGGAGTTCCTGCGACACCACCTCCGCGGAGATGAGGTCCTCCACCACGCCCCAGCTGTTGGGCCGCTGCGTCGCCCAGCGCTTCAGCGCGTTGTCGCGATAGAAGCCGTGGCTCGGGCTCAGGTAGATGACCTTGCCGGACAGCGCGCCCTCGCCCCGCCGCGTCTGCGGCACCCCCGCGGTCTTCAGGTTGGACTTCGCGTCGCGCGCCTCGCGGCGCACCACGGCCGGTGCGTCCGACGACAGGCGGCGCTGCTCGTGGGCCCGGGGCGCCGGAGCTGGCAGGTATTGAACACCTGGCGGCTCCAGCCCCAGGTCGTCGCCCTCGAAGGGCTGGGGGGCCTCCTGCGCGTGCGCGAGGACGGAGGTGCACAGCAGGGTCAGCGCCAGCGTGCGCGACCAGGACGGGGGGAGCGTTCGCATCACGCCGCCGACCTTACCCCTTCACTCCCCCGCTTCAATCGAACCCGTGGGTGCTAGCCTGCCCACCTCTTCACCCTCCGATGACCGTTCCTGCACCCTCCCGCCCCCAGTTCCCCTCCCGCCGCAGCAACGGGCTGTTCGCGTCGTTCGGTCATGCGTGGGCAGGGCTCATCCACACCGTGGCCTGGCAGCGCAACATGCGCATCCACCTCATCTCCGGCGTGCTGGTGGGGCTGGTGGGCAGCGGCATCCCGCTGGGGCTCGCGGAGAAGGTCACGCTCATCTTCTGCGTGCTGCTCATCTTCTTCGCGGAGATCCTCAACAGCGCGCTGGAGCAGCTGGTGGATCTGGCCGTGCAGCAGTTCGACGAGAAGGCCCGCCTCACCAAGGACGCGGCGGCCGCCGGCGTGCTCGTGCTCGCGGGCGGCACGGTGGTCATCTTCGCCGCCATCCTGATCAACTACTGGGAGACGGTGCGCACCAGCACCGACGCCATCCTCCGGCAGGTCGCGCTGGGCATCCCGCTGGCCGGCTGCGCCACGGTGCTCGTGCTGCCCCAGCCGCGCCCCCTCGCCGTGGACGTGCTCGCGTTCCTCCTGGCCATGGGCCTGCTCGCGCTGACGGCGCCCGCGTCCGCGAGCCTCGTCTTCACCGCCCTCACCGCCGCGCTGCTCGTCATCGCCGCGGCCGCCGCCCGCGAGCGCCGCCGCCACCCCCAGCCTTGAAGGCCCGAGGACGACACGGTGCGTCGCGGGCACAACGGCCGGCGGCCGCCAGTCTCAGGCGACGCCGAGCTTCTCGCGCGTCCGGGCATCGGGCGTCAGCGCCTCGGCCATGTCCGCTGCATCGAGGAACGGCCGGCTCTCGCTCTCACTTGTTCCTGGGTCGGGCCACCCCTCTTTGGGGGCTCACCGTGACGACGAGCGCGCTTTTCGGAGAGCGACGGCGTGCTGCGGATTCGGCTCGACGTTCGAAGCGCGCGGCGGGAACGGAGCTCGTCGGGGCCGGGAGCCCGCTGGCACGATGGCCGCCATCACCCCCTGGCAGTCGGCGCGGTCTGCTCCCATCACCTCGCGGGAGGGGGCCCCGGAACCGGTCCGGAGCCCGCTCACCCGCGGAGGGTCGATGTGGTGGATCCTAACGCGCTACGCGCGCTGCTGAAAGCCCGCCCCGGCGTCGGAGGGCGACGTCGCCTGGGCTGCGGCGACGGCCTTGTCTCCCTCCTTCAGGTCGGTCGTCACCAGCTCCAGCAGCTCCGTGGCGATGCCGATGACCTGGTGCGGCGTGTAACCGCTTGCGCGCAGCTGGTTGAAGAACGTGCGCGCGAGGATGCGGGTGCCCTTCTGGTCGGTGCTCACAGGAATTGCCTCCGGAATCGGCGCCGCATGGCCGGCCGCCGCGTCTGCGTGGGAGTCCGGTGTTCAACCTCCGTGCCAGCCGTTCTCTTCCGAACGGATTCCCCAGCAGTCCTCAGGGGTTGGAGGCCGGAGAGGGGCGGCACGGAACGTGGATGGTGCGAAGGGGGTTACGCACCCGGGCGTCCGCTCCGCCTGAAACGCCGCGCAGGGTGCATCACCGGGTACGCACCACCCCGGCGCCCCGCTGACAGGCCCGCTCGTCTTTTCAAGTGCTTGCATTCCCTCCGGGGGGTGGAGCACATACGCGCCCCCCACCGAGGAGTCAGAACACAATGGCGTACCGGGTGAACAACATCGGGCTGTGGCTGGACGAGCCGGAGGAGCTGCTCGGCCAGCGCGCGGCGGAGAAGCTGGGGGTCACCCGGAGCGACCTCGCCTCCGTGCGGGTCGTGCGCTCGGTGCTGGATGCGCGCAAGAAGGGCAGCCCGCGCTACATCTACACGCTGGAGGTGGAGCTGGCCCCGGGCCGCAAGGCGCCGCGGCTGCCGCCGGACGTGGGCGAGGCCCCGCCCCCGCCGGAAGCGCCGGCGCGCGTGAAGGAGCCGGAGAAGCTGCCGCTCATCATCGGCACCGGGCCCGCGGGGCTGTTCTGCGCGCTGGGCCTGCTGGAGCGCGGCGTGCGCAGCATCCTGCTGGAGCGCGGCAAGGAGGTCGTCACCCGCCGCAAGGACGTGGCGAAGCTCATGCGCGACGGGACGCTCGACCGCGAGAGCAACATGAACTTCGGCGAGGGCGGCGCGGGCGCGTACACGGACGGCAAGCTGTCCACGCGCATCAACCACCCCATGGTGCGCAAGGTGATCGAGGCCTTCGCGAGGTACGGCGCGCCGGATCACATCCTCATCGAGGGCAAGCCGCACATCGGGTCCGACCTGCTCCCGGGCGCGGTGGCCCGGCTGCGCGAGGAGCTCATCGCGGGCGGCTGCCAGGTGCACTTCGAGCAGCGCGTGGACGACCTGCTCTACCGCGACGGCCGCGTGGCGGGCGTGAAGATGGCGGACGGGCGCACGCTGGAGAGCGACCGCGTCATCCTGGCGCCGGGCAACTCCGCGCGCGAGCTGTACGAGCGCTTCGCCGCCGACGGCCGCGTGAGCGTGGAGGCCAAGCCCTTCGCGCTGGGCTTCCGCGCGGAGCACCCGCAGACGCTCATCAACAGCATCCAGTACGGCTCCGCCGCGAAGCACTCCAAGCTGCCGCCCGCGGACTACAAGCTGGCGGAGAACCTGGACGTGGACGGCGAGGTGCGCGGCGTCTACTCGTTCTGCATGTGCCCCGGCGGCATCGTGGTGCCCACGCCCACGGAGGAGGGGCTCCAGTGCACCAACGGCATGAGCAACTCGCGGCGCAACGCGAGGTTCGCCAACGCGGGCATCGTCGTGTCGGTGTCCGTGGAGGACTTCGCGCGCGAGGGCTTCCATGGGCCGCTCGCGGGCCTGGAGTTCCAGCGGCACTGGGAGTCGGAGGCCTACAAGCTGGGCGGAGGCCGCTTCTTCGCGCCCGCGCAGACCATCCCGGACTACCTGGCCGGCCGCGTGAAGAAGGACCCGGGCGACACCAGCTACCGCCCGGGCCTGGCGCACGTGGATCTGAACAGGCTCTTCCCGGCGCGGCTGACCCAGTCCATCAAGGCCGCGCTGCGCACCTTCGACCGGAAGATGAAGGGCTTCATCAGCGACGAGGGGAAGCTCATCGGCATCGAGAGCCGGACGTCCTCGCCGGTGCGCATCACCCGGGGTGACGACCTCCAGTCCGTGTCCATGCGCGGCCTCTACCCGGTCGGCGAGGGCTGCGGCTACGCGGGCGGGATCGTGTCCTCCGCCATTGATGGACTGCGCGCCGCTGAGCAGATTGCCACCGAGCTGGCTTGAGGTCCCCGCCCCCACCGGGCAGGGTGGGCCGGGAGGGAGGAAGACCCATGGCGTACCGCGTGCGCACTCCGGATGGTGAGCTGATGTTCCCCTCGCTGGGCGACATCGAGCGGGCCTACGTGCAGGGGCTGGTGGAGCCGGACGACGAGGTGCGCGAGGAGGGCGCGGAGCTGTGGCGCAAGGCGTCCTCGCTGCCGGCGCTCGCCCGGGCGAGGCCCCAGGCGACGGACACCGCCAGGCGCGCCCAGACGCTCACGGTGGCGGGCGCGGTGGCGGTGGGCGTGCTCGCGCTGGTGCTGCTCTTCACCGGCACGAGCTGGAACATCCGGATGTTGGGCATCGCGCTCGCCCTGGTGGTCAGCGGCATGCTCACCCGGGTGACCTTCAAGGCATACAAGCGGCCGCCGCCCGTCCTCTGAGGCCGCCTCCTCCCCTGCCCTCCGGGGCAGCGGCACGGCCCTCGCCGCCAGCAGGCCCCACACGGCCCATGTTTGGTGGGAGGCACCCCGCGAAGGTGCCCCCATCGCGCTGGAGGAGGACCGCACCTTGCTCAGCACCTACCTGTCCCGAGAGGCCGCCCGCAAGCTTCGCCATGGCGCCCCCTGGCTGCGCCGCGAGGACATCGTCTCCATGGAGGGCGAGCCGCAGCCCGGCACCCCCATGCAGCTGAAGGACGAGGACGGGCATGTCCTGGGGCTGGGGGACGTGGACCTCGAGGCCTCCTACGCCGTGCGCCGCCTGGGCATGCCGGACGAGTCCGTGGAGGGGCTCATCCCCCGCCACGTGCGCCACGCCTTCGAGCGGCGCGCCCGGCTGGTGGACGACCCGCGCTTCTGCCGCATCGTCAACGACGACGGGGACGGCCTGCCGGGCCTCATCGTGGATCGGTATGATCAGCACTTCGTCGTCCAGACGCTCACCCGCTCCATGGACGCGCGGCAGGAGGAGATCACCCGCACGCTGGGCGAGGTGACGGGGGCGGCCTCCGTGCTGCTCCGCAACGACACGTCCCGGCGCCAGGCGCTGGGCCTGCCCGCGCAGCGCCCGCACGTGATGTACGGCACGCCGCCGCGCTGGTGCCGCCTGCTGGAGATGGGCGCGCGCTTCACCGTGGACCTCACCTACGGCCGGGGCACGGGCTACGGGTACGACCACCGCGAGCTGCGCCGCTTCCTGGCGCGCACCGGCAACGGGGACCGGGTGCTGGACGTGGCGTGCAACGTGGGCGGCCTCTTCGTCCACGCCGGGCGCCACGGCGCGAAGCAGATCCTGGCCTTCGACGGCAACGCGGACGCGGCGGACCTGGCGCGGGAGAACGCGGAGGCCAACGGGCTGCTCGGCCGGGTGACGGTGGAACAGGGCGAGCCGCTGGCGGTGCTCCGGGCCCTCAAGGAGACCTTCGACCTGGTGCTGCTGGACACGCTGGGGGGGATGTCCGAGGAGGCCTTCATCGACCAGGTGCGGCTGGCCCTGCGGCGCACCCGCCATGGCGGACGGCTGCTCGTGGTCGGTTACCACCCACCATTGGCGCTGGGCTCATTCACGGAGTGCGTGGCCACGGCGTGCGAGCAGGAGGCGCGCATCGCCTTCCGGCTGGTACGGATGGGACTGCCGCCGGACCACCCGGCGCCGGTCGGCTCCCCGGGGGCCGAGTACCTGGAGGCGGTGGCGCTCGAGGTGAGCTGAAGCGGCCGCCGGTGTTGTTTCGCCCTCGACGGGCCGCCTCGGTGTTAGTGTCCGCGCCGCGATGACAACCGAAAACGAGTCCCAGGCCGCGACCTCTTCCACCCCGGAGGCTTCCGTCGAGACCGTCCGCAAGGTGTACGCGGCGGACCTGCGCGAGAAGGACCGGGTCAACACCGTCTTCCGCGTCACCAAGAAGGAGAAGGTGACCGCGCGCAGCGGTAAGGTGTTCCTGTCGCTGTCCCTGGCCGACAAGAGCGGCACGGTGGACGCGCGTGTGTTCGACAAGGTGGACGCGCTCGAGCCCGCCTTCCAGAGCGGTGACTACGTCCTCGTGCAGGGCAGCGTCATCGTCTTCCACGGCCGCACCCAGGTCGTCGTGGAGGGCGTGGAGCGGTTGGATCCGGAGCCGCTCGACCCCAAGGAGTTCGAGCCGCCCCCCGCCCCGCCCGCCGAGTCGAAGCCCGAGGCCAAGGCCGGCGAGGCCAAGGCCGGCGACGCGAAGCCCGAGGCCAAGACCAGCGACGCGAAGCCCGGCGAAGCGAAGACCGGCGAAGCGAAGGCCGAGCGCCACGAGGGCGGCGGCGGTGGCCCGCGCGCGGTGGGGCAGATCCGCGAGCTCGTCACCGAGCGCGTCAACGACCCGTACGTGAAGCAGCTGCTGCTGGCCCTCCTAGATGACGCGCAGGTGGCCGCGGCGCTGCCGGTGGCCCCGGCGGCCAAGGGCGTGCACCACGCGTGGCGCGGCGGACTGGCCGAGCACATCCTGTCCGTGATGCGCCTGACGCTGCGCGTGGCGGACCACTACCCCATGGCGGACCGCGACCTGCTGCTGGCGGGCGCGTTCCTGCACGACGTGATGAAGGCCGGCGACGCGGCGTCCGACAAGGGCTTCGACACGTCCGACGAGGGCCGGCTGGTGGGCCACGCGGTGCTGGCCGCGCAGAAGATCCGCGAGAAGGCCCTGGGCATCCCGGGCTTCCCGCCGCTCCTGGAGCAGCACCTGACGCACCTGGCGATCTCCCAGCAGGGCCCGGCCGGCGCCCCCGGCGCGAAGGCGCCGGTGACGCTGGAGGCGCAGATCATCGACACGCTCAGCTCGCTCGACGCGCGCATCGCCGGGTGGGTGGAGGCCATGCAGCGCGATCCGAACGAGCGCTGGACGGACCACCTGCGCGCGTATGACCGGTCGCTCTGGAAGGGCTTCGTGCCCACCGGCCGCGGCCGCGCCCCGGTGGAGGGCGGCCGGCGCAAGCACCGCGAGGAGAAGCGCAAGGCGCGCGCCGACAAGGGCCCGTCCGCCCCCGCGGGCGAGGGCACCGCCGCCCCCGCGACCCCGTCCCAGGAGGCGCGTCCGCCGCGGCCGCCCCGCGCCGAGCGGCCGCCTCGCGAGGACCGCCACCGCGAGGACCGCCCGCCCCGGCCTCCGCGCGAGGACCGCCCGCCCCGCGACCCCAAGAGCCTGCCCGGCGAGCTGACCTTCAAGCCGTTCAGCGCGCTGGCGGCGCCGGCCGCGAAGGCCGGTGGTGAGGGCGGTGGTGAGGGCGGTGGTGAGGGCGGTGGCTCCTCGGAGGGCTGAAGTCCATGGCGAAGCGGCTGGGAGAGCGGTTGATTGAGGCCGGCCTCGTGGCACCCGGGGCCGTGGAGCAGGGGCTGGAGCACCAGAAGATCACCGGCCACAAGCTGGGGGACTGCCTGGTGGAGCTGGGCCTGCTCCAGGAGGCCGCGCTGCTGCGGCTCCTGGCCAACGAGTTCCAGACCCGCTTCGTCACCGCGGACAAGCTGGCCAAGGCGCGCATCGACACGAAGGTGTTGGACAAGCTGCCGGTGCGGCTGGCGGAGGCGCAGAACGTGCTCCCGCTGGCCGTGGATCCGGAGCGCAAGCTGCTGTCGGTGGTGGCCGCCGAGCCGCAGAACAAGTCGCTGCTCGACGAGATCGCCCTCGTCACCGGCATGTCGGAGGTCTACGCGTACATCGGCCTGCGCAGCGCCATCGCGGCGGCCATCCGCAAGCACTACTACGGCGACCCCACGGCGTTCACCACGCTGCTGGAGGGCCCCTCCCCCAACGGCGGCCCCCGCCGTCCGGACACCCCGTCGAACACGCACGTGGGCGCGGAGCCCGGGCGCGGAGGGACCTCCACCGGGCGGAGCCCCACCAGCCTGAGCATGCGGCTGGAGACGGACGCGCGGCTGCGGTTGCAGCGCCCCGGCAGCGGCACCAACGTGGCGCGCGTCTCCACGCAGCGGCGCGAGCCGGGCGGCCCGCGCGGGCTCATCAGCGACTCGGACTACGTGGAGACGCTGAGCCTGATGGTGGGGCTGCTGGAGCAGGACCGGCCCCGGCACCGGGGACACTCCGCGCAGCTGGCGCGGCAGGCGGGCATCGTCGGCCAGCGCATGGGCATGCCCCACAAGGAGCTGGCGGCGCTGTCCATCGCCGCGTACCTCCACGACCTGGGCAAGCCGCCGGAGCGGCACTACTCGCTGGCGAGCAACGCGGCCAACCCGGAGTGGAAGGCCCAGGCGAAGGCGTGCTGCCGCGCGCCCACCAGGCTCTTCGAGACGGTGCACCTGCCCGCGCAGGTGAACACCATCCTCGCGCAGCTGTACGAGGCCTGGGATGGCTCCGGCACGCCCCAGGGCGCCAAGGGCGAGGACATCACCCTGGGCGCGCGCATCCTGGCGGCGGTGGACAGCTTCCTGGAGCTGACCAAGAACCCCGGCAACGCGTTCGGCCGCGTCTTCAGCAAGCCGCAGGCGCTGGAGCACTTCCAGAAGTACGCGGGCGTCCTCTACGACCCCGTGGTGGCGGACATCGTCGGGCAGCTCCAGAGCGGCGCCCTGCTGGCGCACCGGCTGGCCAGCGAGGGCCGGCAGGTCCTCATCGCGGAGCCGGACGAGGCCACGCGCGGCGAGCTGCTGGAGGCGGTGCTCAAGCAGGAGCTGGTGGCGCACGCGCTGTCCACGCTGGACGGCGCGCTGGACGGCCTGGCGCGGCAGGACTGCGACGTGCTGGTGGTGAGCCTGCGGCTGGGCCAGCAGGAGGTGCTGGGCCTCCTGGAGGCCGTGCGCTCCATGCCGGAGAGCGCGGGCCTGCCCATCGCCGTGGTGGGCGAGCCGGATGCCCAGGCCCGCGAGCGGCTGCTCATGGCGGGCGCGACGGCGGTGCTCTCCCCCAGCGACAAGGCGGAGGTCGCGCGCGCGGTGCTGTCCCTCTTCCAGGACCGCGTGCAGCACAACGGCCCGGGCCGGGTGGTGCGCGGCAGCTTCGACGAGCTGCCTCCCAAGGAGCTGCTGCGCACGCTGGGCGGCGGCAAGAAGAGCGGGAAGCTCCAGCTGCGTCACCACACGCTGGAGGGCTCGCTGCACCTGGAGCGCGGCCGCGTGGTGCACGCGGCGTTCGGCGGCCACGCGGGGGAGCCCGCGCTGCAGGCCCTGCTGAAGCTGAAGCAGGCGGACTTCGTCTACGACCCGGACGCGCTGCTGCTGGACATGCCGCAGCTGGATCAGGAGCTGGAGGTCCTGGCCAGCGCGCTCAGCCCAGGTTGAGCTGGAAGAGGCGGGCCGCGTTCGCCGTGGTGACGCGGGCCACCTCCTCCAGCGACACGCCCTTCAGCTCCGCCACCTTCTTCGCCGTCTCCAGCACGTGCGCGGGCTCGTTCTTGCGGCCTCGGTGGGGCACCGGCGCGAGGAAGGGGCTGTCCGTCTCCACCATCAGGCGCTCCAGCGGCGCGAAGCGCACGGCGTCCTGGAGGGCCTCCGTCTTCTTGTAGGTGACGACGCCGGACAGCGACAGGAAGAAGCCCCGGTCCAGGTACTTCCGGGCCGCGGCGGTGTCGCCGGTGAAGCAGTGGATGACGCCGTGGGTGACGTCCTCGGCCGCCAGGGCCGCGTCGCAGTCGTCATGCGCGTCGCGCACGTGCACCACCAGCGGCTTGGCCAGGCGCTTCGCGAGCGCGCACTGCCGCCGGAAGACGGTGGCCTGCACCTCGCGCGGCGAGTGGTCGTAGTAGTAGTCCAGCCCGGCCTCCCCCACGGCGCGCAGCTCCGGGCGGGCGCAGGTGCGCTCCAGCATCTCGAAGTCGGCTTCCGTGGCGCGGGCGGCCTCGTGCGGGTGGATGCCCAGCGTGGGCGACAGGAAGTCCGGGTGCCGGGCGGCGACCTCCAGCGCATGGCCCCAGTCCCCCGGGCCGTGGAACTGCCCCACCAGCACCGCGTGCACCAGCCCCGCGGCGCGGGCGCGCTCCAGCACCGGCGCCACGTCCGCGTAGTCCTTCGGCTCCAGGTGGCAGTGCGCATCAACCAGTTTCATGGCTTCTCCTGAAACAGCTCTTCCAGCTCCGTCCGTGCCTCTTCCGAGGCGAAGGTGGCCACGGCCGCGCGCACGCGCTCCAGGCCCTCCGCCACGCCCAGGCGCCACACGCCGTCCGCCGCGTCCAGCCGGTCGTCCTCCGGCGCGCTCCGGTCCTCCAGCACGGCGAGCAGCCAGGGCAGCGCCCGGGCATCCCCCAGCCGGCCCAGCCCCCGCGCGGCGGCGCCCCGGCACGGGTCCTTCACGTCCGCGAGGATCTCCCGCAGCCGCTCCAGCGCGCCCGGGACCTTCAACTCACCGCACAGCTCCACCGCGAGCGCCCGGTCCGCGCTCCACTTCTTGCGCGTGCGCTGCATCAGCCAGTCCGCGCCCTCCGGGTCGCCCAGCTTCAGCAGCACGCCCGCGGCCTGCGTCTTGTCGAAGGCGGGCAGCAGCCACTTGCCGAAGAGGCGCTTCACCGCCGGCAGCGCCCGCGCGTCCTCCAGCTCCGCCAGCGCGCCCAGCGCCCGGAAGCGCAGCGTGTCCACGTCCAGCGCGGCCACGAGCACGTCCAGGCCCGCCGGGTGCTTGAGGGCCGCGATGCCTCGCGCGGCCTCGAAGCGGACCTCCGGCGTGGGGTCCTCCAGCATGCCGGCCAGCGCCCCTCGCGCGTGCGGCAACGCCAGGTCCGCCAGCCGTCCGGTGGCCTCCAGCCGCACGCGGGTGTCCTCGTCGCGCAGCCGGGGCAGGAGCATGTCCGGGAGCTGCTCCGGCGGCAGGATGACGGACGCGAGGCTCACGCCCGAGCGGCGCACCTCCGGCTGCGCGTCCGCGAGCAGCCGCACCAGCACGTCCGTGAACTCCTCGGCATGTGAGGGCTCCTCGGAGGCCAGGTGGAACAGCAGGTCCGCCGCCTCCGCCCGGCTCGCCGGACGCTTCTCACGCTCCAGGGTCAGCAGGGCGCGGTCCCGCTCGGCACGCCAGTCCGCCACGTCTCGTCACCTCTCTGCGACCGGGCCTGCCTCCGCCCGGTGCGTGCTTGAAGTCCCGGTCGCCCTGACGCGCGGCCCTTCTGACGCCACGCGCTCTTGAGACCACTCCAGCGCCCCGCGCCTCGCATCCCGGCGGATGCTCGGGCGTACCGCAGGGCTGGCACCCCGGGGCGCGGAGCGGCCGCCCGGGATGCCCACACCCGCGCTACTTCACGTCCGCGCCGGGCGCCACGTCGCCCGGGTCCAGCAGGGACAGGTCCTTGCCGCCCGAGCCCGCCGTCAACAGCATGCCGCGCGACTCGATGCCCTTGAGCTTGCGCGGCTTGAGGTTCGCGACCACCACCACGCGCCGGCCCGCCACCGCCTCCGGCGTGTACGCCTCCGCGATGCCGGACACGATGGTGCGCGGCGCGCCCTCCCCCAGGTCCACGTCCAGCTTGAGCAGCTTGTCCGCGCCCTTCACCTTCTCCGCGGCCACGATGCGCCCCGCCTTCAGCACCACCTTGGCGAAGTCCGCGTACTCGATGTCGGCCGCGGGCGCGCCCTCCGCCGCCCCCGCTCCCGGGGACGCCTGCGAGGTGGGCACCGCTTCCTGAGGCTTCGCTTCCACGGGCTTCTTCTCCGTCTTCTTGTCCTTGCCGCCTGCCTTCGCGGGCTCGGCGGCCGGCGTCCCCTCGGGGACCTTGATGATGGCGTTGACGCGCTCCTCCTCCAGCCGGGGGAGCAGCGGCTCCGGCGTGCCCACCGGGCGGCTCCGGTCCAGCAGCGGGTACTTCGCGGCGGCCAGGGCCTGGAACGTCAGCGGCTCCGCGCCGAGCTGCGCGAACAGCTTCTCCGACACGCGCGGCGTCACCGGCGCCAGCAGCGCGCCCAGGAGATACGCCACGTCCGCCGCGTCCGACAGGTCCGCCCGCGCGGCCTCCGCGTCCTTCTTCACCAGCGCCCACGGCGCCGCCGCCTGGAGGAACGCGTTCGCGGCGGAGGCGATCTCGGTGATGACCTTGATGGCGACGCGGTACTCCAGCTTCTCGAACGCCTCGCGCACCTCCGGCACGCGCGCCAGCGCGTCCTCCACCAGCTTGCGCCCCGCCCCGTCCGCGCGGCCCGGCGCGAGCCTCTTCTCCAGCGGCCCGGCCAGCAGCGACAGCGCGCGGTTGGCCAGGTTGCCCACGTTGTTGACGAGCTCGCCGTTCACCCGCAGGCGGAAGTCCTTGAGGTTGAGGTCCAGGTCCTCCACGCCCGCGCCCAGGTTGGCCGCGTAGAAGTAGCGCAGGTAGCTGGGGTCCAGCAGGTCCAGGTAGTCGCGCGCGGCCACCATGGTGCCGCGGCTCTTGCTCATCTTCTCCCCGTTCACGGTCAGGTGCCCGTGCACCTTGATCTCATTGGGGATGTGCAGCCCCGCGACCTTCAGCACCGCGGGCCAGAACAGCGCGTGGAAGTAGACGATGTCCTTGCCGATGAAGTGGACGATGCGGCTGGGCGCGTCCTTGCCCCAGTACGCGAGCGCGTCCGGGAAGCGGCCGGACGCCTTCGCCCACCTCTCCGTCGTGGCGATGTACCCGATGGGCGCGTCCAGCCAGACGTAGAAGAACTTGTCCGTCTCCCCCGGAATCGCGAAGCCGAAGTACGGCCCGTCGCGGCTGATGTCCCAGTCCGACAGGCCCTTCTCGAAGAAGCCCTGGAGCTGCGCGGCGAGGCCCGGGTGGATGAAGCCGGGGCGCTTGAGCACCTCCTGGAGGAAGTCCGCGTGCCGCGACAGCTTGAAGAACAGGTGCTCGGAGTTGCGGCGCACCGGCGGCGTGCCGCACAGGGCGCAGCGCGGGTCGATGAGGTCCGTGGGGTTGTACGTCTTGCCGCACTTCTCGCAGGCGTCGCCGTACTGGTCCGCCGACTTGCAGTTGGGACAGGTGCCCCGGATGAAGCGGTCCGGCAGGAAGCGCTTGTCCTTCTCGCAGTAGGTCTGCTCGATGTCGCGGCGGTCGATGTCGCCCGCGTCCTTCAAGCGCCCGTAGATGAGCTCCGCGTAGTGGCGGTTCTCCGGCGAGTTGGTGGAGTGGAAGCAGTCGAAGCGGACGTCCAGGCCCTGGAAGTCGCGCTGGTGCTCCTCGTGGAAGCGCGCGACGAACTGCTCGGGCGGGATGCCCTGCTTCGCGGCGTTGATTTCGATGGGCGTGCCGTGGGTGTCGTCCGCGCAGAAGTAGACGACGTCCTGGCCACACGAGCGCAGGAAGCGGACGTAGATGTCCGTCTGGATGTACTCGACGGCGTGGCCGAGGTGGATGGCGCCGTTCGCGTACGGAAGGGCGCTGGTGACGAGGGTTCTCTCCGCCATGGACTCTCCTGAGGGCGGCGGACCATAGCCGCTTTGGGGAAACGAGGGCATCGCCAACATGCAGGCCCGGGGCTGCATGGCGCGAAGCGGGGTGTTATCGACCGGACGCCATGTGCACCGTCCTCATCCTCCGTAACGCCCACCCCGAATGGCCGCTGGTCGTGGCCGCCAACCGGGATGAGTTCTACGCGCGTCCGGCCCACGGGCCGAAGGTCCTCTCCGAGTCCCCGCGCGCGGTGGGCGGCCAGGACGTGGAGCGGGGGGGCACGTGGATGGGGGTGACCCACGCGGGCGTCCTCGTGGCCCTGACGAACCAGCGCGGGGCCCGCATCCAGGGCCTGGCCCCCCGCTCCCGGGGCGAGGTGGTGCTGCGCGCCCTGCAAGCCGGGTCGGTGGAGGCCATCGAGCGCTATCTCGGCACCCTGCCCGCCCCGGAGTTCCTCCCCTTCAACCTGCTCTATGGGGACGCACGCACCCTGCGCGTGGCCTACGCGCGGCCGGACCGCGCGCGCCTGTCGCACGAGGACGTCCCGGCCGGCGTGCACGTGCTCCCCAACGACACCCTGGACAACCTGGCGTTCCCCAAGGTGCGGCGGGCGCTCTCCCTGGCCGGAGCCGTGGCGCAGCGCCCCTGGCCGGAGCTGGTGACGGGGCTCCAGGCGGTCCTGGCGGATCACGTCCTGCCGCCCCGGGAGGCCGCGACGGGGCCGCTCGCGGAGAACGACCTGCCCGCGGACTTCCTCCAGCGGCTCCAGGCCCTGTGCATCCACACGGAGGGCTACGGGACGCGCTCGTCCGCCATCGTCGCGCTCGCGCCCGGCCGCGTGGGGCACTACCTGGCCACGGACACCGCGCCCTGCCAGGGCGGCTGGCGGGACGTGACGGGGCTGCTCACCGCGGGGTGAGGGCCCCGCCGGGGGTTTCAGTCCAGCCGCGCCCGCATCACCGCGTCGCGCCCCGCGTCGTAGGTGGCCTCGAAGGCGGGGCCCCGGCCGGTGAAGGCCTCCACCGGGGGCATGGCCACGTCCACGCGGACCTCCCGCACGTCACAGCCCAGGTCCGGGCGGTAGAAGGCCGGCTCTCCGGTGACGTTGATGGCGATGAGCCGCGCGCCCGGGAACAGCTGACACGCGTCGTGGACGGGCGTCGCGGACACGCGGTCCGCGCCCGGGTCGAGGTGCTCCAGCGTCGCGTCCTTGAACAGGAGCGGGTTGGAGGCGCTGGCGGAGACGGCCTCGGCCAGCGGGCCGCGCGTCACGGTGACCAGGCGGATGCCGCCCGCGAAGGGCTCCTGGTGGAAGGTGGCGAAGGGCACGGGGAGCTCCTCCACGCGCGCGCCCGCGTAGAAGGAATCCAGCACCTGGGTGAAGCGCTCATGGCTCAAGGGGGGCACCGTGGCCGCGCCCCCCGCCGCGCCCAGCGCGCCCGCCGCCACGGCCGGCCCCAGGGTGCCTCCGGAGATCAGCACCGCCAGCAGGCCCACCGCGGCCCCCACCGCGCCGCGCGTCGCGGCGACCTTGCGCGTCTCGTCCTCGTAGGCGGTGAAGAAGGCCCGGTAGCGCTGGCGCAGGTTGGCGCCGGGCGCGGCCGCGTAGAGGCTGCCCACCACCGCGCCCATGCTGTTGCCCACCACGCAGTCGATGGGGACGCCCCGCGCCTCCAGCGCCTCCAGCGCGCCCACGTGCGCGAGCCCCTTGGTGCCGCCCACCGACAGCACCACGCAGGTGCGCGGGGCCCGCGTGTCCCGGTGGCACGACACGGCCCCAAAGGCCACCACCGCCGTCAGCAACATCCGGCCCAACCGCCGCCCCATGACTCCTCCCGCTCGCGAGGTCCCGACACCCTACCTCGCTTCCGCGCGACAGGCGCCAGGCCCCCGGAACACGACCGCCCCCGGGACCGAGAGCCCCGGAGGCGGAGGGTGACCTTCACGAGGCCCGGCGTGGGCTCACGCCGGCCCCGTGCGAGGGCTCAGTACGAGGCCTTGAGCGACGCGCCGCTGTACGACGAGTAGCCGCGCAGCATGATGTACATCTTGCCCGCCGAGGACTTCGCCGCCGCGCTGCACGTCTCGTTGTTGCCGGACAGGTACGGACGGCAGTCGTAGGACGTCGTCGTCGGGGCGGAGCCGAACTTGATGTACAGGTCCGCGTCACCCGAGCCGCCGCTCAGGACGTAGGTGGACGCCTTGGAGGCCGGCAGGTCGATGCAGTAGTAGGTCGCCGAACCGGACGCGCCGGACAGGCCCGTCTTCGCGACGCCGTTGGTCAGCGGGGTGCAGGTCGGGGGCGGCACCGTCACGCCCACGCCCACCGCCTCCCAGGCCGCCTTCACGGAAGCCTGCGTGGCGGCGTCATAGCCCAGGGCCGCGGCGGCCTGGATGGTCCAAGTCTTGGCCTGCTCGAACGTCGTGCTGGCCGTGTAGAGGTTGGCGTTGGCGTAGTACCAGATCTGGCCCGCCTTCTGGACGCCGATGCCCGTCACGACGACGCTGCTGCGGCCGCGCGGGTGCGTGCCGCCCTTGGCGAGCAGCGCGAACGCCAGGTTCGGGATGCCGGAGCTGTAGTGCACGTCCTGGTTGGTGAAGTTCGGCGCCCAGTCGAGCGACACGCCGTCCTTCGCCGGGTCGTCCATGTACCGGAGCGCGTCACCGGCGGTGCCGGGGGTCCACACGTCCTCGCCGACCTTCCAGATGTCCGCGGCGGTGCTCCACGAGCCGGAGTTCCAGCTCTCGCAGATGGCGCCGAAGGTGTCGGACATCGCCTCGTTGAGGCCGCCGGACTGGCCGGAGTACGTGAGGTTGGACTCGTTCTCCGTCACCGCGTGGGTCAGCTCGTGGACCGTGACGTCCGCGTCCTTGCCCAGCTCGATGGAGTTCACGCCGTCGCCGTCGCCGTACACCATCTGGGTGCCGTCCCAGTAGGCGTTCACGTAGTTGCGGCTGTAGTGCACCGTGCTGATGAGCGTCTGGCCCGCGTTGTTGAGCGAGTCGCGGTTGAAGTTCGTCTTGTAGCAGTTGTAGGTGTAGCCCAGCATGTCGTAGTTCATGTCGACGTGCGAGTCACCGGTGGCCGCCTGGCCCTCGCTGCGCTTGAGCGTGCCCGGGGTGCTGGTGCCGTTGTTCGCGCTGTAGACCTTGCGGTTGAGCGCGGTGTGGATCTCCGGCACGCGCAGCAGCGTGGCGCCGTTGAGCGCGTCCACATAGACGCGGTCGCGCAGCGGCATCTGGGCCGTCTCGCCGGTGACCTTCACCTCATAGGCCAGGTGCAGACGGCCGTCCTGCTCCGCCTTCACGTACACCAGGCGCGCGCTCTCCGCGGCCAGGCCCGTGCCCTCGGTGTCGCGCAGCGCCGCCGTCCTGGCCGCCTCGGCGGCGACCAGCGGACGCGCGGACAGGGTGCCGCCGGAGCGCGCGGAGCCGTTCGCGCCGAAGATGGCGCCCGAGCTGTCCACGTGCACCACCAGCTCCTCGCCCACCACCGGCAGGCCGTTCATCGTCTGCGCGTAGCGGATGTGCGAGACGCCCTGGTCGTCCACGGAGATCCGGCGGACCTCCAGGTCGGACGCGCTCAGGCGGAACAGCGACGCGATGGACGGCAGCGACCCGGCGATGGCCGTGTGCACGTCCGCGGCGGCGAAGCCCGTCAGCGGGCGGTCCGCCTGCCCCAGGCGGCCCTGGATGGTGTGCGGCGTCCCATCCGCGTTGGTGCCGACAATCTGGGCGCCCGGAATCACGCTCAGCGCGTTCTGGACCTCCGCGACCTCATCCGGCTTCTGCTGCTCATGCTGCGTGTTGGCGTCCGTGTCTCCGACGCCGCAAGCAACGAGGGGGAACGCCAGCAAGGCTGAAACGAAACGGGTGCGAACCAAGGGACTGCCTCCTGCCCGGCGCAAAGGGGGTGGTCGCCGGGCAGCGCTCCCTTCAGCATTTGTCAGGCCAACCCCTTAAGTCCGCGAATTGCCTCGCAGCACCGAAGGCGCTGAAAAAACGGCTGGCACATCGGCGCCCAGAAAATCTTCTGTAATGTGGAAGCAATCGTTACAACCCTGGCACAAGCACGCGGATTTGCTGGGGATTCCACCGCCCGCGGGCCCCTGTCCTGAACCGTGACAGTCGCCGCCCGGCATGTCCTCTATTCAGACAATCCAAGGATAGCGGCTTATTCTTGCTACGCAAACCATGGCCCTGAATTCGCGTGCCGCGCGTCAGCGCCACACGCCGAGCAACACCCGCGCGCGGCCATCCATGGGGAGCTCGGCCTCATCCACCGTGGCGAAGCCGGCCTGCCGGGCCACGTCGGCCAGGTGCCGCATCCACGGCTTGTAGGGCATCCCATTGTCGGAGCAGCAAGGGACGACGGCGAAGCCCAGGCCGTGGCGCGCGGCGTACTCGATGATGATCCGCGTGGCGCCGTCCGGGTGCATGCCCACGACGAGCTCCGCCTCGCAGGGCTCATCCAGGGTGAAGGGCCGCTGCGCGTACTTCACGGGCAGGTGCTTGTGGCGCAGGTCGAAGGTGGTGACGGCGCGCCCGCGCTGGGTGAGGGACTCGTTCAGCTTCCCCATGCCGCCGGCGACGTCATAGACGCGCAGGGCCTGGGGGAAGCGCGTGACGAGCAGGTCCGCGAAGAGGTCGAAGCGTCGCTTGTCCGCCATGGCGGCTCCTTCCACCCGGCCCCTTCAGGCGCGGGTGCACACCGTCCACAACAGCCGCTCGATGACGAGCTTCCCGCTGGCGGAGGACTTCAGGGCCAGGTCCGCGTCCGCGCACGCCACCAGGGCGTCGAGCAGCTCGCGGCGCTCGTAGCGGGCGGCGGCCTGCATGCCGAACGCGAGCGCCCACGCGTTGGGCGTCTTGCGCTTGGTGGCCTTCAGCTCGGCCTCCAGCCTGGGGAGGATGCGCGCCTCCACGTCGCGGCCGGTGCGCGGCGGCTGGCCGCCGGCGTACTTCTCCAGCCAGGCGTGGTTCTCCAGGAGCGAGCGGACGATGGAGGCCACCGCGCCCAGCAGCTGCAGCGCGTGCGTGCCCTGCCCCATCGCGTCCTCGGCGTAGGCGAGCGCGTCGCGCAGCTCGCGCTTCTGGAGCGCCTCCGTCAGCTCGAAGAACTCCTCCTCGCGCGCGTGGTGCACCAGCAGCGCCACGTGCTGGGCCTCGATGGTGGGGCCCTCCGCGTAGACGGCCAGCTTCTCCAGCTCCGACTGGAGCAGGCGGATGTTGCCGCCGATGCGCTCCTTCAGCCCCTCCAGCGCGCCCGGCCCCAGCTTCTTCTTGAAGGGGGCGAGGAACTCCCTGGAGATCTCGCTGAGGTCCAGGTCCTTGTGGCGCGCGGCCACCTTGCGCTCGAAGAGGCGGCCCTTGTCCTGCGCGAACTTGAGCAGCGGGCTGCGCGAGTCCACGTCCGTGGCCGCGAGCACCAGCGCGTGCCCCGGCGGCACGCCCTTCTGCAGGAGCTCCAGGAGCGCGGACGCGTCCCCCTCCGGGGCGCTGATGCGCTCCTCGCGGCAGAAGGTCGCGGCCTCTTGAAGGAAGGCGAGGTCGGCCTCCGCCAGCTCCACGTTGAGCTCGTCCTTCCACTGCTCCACCGTGGGCGCGCCGGGCACGCGGGGGTCCAGCTGCTCCACGCCCCAGCCCGCGCGGCCCGCCAGCGCCAGCAGCCGCCGGGCGCCCTCCTTGCGCTTGCCCGCCTTCCACGCGTCGCGCGCCTTGGCCAGCGCGTCGCCCTTGCCCTTCTTGGGCGCGAGGAACTCCGGGTCGCGCACCAGCACCACCTTGCGCCCGGGGAACAGCGGCAGCGTGGCCAGCTCCTGCGCCACCTCGCGCGGGGAGGCCGCGTCCAGCACCGCCAGGTTCAGCCCCATGGCGGCGTCCGGCACCAGCGTCTTCACCAGCTCGTCGGCGCCCTTGCGGACCAGGAACTCCTCGCCCCACAGGAGGTACAGCGGCCACACCTTGCCGCCCTTCACCTCCGCCAGCACCTCGTCCATGTCCGCGCTCACCGGCCCTCCACGCACAGTTCGATGAGCAGCCGCTCCAGCTGCAACCGGGGCGCGCCGTTGCGCGTGCCGATGGCCGCGCGCGCCGACTCCAGCAGCGCATGGCGCCGGTGCAGCGCGGCCTCCGACGTGCGCCTCGCGGCGGCCTCCGCCAGCTCCCGCAGGTCCCGGTTCGCCATCGCGTCCAGCGCCCCGGCCTTCGCCAGCGACACGTCGCGCGTCCACAGGATGAGCAGCTCCAGCGCCGTGTCCGCGTCCTCGCGCGAGCCGCCGTGGGCCTCCGCGAAGCGCAGCAGGGCCGGGATGTCGCTGCCGCTCAGGGACTCAAAGGCGGTGAGCACGTCCTTGCGCTCCTTCAGCGCGTCCACGTCCAGCGCGAGCGCGCGGCCCAGGCTGCCACCGGACATCACCGCGGCCAGGGCGGCGGTGTCCGCGTCCAGCTTGCGCTCCTGCTGCACGCGCCGTGCGACCAGGTCCACCGGCAGCGGGCCGAAGTACACCTTGCTGCACCGGCTGCGGATGGTGGGCAGGAGCCGGTCCATGGCGCTGGCCACCAGGATGAGGGTGGTCTCCGCGGGCGGCTCCTCCAGCGTCTTGAGGAAGGCGTTCTGCGCCTGCACGTTCATCTGCTCCGCGCTGACCAGGATGGCGACCTTGCGCTTGGACTCCAGGCCGCGCAGCGCCAGGCGCTCCTGGAGCTGGCGGACCTGCTCCACGCGCAGCTCGCGGCTGGGCGTGCCGGTGAAGTCGGAGCGACCCGCGAGGCCTCGCGACACGCGCTCATCGTCCGGCATCACCCAGGTCACGTCCGGGTGCAGCCCCCTGGCGACGCGCACGCAGCTGGCGCACTGGCCGCAGCCCACCTCCGGGGCCTCCTGGCACGTGAGGGCCTGGGCCAGCCCCACCGCGGCCAGCTCCTTTCCCACCCCCTCCGGCCCGGCGAACAGGTAGGCGTGATGCACCGAGCCAGACCGCAGGGCGGATTGGAGCGCGTCCATCGCGCGGGGCTGTCCCTGCACCGAGGCAAGCGTCATGGGGGGCGTGTATCTCCGCTCGGCGGGCACCCGTCAACCGCCACCTTGACCCGTGCGCGCGCCGCCGGTCTGATTCAACGGGCGTGCTGAACTTCCTCGAAGGCCACCTCCCCCTGCTGGCGGGCTCCATCCTGACGGTGCTCCTGCTGGGCATCCAGCGGACCACCCGAGACACGGACCTGCGCGACGACCTGCGGGGCGCGGTGCGGATGCTGGTCGCCTTCCTGGTGCTGCGGCTCACGTCGCGGCTGCTGCCGGAGGCCTCCACGCCAGAGGGCCTGCGCAAGCTCGTGGGCGTGGGCTGGATGCTCACGTTCGCCTACGGCGTCATCCGCGCCGGGGTGGCGTTCACGCTGAAGCTGGTGCGGATGCGCTCGCCGGTGACGACGCCCAAGATCCTGCGCGACGTCATCGACTTCACGCTCTACGCGCTCGCCACCGTCCCCATCCTCCAGAGCCAGCTGAACCTGGACCTGGCGGGGCTGGTCGCGTCCACCGCGGTGCTGACGGTGGTCATCGGTCTGGCGCTCCAGGAGACGCTGGGCAACCTCTTCGCGGGCCTGTCCTTGCAGTTGGACCGGCCCTTCGAGGTGGGTGACTTCATCCGCATCGGCGAGCACACGGGGCGGGTGGTGCACATCGGGTGGCGCTCCATCCGCATCGCCAACTTCCGGCGCGAGGTCATCACCCTGCCCAACAGCATGGTGGGCAAGGAGCACGTGAAGAACTTCACCCAGCACCGCGAGCCCGTGGGCATCGAGGTGCAGGTGGGCGTGTCGCTGGAGGCGCCGCCCAACCAGGTGAAGCAGGTGCTGCTGGACGTGGCCCGGGAGATTCCGCAGATCCTGGTGCAGCCGCCGCCCATGGCGCGCACGGTGGGCTTCACGGACTCCAGCACGCAGTACATGGTGCGCGTGTTCCTCAACGACTTCGCGCTGTCGGACAGCGTGCGGGAGGAGCTGCACACGCGGCTGTGGTACCGGCTGCGCCGCGAGGGCCTGGAGCTGCCCCACGCCCAGCGCACCGTGACGCTGCGCCGCGAGGCGAAGCACCGCCGCCGCGAGCTGGCGGACGACACCGTGCGCGACCTGCTGCGCCAGGTGGACCTCTTCGCGCCCCTGGGTCCCGAGGAGCTGGAGCGCCTGCGGTGCGAGGTGGTGGTGCGCCGCTTCGGCCGCAGCGAGCGCATCATCCAGGAGGGCGACGAGGGCGGGACCTTCTACGTCGTGGCCTCCGGCGAGGTCAGCGTGCGCGCCGGCCCGCTCCAGGCCGAGATCACGCGGCTGGGGCCGGGCCAGTACATCGGGGAGATGTCGCTGCTCACCGGCGAGCCCCGCGCCGCGTCCGTGGTGGCCATCCAGGACGCCGTGCTGCTGGAGCTGGACCGGCCCACCTTCGCGCGACTGTTCGCAGACTACCCAGGCCTCGCCCGGCAACTCTCCGCGCTCCTCGCGCAGCGCCGCACCCAGCTGCGCGCCGTGGCCCAGGCCGCCGGCGGCGGACCGGACCACTCGCCCGAGGCGGGCCGCATCCTCGGAAGGCTGCGGGCCCTCTTCGGCCTCAAGCACGAGTAGGGGGGATTTCCTCCACCCAGCTCCGGGGCAATCACGACCCCTTTTCACGCATGCGTGGCGGCCTGGACGGCATGCACCCGGCCGCGCCGCCAGGGGCTTTGACGCTCGCCGCTGGAAAGGTCTAAAGGTTCACACATGCAAGTCATTCGTGGCTTCCCCGCGCGATTCGGCGCGCTGCTCCTTCCGGGTGCGCTGCTGATGGCGCTGCCCCAGAGCGCGGCGGCCTCGGCGCCGGTGAAGCCAGACGTGGCGCTCGCGAGCCTGGAGCGGCTGACGCACCGGCGGGTCTTCTTCGGCCACCAGTCGGTCGGCGGCAACATCCTGGACGGCGTGCGCGACCTGTCACCGAGCGCGAAGGCGCCCGCCATCGTGGAGGTGAAGGACGCGAGCGCGGAGCTCGCGCAAGGCACGCTGGCGCATGCCTTCGTGGGACAGAACGAGCAGCCGGAGACGAAGCTCGCGCACTTCGAGCGGCTGCTGGACGGCGGCGTCGCGAAGCAGGTGGACGTGGCGCTGATGAAGTTCTGCTACATCGACTTCACCTCCACCACGGACGCGAAGGCGCTGTTCGAGAAGTACCGCGCCACGCTCGCGGGGCTGAAGTCGCGCCACCCGGGCGTCACCTTCGTGCACGTCACCGCGCCGCTGACGACGGTGCAGCGCGGGGCGAAGGCGTGGTTCAACGAGCTGCGCGGGCGCCCGGTGTTCGGCGTGGGGGAGAACGTGTCGCGCGAGGCGTTCAACGCGCTGATGCGGCAGACCTACGGCGGCAAGGAGCCGCTGTTCGACCTGGCGGCGCTGGAGTCGACGCGGGCGGACGGCACCCGTGAGACCTACGAGGTGAACGGCCGCGCATATCCGGCCATGGTGCCTGACTATTCGGATGACGGGGGCCACCTCAACGCGCGCGGGCAGGCGCGCGTGGCCTCCGCGCTCGTCGCCTTCCTGGCGGCCCTGCCGGACACCCGGCGCGAGGCGCCCGCCGCCGCGAAGGCCGGTCCCTGAGCCATGCGCGTTCCATTGATGATGATGCTCGGCCTGGGGCCGACCGTCGCGCGTTTGAAGCTGCGCCGCTGCAAGGCCGTGGGCGCCACCCCGACCGTCTGGGGGCGTGTCTGGATTCACGGCGAGGGTGAGATCCAGGTGGGCGACCGCGTGGTGTTCGACGCGCGGATGGCGCCCATCGAACTGCACGCGCAGCGGGGGGGCCGCATCGTGATCGAGGACGACGTGACCATCGAGGGAGGCAGCTCCATCGAAGCGCAGTCATACGTGGCGGTGGGCGCGCGCAGCCGCCTGGGCATGTGGTGCAAGCTGATGGACAACATGTATCACCCGGTCCGGGGCAACCGGCACGAGCGGCCGCAGTCGGTGCCGCTGGTGGTGGAGGAAGGCGTCACGGTGGGCAGCCGCTCCATCCTGCTGCCGGGCACGCACCTGCAGAAGGGTTCGAGCGTGGCCTCGGGCACGATCATCTCCCGCAGGATCCCTCCGGGCGTGACGGTGGGCGGCTCACCGGCCCGGGTGCTGCGGCGCGAGGTGGCGCGATGAAACCTCCCCTCCCCTCCCGGGACGAAGCCTTCCAACTGGCGCGCGCGGGCGTCGAGCTGGTGCGCACGCAGGTGTTCCCTCGCGCCCAGCGCGTGGTGGCCGTGGCGCGGGCGCGCTGGCTCTTCCGCACCTTCCGCACGGGCCGGGACGTGGCGGCATATGGCCCGGTGGCCGCGCGCAACGACGGCCACGCGGAGCTGGGCGACAAGCTGACGTTCCTGGGCGGCATGCTGCCCACGTCGGTCGTCTGCTACGAGCACGCGCGGCTCCTGGTGGGCAACGAGACCCAGTTCAACTACGGCGTGTCGGTGGAGGCCTGGGAGTCGGTGCAGATCGGCGACCGGTGCATGTTCGCGTCGTACGTGCGCGTGAGCGACCGGGACGGCCAGCGCATCGCGCCCATCATCATCGAGGACGACGTCTGGGTGGCCCACGGCGCCATCCTGCTGCCGGGCGTGCGCATCGGCGCGCGGTCGGTGGTGTCCGCCGGCAGCATCGTCTCCCAGGACGTGCCCCCGGACTCGCTCGCCATGGGGAACCCGGCGCGCAGCATGAGCCTGGACCTGGTGGCCCGCGACGCCACGGGCACCTGACGAGGCCCCGCCCCGTTCGCCCGGTGTGCAGCAGGACGCGCCGGGCGCGTCTCCTTCGCATCGCCTCCCCGACCCCCATCTCGCTTCAAGGACAGGATCCACCTCATGAGCACGCGTGACACGCTTCGCACCTTCATCGTCGACACCTTCTTCGTGGACGACTTCGCGGACGACGACTCGTTCCTGCGCAAGGGCCTCATCGACTCCACGGGCATGATGGAGCTGGTGGCCTTCATCGAGACGGAGTTCCACATCAAGCTGGACGACAAGGAGCTGGTGCCGGAGAACCTGGACTCGCTGTCGCGCGTGGTGGCCTTCGTGGACCGCAAGCAGTCGATGGCGAAGGCGAGCTGAGCCGTCCATGTGCGGCATCGCGGGGTTCACCTTCCCGGCGGGTGACGCATCGGGCACGGCGCAGCACGCCGACCGCCTGCGCCGCATGACCGCCAGCATCAAGCACCGGGGGCCGGACGCGCAGCGCGCCCTGCTCCTGGACGGCGCCGCGCTGGGGCACGCGCGGCTGTCCATCGTCGACCTGGCCTCCGGCCACCAGCCCATGCGCGACGAGGCCACCGGCCTCACCGTCGTGTTCAATGGGGAGATCTTCAACCACGTGGAGCTGCGCGAGCAGCTGTCGGGCGCGTATGCCTTCCGCACGCGCTCGGACACGGAGGTCATCCTCGCGGCGTTCCTCGCGTGGGGCATCGACTGCGTGCGCCGCTTCGAGGGCCAGTGGGCCTTCGCGCTGTGGGAGCCGCGCGACCGCGCCCTGTGGCTGTCGCGGGACCGCGTGGGCATCTGCCCGCTGTTCTACGCGTCCCTGCCGGGAGGACACCTGGCGTTCGCGTCGGAGGCGAAGGCGCTCTTCGCCGGGGGGCTGGTGGCGCCCGCGCTGGACGCGCGGGGGCTCAAGCAGACCTTCCAGCTCTGGGCACCGGTGGCGCCGCGCACGTCCTTCGAGGGCGTGTCGCTGCTGCCGCCCGCGCACGTGGCGAAGTGGCGCGACGGCACGCTGACGCTCCAGCGCTACTGGGACCTGGACTTCGGGGTGACGCCGGACGCGGCGGACGCGCCCCGGCTCCTGGAGGAGCTGGGCGTGGTGCTGGACCGGGCGGTGCGGCTGCGGCTGCGCGCGGACGTGCCGGTGGCGGCGTACCTGTCGGGCGGCCTGGATTCCAGCCTGCTGTGCTCGCTGGCGCAGGAGCAGCTGGGCGGCACGCTGCGGACCTTCTCCGTGGGCTTCGCGCACGCGCGGTTCGACGAACGCACGCACCAAGCGACGGTGGCGGAGGCACTGCATACCGAGCACCGCGTGGTGGAGCTGCGCGACGGGGACATCGGCGCGCTGGTGCCGGGCGTCATCTTCCACGCGGAGCAGGCGATGCTGCGCTCCGCGCCCGCGCCGTTCCTGCGGCTGTCCGGCTGGGTGCGCGACCAGGGCATCAAGGTGGTGCTGACGGGTGAAGGGGCGGACGAGATGTTCCTCGGCTATGACCTCTTCAAGGAGACGCAGGTGCGCCAGTTCTGGGCGCGCCAGCCGGGCTCGAAGTACCGGCCGCTGCTCCTGCGCCGGCTGTACCCGACGCTGTCGGTGAGCCAACAGGGCGTGGAGCTGCTGCGCGAGTTCTTCGGCACGGGGCTGGAGACACCGGACGCGCTGGGGTTCTCGCACCTGGTGCGGTGGGGCAACAGCGGCCGCATCCTGCGCTTCCTCGCGCCGGAGTTCGCCGCGAAGGTGGCGGACGAGGATCCGGTGGCGTCGGTGCTCGCGACGGTGCCGGACGCGGTGGCGAAGTGGCGCCCCCTGGCGCGGGCGCAGTACCTGGAGGCGCGCACGCTGCTGTCGGGCTACCTCTTGTCCGCGCAGGGCGACCGCATGCTGCTGGGCAACGCCGTGGAGGGGCGCTTCCCGTTCCTGGACACGGGCGTGATGGAGTTCGCCGCGCGAGTGCCGGAGCGCCTGCGGCTGCGGGGACTGGACGAGAAGCACCTGCTCAAGCGCTTCTCGAAGGGCCGGGTGCCCGCCTCCATCCTGGAGCGCGACAAGTTCCCGTACCGTGCGCCCATCGCCGGAGCGCTGGTGGGGCCGGATGCCCCCGCGTGGGCGCGTGAGCTGCTGGCCCCGGAGGCGGTATCGGCCACGGGCGTCTTCGACGCGCGCAAGGTGGAGCGGCTGGTCGCGAAGCTGCGGGCGCCGAACTCGGCGGAGAGCGAGGCGGACACCATGGCCCTGTTCGCCGTGGCGTCCACGCAGCTGCTGGCGCACCACTTCTTGAAGCCCAGGCCGGTGCCACAGGCGGATGTGGATGCCGTGCGGTTGGAGGCCGCGTGAGCTCGCCTGTGAGCACCGCGGTGGCGAGCGCGCACGCGGACACCGCGCCTTCATGGGTTCGCGCACATGCGCGGGCGACGCCGGAAGCGCCAGCGGTGGACTCGCCGTGGGCACGACTCACCTACGTCCAACTCGAAGCGCGGATGCTCGCGCTCGCGGGACGGCTGCGCGCCGCTGGCGTGGAGCCCCGGGCTCGCGTCCTCATCGCCCTGCCCCTGGGCTGCGCGGCGGCGGTCGCGGGGCTCGCGGTGCAGGCCCTGGGCGCCTGTGCCGTGGAGCTGGACCGGGAGACGGGCGCGGATTCACTGGCCAGCATCCTCGAGCAGACGGGTGCGCGCCATGCGGTCATCTTCGGTCAGGACGCGCGGCGCTGGACGGGGCGCTCGCCGCTCACCCACTTCTTCGTCGTGCACGGCTCCCGCCCTCCGGAGCGGATGCTCGGGCTGCTGAAGCCCGCCGCGTGCACGTGGTTGCAGGAGGACGGCGCGGTGGATCCAGAGGCCGGCGTCACGCCTCGGATCGCCCTGCCCCCGTCGCCGCCGGATGCGCCCGCGTCCATCGTCTACACGTCCGGCAGCACGGGCACGCCCCGGGGCGTCGTGCAGACGTTCGCCAACATCGCCGCGAACACGCGCTCCATCGTGGAGTACCTGGGCCTCACGCCGCGCGACCGCGCCATGCTCATCCTGCCCCTGCACTACTGCTACGGGAAGAGCGTGCTCCAGACGCACCTGCTCGCGGGCGGCTCCGTGTTCCTGGATCCGCGCTTCATGTACCCGCAGGTCGTCCTGGAGGCCATGGCCACCGAGGCCTGCACCGGCTTCGCGGGCGTGCCCCTCACCTTCGAGCTGCTGCGGCGGCAGGCCGCCCCGGACTCGCTCGCGAAGCTGACGCTGCGCTACGTCACCCAGGCTGGCGGCGGCATGTCCCCGGACACCGTGCGCTGGACGCGCGAGGCCTTCCACCCGGCGGAGCTGTTCGTCATGTACGGCCAGACGGAGGCCACCGCGCGGCTCTCCTACCTGCCGCCGTCGCGAGCCACCGACAAGGCGGGCTCCATCGGGCAGGGCATCCCCGGCGTCACGCTGGCCGTGGTCGCGGACGACGGCACGCCCCTGCCCGACGGCGAGGTGGGCCAGCTGGTGGCCAGGGGCGCCAACGTCACGCCCGGCTACCTCAACGCGCCCGACGACACCGCCGCCATCCTCCACGACGGCTGGCTGTGGACGGGCGACCTCGCGTGGCGCGACGCGGACGGCTTCTTCTTCCTCGTGGGCCGCGCGAAGGAGATCCTCAAGGTCGGTGGCCACCGGGTGAGCCCCGCGGAGCTGGAGCACGTCCTCGCGCGCCACCCGGCCGTGCAGGAGGTCGCCGTGGTGGGCGTGCCGGACGACCTGGGCGGGGAGGCCGCGTGCGCCGCCGTGGTCCTTCAATCGGGCGCCAGCGCGCAGGAGGACGACCTGCGCCGCTTCTGCCGCGAGGCGCTCCCGGCCCACAAGGTGCCGCGCCACGTGCTGTTCCTGGAGTCGCTCCCCCGCGGGCCCACCGGCAAGGTGCTCAAGGCCGACCTGCGCACGCGCGTGCTGTCTTCACTTTCTTCCCCTGAATCGAGGTCGCCGTGACGATGAAGTTCTCCAAGCAGGTGCTGGAGCTGGACTGGGAGGCCAAGGCCGCGTCGCTGTCCGCGGGGCTCAAGGAGGCCGTCCTCAAGAAGCTGCGCAAGCGCGGCCTGGTGGTGGCCATCTCCGGCGGCATCGACTCCGCGTGCGTCGCCGCCCTGGCGGTGCGCGCGCTGGGGCCGGACCGCGTCTTCGGCCTGCTGCTGCCGGAGCGCGACTCCAGCGGCCTGTCCTCCAAGCTGGGCCGCGAGCTCTGCGAGAAGCTGGGCATCCAGTACACGCTGCACGACATCGCGCCCGTGCTGGAGGCCGCCGGGTGCTATTCGCAGCGCGACGCGGCGGTGCGCTCCGTGTTCCCCGCGTTCCAGCCGGACATGAAGTGGAAGATCGTCATGCACGGCGACCGGCTCAACACGGACGCCCTCAACGTCTTCTACGTGGTGGTGCAGGTGGACGGGCAGGAGCAGCGCTTCCGCCTCACGCCCCAGGCCTACGTGCAGATTGTCGCCGCCACCAACTTCAAGCAGCGCGTGCGCAAGATGATGGAGTACTTCCACGCGGACCGGCTGAACTTCGCCGCGTCCGGCACGCCCAACCGCCTGGAGTACGACCAGGGCTTCTTCGTGAAGCTGGGCGACGGCTCCGCGGACGTGAAGCCCATCGCCAGCCTCTACAAGACGCAGACGTACAAGCTCGCGCGGCACCTGGGCGTCATCGACGGCATCCTCAACCGCGAGCCCACCACGGACACCTTCAGCCTGGAGCAGTCGCAGGAGGACTTCTACTTCTCCGTGCACTACTCACAGCTGGACCTCATCCTCTGGGCGAAGAACCACGGCATCCCGCCCGAGGAGGTCGCCCCCGAGATGGGCCTCACGCCGCAGCAGCTCCAGCGCGTGTACGACGACATCGACCAGAAGCGCCGCACCACCGCGTACCTCCACGCGGCGCCGCTGCTGCTCGAAAGCGTGGACGAGCTGAAGCCCTTCAAGATCTCCTGAAGCCGCTTCACCCGCCCCCGGCGCCGGAGGCCGCGTCGATGGTGTCCGCGGCCTCCACCCGGAGGCGCTCCTCCGGCGAGAACGAGTCGAACAGCAGCCGCTGCACCGCGGCCTGACGCGCGACGGGGTCCGGTTCGCTGCGGCCCAGCGCCTCGCGCTTCGCGCGGAAGTCCGCCAGCCGCTGCTTCCACTGCGCGCGCTCCGCGTCCAGCGCCTCCAGCCGCTCGGTGGCCTCCGGCCCCACGGTGGACAGCCGGTGCTGATGCAGGTCCTCGGCCGTCGCGCCCGACGCCAGCAGCTCCTGCTCCACGGCCTGCTGCCGCAGCGGGCGCACGGCCTCCTCGCGGCTGGCGCGCACGTCCGGGGGCAGCCGCTCCTCCAGCGCCGCCATGCGCTGCTCGCGCTCCTCCTTCGTCAGCGAGGCGTCCTTCAGCAGCTTCAGCCGCTCCACGGCGACGGCGTCCACCGCCTCCTCCTGGCCGAAGAGGCCGTCGGCCACGCCCGGGCCCAGGTGCTCACGGCGCAGCTTGCGCAGGGACTGCAGGCGCTCGGCGGTGTCCATGGCGGCCGCGGAGCCCTTCGACGCGAAGCCCCGGGCCGCGTCGAGATAGGACAGGTAGTCGTCCAGCACCTGCACCGCCTCGTCCATGGCGGCGGCGGGCAGCTTCTTCGCCCGCAGCGCCGCGAGGATGCGCTCGCGGATGAGCGACGCGGGCTCCTCGCCGGTGGCGGACAGGTAGTAGTTGAAGAACCGGCGCAGGTCCGCGTTCGGCACCAGGTGCCCGGACGCGTCCACCAGCACCGCGCCGTCCTCCTCCGTGTCCTGGAGCGACCCGGGCAGCGGCGGCAGCGGCGAGCCGCCCTGGGGGGCCGGGCTCGCCGGCACGGCGGCACCGTGCACGGAGGGGGACGCGGCGAGCGGCCGTGCCCCCGCCGCGGCGGGGACGGCGGACGGCGGGACAGCGGGTCCGGGCGCGTCCTCCGCCCGGACCTTCCACCACGAGAAGACGCCGGCACCCAGGAGGGCGCACAGCGCGACCACGAGAATGACGGCGCGGCTCTTCATGGCGGGGCGCTCCTTGCCGGGGACTACAGGCCCGCGGTCTTCAGGCGGTTCGCCTGGGTGCGGAACACGGACGTCGGGTCGGTGAAGAACGCGGTGAGCCCCAGCACCTGGTTCACCTCGTCCAGGTGGTTCATGTCGTAGTTGTCGCGGATGACGGTGCCGAAGTGCGAGCTGCAGCGCCCCACGAGGCCGTCGTTGGACTCGCTGTAGAAGAAGGACGACAGCTTCATGGCGTAGTCAGACACGTCGAACAGGTTGGTGAAGGGATCAGTGCCGGACCAGGAGTAGTAGCGCTGGCCCTGCGTGCCCGTCGCCGCGCCGCTGCCGCAGGACGAGGTGGGGACGCCCGCGGGGAACTTCGCGGTGAACGCGGAGGTGCCCGTCCTGGTCAGCGCCGCCAGCGCGCCAATCGCGTCCTGCGGCTGCGTGTGGCCGGACAGCAGGCCCAGCACCGTGCCCAGGCTGCTGGCGAAGTACGACAGCACGCTCTCCGTGAACGAGCCGCCCTTGAGGTTGGAGCGCAGGTAGTCCGCCAGGTCCGCGCCCTTGTGCGGCGTGCCCACCGTCGTCACGGACGCCACCAGGTCCGGCCGCACCGCCGCCACGTAGCGCACGTCCAGGCCGCCGTGGCTGTGGCCAATCAGGTTCACCTTCTTCGCGCCCGAGCGCGCGAGCACGTCCTGCACCTGCGCCAGCAGCGCCTCGCCGCGCGCCTCGCTCGTGTTGAACTGCGGAACGTGCGTGATGTAGACCTTCGCGCCGCCCGACTTCAGCGTCGACTCGATGCCATAGAAGTAGTCGAGCACCCCGAACAGCGAATCAAAGCCCGCCATGCCGTGCGCCAGCACGATGGGGTACTTCGTCTGCGTGTACGTATCCGCGGCGCGCGCGGGCTGCGCCCAGAGGGCAAGAACCGCGACAGTCAGAACGAGGGTCCGGACGGCGTTTCGCATACAGGCTCCTGGTGGGGGAGAGCGGATCATCGAAGGGATTGACCCGCGAATCAGCCCATAAAGCGAGACACTGATAAAAATCAAGCCAACCTCAGGATTAACTGAAAAGCATGTCAGCTCCGGGTCAGGACAGACGCATGCGTTTGTTGTCTTTCCCTCTGCGACGCATTGCGACACACAATATAGACGCACTGCGCAATCGCAATTCAACGCAACGCATCACGAATTCAACACCCTGCGTCGGAGCGCCCGCCCGCGGGCCCTACCAGGGGAGCCCCCCCTGGAGACCGCCGCCGCATCAGGCCTCCCCCCTGGAGTTGACGCGCGCGGCTGACGCGGACGGCCGTTTCCGGGGCGCGTGGAGCTGGGCCCGATGGCGGCGCGCGATCCTGCGCCGGATGGCTTCAGCGACCACGACCTCTTCGTCATCACCTGGCCGGGTCACGCTGAAACATTGAGACAGGAGCAGGGCGACACGCCAGACCTGGCGCGCACGCTCCCGCGGCGCGCTGAGCGCGAGCGGCCCCACGCGCCCGCCTGGCCGCGCGACGGCGTGGCCGCCGTGAGGGCGCGACTCCAGGCACGGCGCCGGGAGTCGCGGTCCTTCAGGCCCGGGCGGCGGCGCGCTCCCGGGCATTGTGCGCGACGATGAGCACCTGCTCCGGATGGGGCTGCCGGCAGGCCCACTCCTGGAGCGCGGTGAAGGGGTCCGGCGCGGGCGCGGCCGTGGTCAGCGGCATGCGCGGCTGGTGCTCGAAGAACAGGTCCTCCGCGCCCAGGTTCTGGGTCTCCCAGGTGCGCCAGCCGGGCAGCGGCTTGCCGGGCGCGGGCTGGAGGCCGGTGACGGTGAAGCCGCCGGCCGTGAAGACGCGCGTCAGGCCCACCAGCGTCGCGCCCGTGCCGAAGCCGCACACCACGTGCTTCACCGAGGGGAAGCGCTCGCGCACCTGCGCGCGCAAGCCCGACGCCCAGGACTCCACGCACGCCACCAGGGCCCGGTTGGTGAGCTGTCGGGGCCAGCACCAGCCGTCGCGCTCCAGGGCCCGCGCCTGCTCGAACAGGTCCGCCGCCGAGCCCGCCATCCGCACCTGGCCCTGGAAGCCGTGGGCGCGCAGGTAGACGCCTCCCGCCGCGTCCGTCAGGGCCACCGTGGGCAGGCCCCGCTCGCGGCCGAGGACGTCCAGCGCCAGCGCGCTCGACGCCCCGGACGTCTCCACCAGCCCGCGCGAGCCCGGCGGCATCGCGGCCAGGTAGCGCGCGAAGGTGAGGTACTTGAGGCTGCCGGACGGCTGCTCCCCGCCCCACAGCACCACCGGCCCCTCCGCCCTCGGACGCGACAGCGAAAACACTCCACGCATGGCCGCCCCCTGGCGCGGGTCCCGCTTCGCCGCGCCCGACACGCGCAGGAGTCTTCCGAAACCGGGCCCCGGGCCGCCATCGTCCCCGGGGCGGGCCGGATGTCCCGCGCCGGACGGCGCAAGTCCCTGCACGGACGCAGCGGGCGGTTATGCTCCCCGCCATGTCTCAAGCCCCGCGCGTCCGCATCCTGCTGTCGGAGACGTACAACCCCTGGTTCAACCTCGCGACCGAGGACTGGATCTTCCGCGAGCTGGATCCGTCCACCCAGACGCTGTTCCTCTGGCGCAACGACAACACGGTTGTCATCGGCCGCAACCAGAACCCCTGGTCCGAGTGCAACCTCACGCGCATGGAGCAGGACGAGGTCTTCCTCGCGCGGCGCACCAGCGGCGGCGGCGCGGTGTTCCACGACCTGGGCAACACCTGCTTCACGTTCCTGTCCGCGAAGGAGGGCTACAACAAGACGGCGAACGTCACCATCCTGCTGGACGCGCTGTCGCGGCTGGGCGTGACGGCGCAGGCGTCCGGGCGCAACGACCTGGTGATTCCGCTGGAGGACGGCCCCCGGAAGATCAGCGGCAGCGCGTACCGCGAGACGAAGGACCGCGCCTTCCACCACGGCACGTTCCTCCTCCACGCCAACCTGTCGCGGCTGGCCAACTACCTCACGCCGCACCCGAAGAAGCTGGAGTCCAAGGGCAGCGCGTCGGTGCGCTCGCGGGTGATGAACCTCCGCGACCTCCAGCCGGACGTCTCCCATGCGTCGCTGGTGAAGGCGATGATCGGCGCCTTCTGCGACTTCCACGGCGCCACCGCGGAGCCGGAGCTGCTGGAGCACTCGTTCCTGGAGGGACAGCCGTCGCTCAAGCGCACCTTCGAGCACTACGCGTCGTGGGAGTGGCGCTTCGGCAACGCGCCCCGCTTCAGCCACCAGATGGTGGAGTACCTGTCGTGGGGCTTCTTCGAGGTCCACGTCGACACGGAGAACGGACACGTCACCCGCGCGCAGGTCTTCTCGGATGCGCTCTACCCGGACCTCGTGCAGGACCTCCAGACGGCGCTCCAGGACAAGCCGCACAGCCGCAACGGGATGCAGCAGGCCGTCGCCGAGGTCCGCGCCCGCCACCCCGCGCAGGAGCGCGAGCTGGCGGAGCTGGAGACGTGGCTGATGGGCCAGGTCGAGGTCTGACCCGGCCCACCCGCCGTCACTTCATTCAGCGGTGGCCACCCCCGCCGTGGCCACCACCCCAGCCGCCGTTCCCACCGCCGCGGCTGGAGGCGCCGTGGGAGGAGCCGCCGCCCGAGCCACCGCCCCAGCGCCCGCCGCCGCCGTGGCTGCTGGACGAACCGCCGCCGGTCTGGTGCACGCGGCCCGAGGAGGAGCCTCCACCCCAGCCGCCGCTGCCAGACGAGGAGCGTCCCCCGCCCCCCGACGGCGGACGTGCGGGGCTGGAGCTGCCGCCGGCCTGGTGCACGCCGCCGCTCGTCCCGCGTCCCCCTGGAGGCGGGCTGCGCGTCCCCCCCCAACTGCTGCCGTGACCGCTGTTGCCGCTGTTGGACGGGTGGGCGCCGTTCCCCTGCGGGCGGTAGGGACCGGGACGGCTGTCGCCCCGGCCACCGGGGCGCACGGGCGACGCGTCATGCACGCGCGGGCCGTACCGGTACGGCCCCGGGCGCGAGTAGGAGGAGTGGTAACCCGGGCGGTAACGGGTGTGCCCGTAGTCGTAGTAGCGCCACGACACGCCCGGGTAGCGGTACCACGAGCGCAGGAACAGGTTCGGGCGGCCGAAGGACAGCGCGATGTGCGCGTGGCGGTAGACCGGGACGACGACGCGCACCGAGCCGTTCCACCCCCAGCCGCCGCCCACGAAGACCCAGGACAGGCCGCGGCGCACCCAGTGCGGCGACACGAACACCAGGCCCGGACGCGGCGGCTCCATCCAGGAGCCCGCGACCCACTCGTAGCCGTTGGCGCCCCAGTACCAGTAGCCCGGGGCCCAGACGTAGTCGGACGCCGGCGCGGGGGGCGGCGCCTCCACGCGCAGGGCCGGAGGCGCCTGGGTCGCCGTCACGTCCTCGCTGGCGACCTCCACGGGGATCTCCACCTCGGTGGAGCCCTCCGGGGCCCAGCCGCCGGACACCCAGCGCCAGATGTTGCCGTCCTGCGCCCAGTAGCCGTTGACGTACTGGTAGCCGGGCATGCGCTCCACCCAGCCGCCGGACTTGAACTGCCAGCTGTCCCCATCCCAGTACCAGTGGCCAGAGGTCCAGACCGCGCCGGCGTAGGGCCGGGGGGTCGGCGACTCGGCGGGCAGGTCGGGGGGCGGAGAGGGCGCGATGGGCCCGGAGTCATCCGCCACGTTGGACTGCGCGTACGCGTCATCCCCCCAGTCATCCGCGGCGACCGGCGAGGTCTGCGCGAACGCCCCCTGGGTGGCCAGGCCGACAATCAATCCAACCCACCATCGAGAACCCATGACTTCGTCTCCAATCTCCAGGCACCCGAGGGGACGCGGGTCTCCTCCACTTTATTCACCCTGGAGGCCCCGGGCCCGAAAACCTGTCGACACTGCTACAGTCCGGCGGGACGCGAATGCTGCGCCGACTCCTCCCCACATTGATCGCCCTGGGTTGTGGGCTGCTGGCCCTCGGCTGGGGGCTGGTCAGCCTCCAGCGCATCTTCACCCAGGAGCGTGAGGACGCCCGCGCCCAGGTGCGCTCGCGGCGGGTGGCCCTGGAGCAGCTGGCGGCGGAGTCCCTGCGCACCGCGCTCGCGCAGCGGATGAAGACCCGCCTGCCCAACCTCAACGCGGCGGTGGGCGACCCGCTGCTGCCGGCGGAGGGCTACTACCTGCTCTTCCGCGGCCACCAGTTCCTGCCGCGCGTGGACTGGCCCCGGGAGGGCGCGGACGTCCCCGCCCAGGCCAACTACACGATGCTGGCGCACGCGCTGGAGGACGGCCAGGCCCCCTCACCCTACCAGGAGCGCCTCGGCCGGCTGCGCGCGGCGGGGGCCGCCCTGGCCTCCGGCACCGAGGCGCGCAAGGACGCGGCGGTGGAGGCGCTGCTGCGCTACCACGCGGCGCACCCGCTGCCGCCGGACCAGGAGCTGCCCTTCACCCTGCTCGCGGTCGAGTACCTCCACCGCGGCGAGGACACGCCTCCGCTCATCCGGGCGCTGGTGCGCGAGGGCCTTCCGGAGGAGCTGGGCGGCATGGCGCGGGACGCGGGCCTGCAACGGAACCTGCTGCGCGCGAGGTCCCAGCTCACGCAGCCGGACTTCAACTTCCTCCAGGCGCGCATCGTGGCGGTGAGCCAGGCGCTCAAGGAGCCCTCGGACGCCTTCGTGGCGCGCGTGCAGGAGGTCGGCGCGGGCGCGCTGGTGCTGCCGGAGCCGCTGGACGGCCCCACGCTGCTCGCCGAGCAGTGGTACGTGGAGCCCGCGGCCGAGCAGGTGCACGGCCTCGCCGTGGACATGTCCGCGCTGCTCGCGGAGCTGACGCAGGAGCTGCGCGGGCGCAACCTCATCCCCCGGGACGGCCAGGTGCGCCTGGGCCCTGGCGGCGTGGCGCGGCCCCTGAAGCACCCGGGGCTGGAGGTGGCCACGCCCGGCTGGGCCGCTGCGGAGGCGGACATCGAGGCGCGCTACGGCCTGAAGACGCTGCTCGTCGCGGCGTGCGGCGCGCTCGCGTCGGCCATCGCGGCGCTCGCGGTGGTGGCGCAGCAGCGCAAGTACCGCTTCGTGGAGCTCAAGAGCGACTTCGTCTCCACCGTGTCGCATGAGCTGCGCACGCCGCTCGCGTCCATCCGCCTGCTGGGGGAGACGCTGGAGCGGCGGCTGGGCCAGAGCCCGGAGGCCGGGGACTACCCCACCCGCATCGTGCGCGCGGCGGAGGGGCTGCACTTCCTGGTGGAGAACATCCTGTCCTTCAACCGCATCGACAAGGGCCGCTGGGCGCTGCGGCCCGCGCGGGTGCGGCTGGAGGAGGCGGTGGGCAACCTGCGCGAGGACCTGCTGGACGCCGTCACCGTGCCGGTGGAGCTGCGCTCGGAGGTGGAGGACGTGGAGCTGGACGCGGACGCGTCGCTCGTCCGGATGCTCTTCGCCAACCTGGGCCGCAACGCCTGCCTCTACAACCAGCGCAGCCCGGTGGTCCTCACCGTGCGCGCCTACCCGCAGCCGGGCTTCGGGGCCACGGTGCTCTTCAGCGACAACGGGGTGGGCATCCCCCCGGAGGAGTGGGAGCGCGTGTTCCAGGACTTCTACCGGCTGACAACGCCCGGGCCGGAGGTGCATGGAAGTGGCCTGGGGCTGGCGCTGTGCCGCAGAATCATGGGCCTGCACCAGGGCAGCATCCAGGTGGCCTCCTCCAGCCCCGAAGGCACGACCTTCGCCCTGACCTTTCCCGAGACGCGCCGATGACGACGCAGACGCAGCCCCCCTCCTCCACCCGCCCTTCCATCCTCATCGTCGAGGACGACGCCAACCTGCGCCTGGGCCTGCGCGACAACCTGCGCGACGAGGGCTACGACGTGACGGACGCGCCCTCCGCGAAGGACGCGGCGCCGCACCTCCAGGCGCGCGCGTTCGACCTGCTCATCCTGGACGTGATGTTGCCCGGCGAGGACGGCTACAGCTTCTGCCGCCGCCTGCGCGCGGAAGGGGTGAAGAGCATGGTGCTGATGCTCACCGCGCGCTCGCTGGAGGACGACCTGGTGCGCGGCTTCGAGGCCGGCGCGCAGGACTACCTCACCAAGCCCTACCGGCTGCGGGAGCTGCTCGCGCGCGTGCAGGCGCTGGTGCGCCGGGCGGGCACGGCGCCGCCGCAGGTGATGACCTTTGGCGCCTTCACGCTGGACCTGGGCCGCCGCGCGGTGCTGCGGGCGGACGGCAGCGAGGTGGACCTGACGCGCACGGAGTTCGACCTGCTGGCGTTCCTCCTGCGCCACCGCGACCGCGCCCTGCCCCGGGGCGAAATCCTGGACGCGGTGTGGGGCCGCGACGTCGTGGTGGATCCGCGCACGGTGGACAACTTCGTGTCGAACCTGAAGAAGAAGCTCGGGTGGACGAGCACCTCCGGCTTCACCATCCACACGCTGCGCGGCGTGGGCTACCGCATGGAGGTCTTGAGCGGCGGCCCCTCATGACGAAATCATGACCGACAGATGGAGCCGCGTCGGCCTTTCCGCTGACGCGACTTCGTACCTTGCTTCTCGTGGGGACGGGACGCCTGGAGCGTCCCCCCCAATCCAGGAGGCGGGTCAGATGTTTGAGTCGGTCATCGAACGGCGGGGAGTGCGCTCGGGACGGTTCGGCACGGGCGCGTGGGTGTCCATCAGCGTGCACGCGGGGCTCCTGGGCCTGGTGTTCTTCATCTCCGGTCGCCCGCCCGAGACCGTCGAGGCGCCCTGGGTTGACATCGTCCACCACGTGCCCGCCATCCAGCGGGGAACGAAGCAGCCCGCGCAGCCGAAGCCGGCCACGACCGCGACGAAGCCGAAGCCCAAGCCGCGCACGGACCGCGTCCCGCTGAACCCGAAGCCGCTGCCCGTGGATCCACCGGAGGCGAAGCCTGAGCCGGAGCCCACGACGATCGCGGACGCGGCGGCCACCACCGACGCGACGGGCACGGGCGAATCCGGGCCGGTGGGAGATCCGAACGGAGACCCGAACAGCACCAGCCCCATCGGTGCCATTGGCGTGGCGGACCTCGTGGCGAACGTGCCCACGGGCACGGACGTGCTGCCCTTCCAGGGTGGGATGACGCCGCCCAGGCTGCTCAGCGGTTCGCAGTTCAGCTACACGCTCGAGGCGCGGCGCGCGGGCGTGGAGGGGATGATCATCGCGAAGTGCGTCATCACCACGGAGGGCCGGGTGCGCGACTGCCGCATCATCAAGGGCCTGCCCTTCATGGATGACGCGGTGCTGGAGACGCTCTCCTCGCGCAGGTATCAGCCGCTGACCTTCCAGGGCCGCCCGGTGAACGTGTCGTACACGTTCAACATCAAGCTGAAGCTGCCGTAGCCGCGGAGGCAGGTGTCCGCCAGTGAAAGCGCCCGGACGCCTGCTTCCCCCCTCGGGAGGGGAAAAGCATCGCGGCGGGAGTGGGGGGCCGTTAGGAGAATCCCATCGCGCCTGGCCATGTGCGCGATACCGGCACCGGAAGGAGCGGGTCTCCCCCGGCCCGCTTCCGGTGCCGGTCCCTTTTCCCGAGCGTCATGCGCCGATGAGGGAGGACCTGGGCGCGCTGCTTCCGGAGTGGATGGACAACACCGTCCCCATGCGCCCCCGCACAGCAGGGCCCCCTCCGCTTCATGCTCGGATGAACAGGCGGCGGCGAGGCATACTGCGGGGATGCGCATCGTCGCCGTCTCGGACACTCACCTCTTCCACGACGAGCTCGTGATGCCTCCGGGCGACATCTTCGTCCACGCGGGCGACATGTGCCGCGCGGGGGACCTGGAAGAGCTCGCCCGGGCGGCATCATGGATTCGCGGCCTCCCCTACCGTCACAAGGTCATCGTCGCGGGCAATCACGACGGGGCCTTCGCCGACTCGCCCGGCGCGGCCCGGGCGCTGCTGGGTGAGGACATCGTCTACCTTCAGGACAGCGAGGCCACCGTGGCGGGCCTGCGCTTCTGGGGAAGCCCCTGGCAGCCGGCCTACAACAACTGGGCCTTCAACCTGCCTCGGGGCACCGCGCTCGCCAGCAAGTGGGCGGCCATCCCCGAGGGCCTCGACGTGCTCATCACCCATGGGCCTCCGGCGGGCTGGGGGGACCGCTCCTCGGTAGGAGGTCGAGGCGGATGCAGGGACCTGCGCGAGCGCGTGCTCGCCGTGCGTCCCCGGCTGCATCTGTTCGGCCACATCCACGAGGACGGCGGGATGTGGCGCGAAGAGGACACGTGCTTCGCCAACGTGACCACGTGGGAGTGTGAGCGCGCCCCCACCGTCATCCAGCTCGATGCTCGGGGAGCGACGGCGGTGAGCATCCCTCCCGCCCGGCGCTGACGCGCGCGCTTTCAGCCCAACGGCGCGCTTCGGGCGGATGTCTTGACAGCCATTTCATGCAGGCACTGCGTTGTGTCCGAGTGGACGGTTCGTCACGGGGCGTGTTACGTCCCGGCGATGAATGCCCCCTTGCTGATCGCAACCGTGCAGGGCTACGTCGCCGCGATCGACCGCGCCAGTGGTCGCGTCGTGTGGCGGCACGATGTCCACGATGCACGCGTGGCCCCCAAGCTCCGAGGCGTGCGAACGACCGTGACGCTCGCGGTTGAGCCCCCCTTTGTCGCGATGCTCTCGCTGACTTGGGAGGAGATGCGCTCGCACACGGGCACGGTTGCCTCGTGGTACATGCGCGTCTCGTGCTGTGACTACGCCAGCGGCAGTGTGCTTTGGACGTTCGCAGAAGACGTACAGGGATGGGGGCGAAGGCCGAACATCTCCGCCATGGCGCCTTGCTTGCGAATACAGCAAGGCCAGGTGCTGATGGGCCTTTCGGCGGTGACTGCGTTCGACGCGGCGAGCGGCCAACAACTGTGGAGCACCTCGGTTGCACCCGCCCCCCAGCCCACTCGTTCCGAGGACGGTGGCTTCTTCAGCTCACTGAGGGGAGCTTTCGACCCAGTGGGGGCGGAGTATTGGAACTGCGAGATCGCGCGCCAGCGTGACTAGCGCGTGTTCGCCCCATCGGCGGCGCCCCGCCTGCTGCTGAGCGGAAAGGGGTTGGGGCGCATCTATCCCGCAGCGGACCCACGCCATCCGGGTCCTCTTGGCGCATTCCGACGCGCGTTCCACTGTCCCAGGCTTCGGGCCGGAGAGGAGAGGACATGCGCGCAAGGAGTGGATTTGCCCTGGTGTGGCTGGGATTGGCCGGGTGTGGGGTCCTCCCTGGCGAAACTGTCGAGACTGGCGAGGTCGCCGCGCAGGCATGTCCCCCAGGGGTGGCCTCGCGGGTCAAGGTCGTCATTCCTCCGGGGTCTGGCGCTTCGGTCAACGGGCCCTACCCGGAGTCCCTGGCCGATGTGCAGGGGCAGCTCTACTTCGCCACCAACCTCTTTGACGGAAGCGCGACCTTGTGGCGCAGCGATGGCACGGAGGCCGGCACCCTCCAGGTGAAGTCGTTTCCCCCCGCCTCCGTGGGCGCCCCCCGGATGACCAGCCTGGTTCCGGTGGGGAACAAGGTCTTCTTCCAGTTCGATGATCCGGGCACCGGGCAGGAGCTGTGGATCAGCAATGGCACCAGTGCCGGGACCCACCTCGTCAAGGACGTGACGCCCGGCCCCACCGGCACCCGGTTCGCGTTCACCGCCGCGCAGAACGGGCGGCTGATCTTCATTCGCGAGTGGGCGTTCGCGCCCGGCAATCCCCAGGTGGAGGTGTGGCGCTCGGACGGGACCTCGGCGGGCACGGTGCAGGTGGCGAACTTCGGCACGGTCGGGAGGCTCGTCGCCCCGACGATGCTGGGCAACACCCTGCTCTTCTTCCTGGACACGCCCGGCACCGGCACCTCGCTGTGGCGCTCGGATGGGACCCCTGCGGGCACGGTGCACCTGGGGGACTTCGGTTCCCTCTCGACCGACGGGTACACGTCGCTCACGGTGGGCAACGCCCTGCTCTTCTTCGTGGTCACGCCCGGCCACGGCACCGAGCTGTGGCGCACCGACGGCACCCCGGCCGGTACCGCCTGGGTCAAGAAGCTGGATGCGCAGGCGGTTCCCATCACGCAGACGGGCTCCGCAGGGAGCCTGGGGCTGTTCCTGTTGAGAGACGGCCCCAACACCGAGGTGTAGAAGACGGATGGCACGACAGGAGGCACCGTCCGCCTGGAGGCGTTCGGCAAGTTCGTGCAGCTGCTCGGCTCGCTGAACACGTCTGTCTATCTGTATTCGATGGACCCGAGCACCAAGAGGCTGCGCATCGAGAGTGTCTCCCTGGGTGGCGGAGGCAAGACCTCCGTCACGACCCTCCCCAATCCCTATGCGGACCAGGCGGACGCCTACCCCAGCGTGCAGCGGACCGCGACCTGCGGAGGCAAGCTCTACTTCTCCGTGGCCATTGGCAGCTCGGGCCCCGCGCCACGGGAGGTGTCGCTGTGGGCATCGAATGGCTCGGCGGCGGGGACCGTCCAGCTCTCCCGGACGCTGAGCACGAGCGACGAGTACGCCTCCCCGCTGTTCCCCACGGGCACCGGCCCCATCCTCTTCGTCGCATCGAAGAGCGGCTCGGGCATCGAGCCCTGGTTCACCCAGGGGAGCGTGGCGACCACCGGCCAGCTCGCGGAGATCCGCCCCGGTGCGGGCTCGTCCAACCCCGACGGGTTCACCCGCCTGGGCAACCGCATCTACTTCCGCGCCGCCGACGACACGAACTCCTTCCAGCTGTGGTCCATGCCCGCGACCTTCTCCTGCCCGGCGGGGCTGGCCGAAGCGAAGTAGTCCCAGGTCGGCTCCGGATTCGCTGGCGGCTCCCGGCGCTCCTCCGCGCGAGCGATCCCGAAGCAGCGGTGGCTCACCAGCAGTTGGATTCCCGTCCGCGCCTCCTCCACCTCGCCATCCTCTGGAAGCGCCTCCATCCGAGTGTCGAACGCGGACAGCTCCTCCTGCGCCGCCTTCCAATCGGCGGAATCCGGCGTGCACGGGGCGATGCGCCCCGCCTGCGAAGGCGCGGCCGCCAACAGCCAACCCAGCCCGAATGACGCGATGAGGGGCACGGACATGCCGTCATGGCAGCCGCGCCCGGCAGCGGACGTCAAGTCGCGCGGTGACGCGCTACTCGTCGAGGAGGGCGGACCAGAAGCGCACCATCTTCAGCGAATCCATCACGCTGGCCCGCCGGTCCATCTCCGCGTGGGTGATCAACGGCGTGGGCAGCAGGTGCACGCGCGTGTGCCGCGCCAACTCGCGCGCCAGCAGCGTGGACTCGATGGCGGGGATGACCGAATCGTCCGTCCCGTGCAGCAGGTAGACCGGCGCGCTGGGCGCGGGGGAGCGCTCCGGCGACAGCGAGGGATCCCCGGCGAAGTCCTTCACGAAGGGCAGCAACCGGGGCCCCAGCGCGGCCACGTCGCGCGTGTTCACCTGGTGCAGCAGCGTGGCGGCGGGCTCCGGCAAGGTGGCCTCCATCGCCCGCGCCTCCGCGAACGCGGCCTCCGCCTGCCTGGCGTCCACGAGCGTCAGGTGCGACGCGTGCATGAACATCAGGACGCCTCTGCGCAGGGCCTCCACCTGCTCCGGCGGGACCAGCCGGTCCGCGACATTCAGCAGGATGACCACCACGCCGTAGTCGTGCGGCCTGCGGTGCATCCCGTCCGCCTGGACGCCCGTGCACAGGAAGGACAACACGCGCGACAGGTCACCATGCCCTCCAAAGGACAGCACCGCGGCCACCTTGTCGCGCAGCGCGGGCCGACCGGCCGCGACGACGGACAGTCCTCCGGAGAAGCTGATGCCGAAGAGGTCCACCTTTCCTTCCGGCGCCAGCGCTCCCGGCCCCAGGGCCCACAGGGCCGTCTCCTCGATGATGTCCGGCAGGCCCGGGGTGATTTCGTAGCGCAGCAGGTCCGGCGGCTCGGGCGTGAGCACCGGCTGCCCGCCCATGGCCAGGTCCTCCGCCAGGTTCACCAGGCGGGGCTCGTCGATGCCCGCCGCGTGCACGCCCGACGTGAGCACGATGAGCCGGCCCCTGCGCCGGTCTGGCGAGTAGAGCCGCGCGCGCACCGGCCCGTGGTGCGTGGGCACGCTCAAGTCCGTGACGGTGAAGGCCCCGGTGCCATGGCGGGCCAGGGCATCCGCCGGGGTGCCGTGGACGCCCGCCGCGCGCAGCACGAAGGACAGGCCTCGCAGCTCGGGCGGCAGCACGAACACCCCCGCCAGCAGCAACGCCGCCAGCGCGGCCCCCGCTGTCCAGCGCGGCCGGTGCTTCATTGCATCAGGGTCTCGACGAAGGTGCACAGCTGGTCGCGCTCGAAGGGCTTCTCCAGCAGCTCGCGCGCGCGGCGGCCCACGAACTCACGGGCCTGCGGGTTCACCCCGCCCGTCATCAGGCCGGTGCGCGGCGCCAGCTCCGGCGCCAGCCGCTCCAGCTCCACCAGGAAGTCCATGCCGCTCATGCCCGGCATCATCAGGTCGCAGAGGATGGCGTCGTACTTCTCGCCGTGCGACAGCCGCTTCAGCGCCTCGCGCGCGTCCTGGATGACGTGCACCTCGTAGAGGTTGCGCAAGAGCCGGCTCACCGCGCTGCCCACCGCCGGCTCGTCGTCGATGAGCAGCAGCCTGCGCAGGCTCCGCGTCGCGCGCATCGTCGTCTGGGCGGGCTCCTCCGTCACGGCCGCGGCGGGCTGCGCGGGCCGCGCCGCTTCGGGCGGCAGCGCGAGCACCGGCAGCTCCACGCGGAAGAGGCTGCCCTGCCCCTGCTCGCTGGCGACCTCGATGTGGCCGCCCATCGCGTGCACGAGCGTGAGGCAGATGGACAGGCCCAGCCCCGTGCCGTCCTTGGGCGAGCGCGTGGTGAAGAACGGGTCGAAGATGCGCTGGCGCACCTCCGCGGACATGCCGTGCCCGTTGTCCTCCACTTCAATCAGCACGTGGCCCTCGCGGCCCGGACGCACGCGCAGCGTGAGCAGGTTCTCCTCCGCGGGCCGCTCGCCGAAGGCCTGGAGCCCGTTCAGCAGCAGGTGCGTGACGACCTGCGCCAGCCGGCCCTCGTTGCCGTGCACCGCGGCCACCGGCTCCAGGTCGCACGTCAGGCGCGCGCGGTGCTGGAGCTCGTCGCGCATCCGCTTGACCGCGCCCTCCACCGCGCGCAGCACGTCCACCGGCCCGTGCTGCTCCTCCTCCGTGCGCGAGAACGTCCGCAGGTCGCGCACGATGGAGCGCACCCGGCCCGCCCCCTCCAGCGCCTCCGCCACCACCTGCCGCAGCTCCTCCAGCTGCTCGGCCGGCACCACCGGCTGCGCCACCCGCTCCCAGAGGTAGGCCAGGTTGGACGTCACATAGGAGAGCGGGTTGTTGATCTCATGCGCGACGCCCGCGGCCAGCGTGCCCACGGACGTCATCCGCTCCGCCAGCCGCCGCTGCGCCTCCAGCCGGGTGCGCTCGGTGACGTCGCGCACGAGCCCCACGAGGAAGCGCTCGCCGTCGGGCAGCATGTACGCGGCCCGCTGCGTGAGCACCTCGCGCGAGCGCCCCTTCGCGTCGGTGAAGGTGCCCTCGTCCTCCACCGTCTGCCCGGTGGTGAAGGCGCGCTCGTCCTGGCGCCACGAGGCCTCCGCCTCGTGGGACGGCACGTGCGACGAGGTGGGCTTGCCCCGCAGCGCTTCGGCGGGCTGATCCAACAGGCGGCAGTAGGCGTGGTTGACCGCCACCAGCCGGTGCTCGCGGTCCTTGATGAACAGCGGCTCCGGCACCGCGTCCAGCGCGCCCTGGAACATGTCGCGGGCCCGCCGGAGCGCCTGCGCGTCCCCGTCCGCGGCACGGCGCCGGAGCGCCACGAGCCTCGCGCCCCAGCGCGTTCCGGGCGGCGCGACGCACTCGTCCGCGCCCGCGTCCACCAGGGCCTCCGCCTCCACGCCCTCGCGCGTCGTCAACACCACCAGCCAGGTCCGGGTGGGCAGGCGCCGCGCGTGCGCCCACTGGCAGCGCGCCTTCACGGCCTCCAGCGGGCCGCCGTGGTCCCACAGGACGATGAGCCCTTCCGGCAGCGGCTCCGGCGGGGACTCCACGCGGATGACGCGGCACGCACGCCCTTCGGACGTGGCGCACAGGTCGCGCTCCACGTCCTGGGCCACCGGGGCTGGGACCGCCACCAGCATTGCATGCACCGCGTCGCTCCTCGCGCCCCGCGGGCATGACGACCCGCGCCGCTCGTCCGCATTGCAGCCTTGACCGCGCCAACCCGTCAACGCGGGGCCGCGCGGACTGCCCGTAGCTCATTTCCGGGTCCGGTGGGACTCAGAATTGCAGTGCGCCGCGCGCGACGACGCGGGGCCCTACCTTGCAGGAAGGTAGGAGTGAACAGCGCGCGCAGTGGGCGGGCAGCGTCTTCGCCGGGCAGGCGCCGCTCATTCCGTAGTGGCACAAAGCAAAGTCGTAGCGGACGGGGTCCTCGGGATCGAGCGCCCGCAGTGACGCCGTCACCTCCTCCGCGGTGCGCCAGGTGAGGTCCGTGCGCTTCGTGAGCCCCAGGTGGAGCGCCATGCGGCCAATGTGCGTGTCCAGCGGCACCAGCAGCACTGACGGCGGCACCTGCTTCCAGATGCCGAAGTCCACCGCGTCCGGCCCGCGCACCATCCAGCGCAGGTACAGGTTGAGGCGCTTCGCCGCGCCCGGCCCCAGGGGCGAGGGCAGCAGGTGGTGCAGCCCCCGCTCCGGCCCCATCGCCTCGCGGAGCGCGTCCATGGGCACGTCGCGCAGCGCGGCGGTGAAGGCCGCGAGCGCCGCATGGAGCGTGCCGCTCGCCCTCCAGCCCCGGACGAACAGCGCCTCCAGGCTGCCGTGTTCGCGCAGCGCCCGGCCCATGCCCAGGAGCAGCACGGCCAGGTCGGTGCCCACGTTGAAGCGGTACACGAAGCCCGTGAGCAGCGCCTTCGCCCCCGCCACATCCAGCGCGCGCACGAAGGCCGCCGGAGACCGGCCCATCTGCTGGAGGAGCGCGTCGACCTTCGGGCGGAAGAGGTCCGCGCGCCCGTAGGCCAGCGCCGCCGCGAGCAGCGCGCTGACCTCCACGTCGCGGGGGGCCGTGTAGCGGTGGGGGAACTCCACCGGGTCGAACCCGATGCGCGCCGTTTGATCCGTTGCCGCCAGGAAGGCGTCCAGGCGGGGGCGCAGGCGGTCGGCCGCCTGGGGGCTCAGGCCGGTGTGCGCGACCCGGCGCTTCTTCGTCTCACGGGCTTTCAAGGCGTCGGTGGGAACGCGGCGGAGGGCCGCGCCCTTCCAGTCCTAGCGCGTGAGCTCGCGCACCGCATGGCCCAGCTCCGGGAGGATGAGCGCGTCCAGCGCCAGCTTCACCGCCTGCGGCGAGCCCGGCAGCGCGAAGAGGATCATCCCCTGGTACGTGCCCGCCGTGGCGCGCGACATCATCGCGGCGCTGCCGATGCGCTGGTACGACAGCATCCGGAACAGCTCGCCGAAGCCGGGCAGCTCCTTCTCGAAGAGCGCGCGCAGCGTCTCCACCGTGCGGTCGCGCCGGCCAATGCCCGTGCCGCCCGTGAAGAGCACCGCGCGGGCCCCCGCCTCCTGCGCCTGCGCGAGCGCGCCCCGGATGGCCTCCGGCTCATCCCTCACCACCGCGTACCCGGCGACGGTGTGCCCCGCGGCGGACAGGCCTTCACGCAGGTCCTTCCCGCCGCGGTCATGCGCCTCGTCCCGGCTGTCCGAGCACGTGACCACGAACGCGCTCACGTGCACCGGCGCGCGCGCCTTGTGCTCCGCCGCCACCGCCGAGCCCTCGTGCGAGTGCCCGTGCGCGTGGTCGTGCGAATGCCCGTGCCCATGGTCGTGGTCATGCGAGTGCCCATGGTCGTGGTCGTGCGAGTGGCCGTGCCCATGGTCATGCGAGTGGCCGTGGTGATGGTGGTGATGGCCGTGACCGGGGTCATGGTCGTGATCGTGTCCGTCGTGTCCCATGGTGGACGCTCCTGAAGGAAGAAGGTGGGCGACGCGAGGAGGCTCAGACGTCGGGCAGGTCTACGACGAGCGTGCCGTCCTCGACCGTGAGCTGCACCGTCGGCTGGTCATCACAGACGCCGGGCGAGGTCGCGTTCTGGCCCGTGTCCATGTCGAAGCCGACCTCGTGGCAGGGGCACACGACCATGTTGTCCTCGAGCCGTCCGCCCGACAGCAGGCACCCGGCGTGGTTGCACCAGTCGTCGAGGCCCTTGTAGCGGCCGTGGATCTTCGCGATGCAGACGTTGCGCTTGCCGATTTCGTAGCCCCGCATCTCCCTCTCGGCGAAGTCCGCGGGTCCCAGCTTGATCTTCGTCATTGCGTTCCTTTTCCCACAACCCATGGGGGCCTGCACCCCTGTTCCCCCGGCATTAATTTCCCGACCGTGACTCCCGACGTGACACCCTCCGCCGCCGTGCTCACCGACAAGGCCGCCGTCGCCCAGGTCCTCCGGGACATGTCCCTGCTGCTCCAGCTCCAGGGGCAGAGCGGCTTCCGCGTCCGCGCCTACGACATCGCCGCGGACCGCATCGCGAACCTGCCGCAGGACCTGGGCGCCGTCGTCTCCGAGGGCCGCCTGCAGGAGCTCCAGGGCATCGGCCCGGGGCTCGCCGACAAGCTCACCGAGCTGGTGACGACCGGCCGCATGACGGCCTTCGAGGATCTGAAGGCCCGGTTCCCCGCCGGCCTGCTGGAGCTGATGAAGCTGCCGGACGTGGGCCCGAAGAAGGTGGCGGTCCTGTGGAGCGAGCTCCAGGTGGGCAGCGTCGAGGACCTGGAGCGCGCCTGCCGCGACGGCCGCGTGCGGGAGCTCAAGGGCTTTGGCGCCAGGAGCGAGGCGAAGCTCCTGGACGGCATCGCGGTGTACCGGCGCGCTCGGGGCGAGCGGAAGCTGCTGGGCGACGCGCTCCCCATCGCGGAGGGGCTGCTGGAGCGGATCCGCCAGGCCCCGGGCGTGGTGCGCGCGAGCCTGGGCGGCAGCGTGCGCCGGCGCGCGGAGACCGTGTCCGACGTGGACCTCATCGCATCCGCGAAGGAGGCCGGGCCCGTGCTGGACGCGCTCGCGAGCGCGCCCGGCGTGGCCACGGTGCTCGGCAAGGGCGACAGCAAGTGCTCCGTGCGCATGGTGCAGGGCGACCTCCAGGTGGACCTGCGCGTGCTGCCGGATGAGGACTTCGCCACCGCGCTGCACCACTTCACCGGCTCCAAGGCGCACCACCTCCGGCTGCGCAACCTGGGCCATGAGCAGGGCCTCAAGATCTCCGAGTGGGGCGTGCACCGCGAGGACGGCACCAAGGTCCCCGTCCCCGACGAGGCGACGCTGTACCGGCTCCTGGGCATGCAGGAGGTGCCGCCGGAGCTTCGCGAGGACTCCGGCGAGGTGGAGGCCGCGCGGGCCGGGAAGCTGCCCGAGGACCTGGTGACGTTGGAGGACGTGCAGGGCGCGGTGCACGCGCACAGCACCTGGTCCGACGGCCGCAACACGCTGGAGGAGATGGCGCGCGCGGCGCAGGCGCTGGGGCTCAAGTACCTCACCGTCACCGAGCACAGCGAGGCGGCCATCCACGCGGGCGGCCTCAAGGTGGACGACCTCAAGCGGCAGTGGGAGGAGATCGACCGCGTGAACGCGGCGGTGCCCGGCATGCGGCTGCTCAAGGGCATCGAGGTGGACATCCTGGAGTCGGGGGCGCTGGACTACGCGGACAGCGTGCTGGAGCAGTTGGAGGTCGTCATCGCCTCCATCCACGTGCGCCACTCCATGGACGAGGACCAGATGACGCGCCGGGTGCTGGCCGCGCTGGACAACCCGCACCTCCACATCCTGGGACACCCCACCGGGCGCCTCATCCAGAGCCGCGAGCCCTACGCCCTCCGCATGGAGGAGGTGCTGGAGCGCGCCCGGGAGCGCGGGGTGGCGGTGGAGATCAACGGCAAGCCGGCGCGCCTGGACATCAAGGCCGAGTACGTGCGGCAGGCCGTGGGGCGCGGGGTGAAGCTGGTGGTGAGCTGCGACGCGCACCGGCAGGAGGACCTGAAGAACCTGGCCTTCGCGGTGGCCACGGCGCGCCGCGGCTGGGCGCGAAGGAAGGACATCCTCAACACCCGGCCCGCGGAGAGCTTCCTCGCCGCCCTGCGGGAGCGCTGATAGGCTCGCGGGCGCGAAGATGTTCCGCCCGCCCGTCCTCATCCCCACCCTCCTCTGCCTCCTCCTGGCCTGGCCCCCCCCGGCCGGCGCGGAGCCCCGTCCGTCGCGCGCGGACCTCCAGCGCGTGCTGGAGCTGCACGCCCGCTCGTCGGTGCGCGTGCGCGGCCCCCAGCACGCGGGCCCCGGCATCATCGTGGGCGCGGACGGCCAGGTGCTCACCGCCGTGTCGCTCGTGGGCCCGGACTCCGTCCAGGTGGTGCACGCGGGCAGCGCCCTGGCGGCGCGCGTGGTCCTCTCCAGCACGGCGCTCCAGGTCGCGGTGGTGGCGGGGCCCCAGGGCACGTGGCCGGCGGCGCCGGTGCGGCTGGTGCCGGAGGGGCTCGCGGGCCGCTGGGTGGTGGGCGTCCTGCCCGCGCGCAGGAAGGGCCAGCGGGACACGCCCAAGGCCACCGTGGCCAAGGCCGCCCCCGCGCCGTTCTTCGACGTGGACCTCACGCTGGTGCCCGGCAGCCCGCTGTACGACGGCGACGGGCGGCTCGTGGGCGTCGTCGTCGAGCGCCGCGGCCGAGGCGCCCGCGCCCTGCCCCTGTCCGCGGTGAAGGCGGAGCTCGCCTCGGCGGACGCGCCATGAGCCGTCCCGCGGGGCCGCCGTTCAAGCTGAGCGCGGTGCAGGAGGCGGTGGGCCTCTGGGCGCTGGGCTTCCTGGGCATCATCGCCGCGTTCCTCATCGCCGGGGGCACCAGCGTGCCCAAGCTGGTGGCCACGGTGGGCTTCCTCTACCTGCCGCTCATTCCCATGCGCTGGCGCGACGAGGACTACCGCGACTACGGCCTCACCCTGCGCGCGTGGAAGCAGGACGTGCGCCTGTTCCTGGTGATGTGCGCCATCGTGGGGCCGCTGTTCTTCGCGGGCTTCGCCGCCTTCGTGCAGGTGGTGCCGCACCTGCCGCCCGCGCTCGCGCGCCACCTGACGCCCATCATCGGCGAGGGCCACTTCCAGCCGCGCCTGCCCCCGCGCTTCGGCGAGTGGGTGATTGATCAGCTCTTCGTCGTGGCCCTGCCGGAGGAGTTCTTCTACCGGGGCTACCTCCAGGCCCGCCTGCGCGACGCGTGGCCCCAGGGGCGCGTGGTGCTGGGCGCGAGGCTGGGCCGCGCCTTCTGGGTGACGGCGCTCCTCTTCGCGCTGGGCCACCTGGCCATCTTCCAGACGTGGCGGCTGGCGGTGTTCTTCCCCGCGCTCCTCTTCGGCTGGATGCGCGAGCGCACCGGCACCCTCGTCGGCTGCTCCCTCTTCCACGCCGCCTGCAACCTCTACGTGCGCTTCCTGGAGGTCTCCTTCTTCGGCGGCCCGTAGCGCCCGCTCAGTCCGGCGGCAGGTGCTCGACCTGGAGGTCCGCGCCCACGGTCAGCGTCCTGCCCTGCGGCAGCTCCACCCAGCCGTGCGCGCGCGCGACGTGGCTGGCCACCACCACCGTGCGGCGGCGGCGGTGCGCGCTCACCTCCGGGTGCGTCTCCGGCGTGGCCTCGTCCACGCCGCAGTGCGCGCACTCCGCGGTGCCCTCCAGGCGCGTGTAGTACAGCGGGGCCTCGCCGCGGCGGGTGGCGAGCAGCACGGCGCCGTTGGTGGCCACCAGGTTGAGCGACGGCATACGCACCTGCCCCGCCTGGACGAGCGCGGCCTCCACCTCGCGCACCGTGTCGCGCAGCACGCGGCCCGCGACGGTCGGCTCCAGGCGCGGATCATCCGTGCGGCCCAGCTTGCGCAGGTTCGTGAGGAAGAGGGCGAAGAGGACCTCGCTGTCGGTGGAGCCGCGGACCTGCCGCTGGAGGTGCTCCGGCACGCGCGACAGCAGCGGCGCGCGCAGGGGCTCGAAGTCCTGGAGCGGCCCCTGGTGGGCGAACAGCCAGTGGCGCGCCCGGAACGGCTGGGTGTTCTCCTCGGGCGACAGGCCCAGCGGCAGCCGCCCCGCGTGGAAGAGCACGGCCTCCGATTCGTGCGGAGGCCCCAGGTCGTCCAGCGTGAGCGCCTGGTCCGGAGCCAGGCGGCGCAGGAGGACCTCCTCCTGCGCATAGCTGCCCACACCCAGGGCGTTGGCCCGCGCGTCCGGGCGGAGGACCACCTGCCCGGCCAGCCGGTGCAGCTCACAGCGCAGCAGGTTGGGGTCGGAGGACAGGGCGGCGAGGATGGCGGACATGGTGGATTCCCCCCTTCTCCTCAAGGGATAAGGCCCCGGGGACCCGGGTTCAGCGGTCCGAACCCGCTCCCCTGCTCTGGCGCTAAGCCCTTGAAATGGCTGGCATTTGATCAGTCATTGAATTGACACCCCGGGGCGTGGCACCTAACCTCCGGGCGCTTCCCGACAGCCCTCCCCTAGAGGAGCCGGGGTGCAGGCCTTCACCGGAGACGGAATGGCGGACGACATCGCAATCGGCATCGACCTGGGCACGTCGTATTCGTGTGTGTCCGTCGTCCATGAGGGCCAGCCCACGGTCATCCCCAACGAGTGGGGCGAGACGACGCATGCCTCGTGCGTGTCCTTCCTGGAGGAAGGGTCCGTGCTGGTGGGCAACGCGGCGAAGAAGAACATCATCACCACCCCGGAGACGACGGTCTACTCGGCCAAGCGGCTCATCGGCCGGTACTATTTCTCCGACGAGGTGAAGAAGGCCCAGGCGGTGATGCCGTACCGCATCATCGAGGGTGACAACAACTCGGTGCGCATCGGCGTGCGGGAGCGCAGCTATTCGCTGCCGGAGATCTCCGCGCTGGTGCTCAAGGAGATGAAGGCCGTCGCGGAGACGTACCTGGGCCGCGAGGTGACGAAGGCGGTCATCACCGTCCCCGCGTACTTCAACGACAACCAGCGCCAGGCGACGAAGGACGCGGGCCGCATCGCGGGCCTGGAGGTGCTGCGCATCCTCAACGAGCCCACCGCGGCGGCGCTGGCCTACGGCTTCGGCCGGGACGTCAACCAGCGCGTGGTGGTGTACGACCTGGGCGGCGGCACGTTCGACGTGTCCATCCTGGAGATCGGCAAGGACGTCTTCGAGGTGCTGGCCACGGCCGGTGACACGTACCTGGGCGGCGACGACTTCGACGACCGCATCATGACGTGGATGGCGGACGACTTCCTCAACCGCACGCGGCTGGACCTGCGGCAGAACAAGTTCTGCCTTCAGATGCTGAAGGACGCGGCGGAGAAGGCGAAGATCGACGTGGGCCAGTACGGGACCGCGGAGATCCTCTGCCAGGGCATCTGCCAGGACGCCAACGGCAACGTGATGGACCTGCGCAACACGCTCACCCAGGACCAGTTCAACCGGATGGTGATGGACCTGGTGCAGCGCACGTTCAAGGTCTGCGACGAGGCGCTCCAGAGCGCTCGGCTGACGGCGGCGGACATCGACGCGGTCATCCTGGTGGGCGGGCCCACGCGGCTGCCCATCATCCGCAACTCCGTGAAGCACTACTTCCAGAAGGAGCCGATGGAGGGCATCAACCCGGACCAGGTCGTGGCCATGGGCGCGGCGCTCCAGTCGCACGCGCTCCTGGACAGCAAGACGGAGACGTTCCTGGTGGACGTCACGCCGCTGACGCTGCGGATTGGCACCGTGGGCGGGTACACGGAGAAGATCATCGACAAGAACACGCCGGTGCCCATCGACCGGTCGAAGACCTTCACCACCAGCCGCGACGGGCAGGAGAAGGTGAAGATCCGCGTGTACCAGGGTGAGTCCAACCGCGCCGAGGAGTGCGAGATGCTGGGCGAGTTCGAGTTCTCGGGCTTCCGCATCGGGTATCGCGGCGAGGTGAAGATCGAAGTGACGTTCGAGATCAACACGGACGGCCTGGTGAACGTGTCCGCGTGCGACGTGGAGACGGGCCAGAAGACGTCCACGACGATCACGCTGTCGTCCGGCATGACGGAGGCGGACATCCAGCAGTCGATCCAGTCGAACCGCAACACGCGGCTGGCGGGCCACCACAGCGACCTGCCCGCCGTGGCCAGCTAGGCACCGCCGATGTCCGAGCCTTCCGATCCGAACTCTGGCTCGCCGCCGGGGCCCGCCGCGCCCGCGGCCCCCGCGCGTCCGGCGACGCCCGCCCTGCCCCGGGTGACGGCCTCCGTGCCCTCGGTCGTCGCGCCCGCGGCGCCCCGGCCGCCTGCGGCTCCGCCCAAGGCGCCGGGAGCGGCCCCCGCCGCCCACCCCACCCCGCCGCCCATGGCTCCGCCGACGGCGCGGCCTCCGTCGGGTCAGGTTCCTTCGGTGGCGACCGCACGGCCCGCGTCGGGTCAGGTCCCTGCGGTGGCGCAAGCGACGGCTCGGCCTGCTTCGGGTCAGGTTCCTTCGGTGGCTCCGGCAACCACGCAGGCTCCAGTTGCGGGTGGCATTCCGCCCGCGGCTCCGGCGACGGCTCGACCTGCTTCGGGTCAGGTTCCTTCGGTGGCTCCGGCGACCACGCAGGCTCCGGTGGCGAGCGGCGTTCCGCTCGCGGCTCCGGCGATGGCTCGGCCCGCTTCGGGCCCGGTTCCTTCGGTGGCGCAGGTTGCGTCAGGCCAGGTCCTCTCTGTGGCTCCGGCGGCTGGCGGCATTCCGCCCGTGGCTCCGGCAACGACGCGACCTGTTTCAGGCCAGGTTCCTTCGGTGGCACAGACTCCGGCGACGGCTCGGCCCGCTTCAGGGCAGGTGCCTTCAGTGACTCCGCCGGCGGTGTCGGCAGGCGGTGTTCCTCCCGTGGCCCCAGCGACGGCACGGCCCGCGTCGGCCAGCGGAGTGCCTTCCGTCGCTCCCGCGAGCGGGGCTCCACCGCGTCCGACGCCGGCGGGACTCACACCCGTGGGGGCCGCGCCGCGTGGCACACCGCCGGGCATCTCGCCCGTGGGTGGCTCCGCCGCAGCACGGCCCTCGGCCCAAGGAATCCCGTCCATGGGTGTCGCGTCGCCCGCTCCTGCGACGACCGCGCAGACCCGCCCCACCGTTCCCGTGATGCCGGCGGTGCCACCGCCGCAAGGACCGGCGACGCCCACGATTCCAGTCGTCGGTGCAGTGACTCCACCTCAGGCCCCGGCTACGAGTGCTCGCGCGACCATGTCCGCGATTCCAGCCGTCGGCGCGGTGATGCTGCCCCAGGCTCCCGCGGTGCCCACCGTCGGCGCGGTGACGCTGCCCCAGGCCCCGGCCACTCCCGCCACGGCCCGCCCCACCATCGCGACGCCCACCGTGGGCCCGGTGACACCTCCCGTCGCCCCCGCGTCGATGCCACGCATCGCGCCAGTCGTCCCTCCCACCGCGAGCGCAGCGCCCGCGGTGCCTGGCATCGCGCCCATGGCGACGCCTCCGCCCGTGGGCCGCGGCCCCTCGGCCGTGCCGACGATGCAGCCGTTGATTCCCGCGGCCCGTCCGCCCGCGGGTGCCCGGCCCCCGACCCCGCCCGCCGTGGGCCCGGTGACCCCGCCGCCCGTCGCGCCTCGGATCAGCCCACCCGCCGTCGTCCCGACGCCGCCTCCGGTGCTCGCCGTCGGGCAGGTCGTCCCGCCCATCGCGCCAGCGACTCCGGCGCCACCGCGCCCCGGCAACCGCCCCACCACGTCCCTGCCCGCGCTCGCGCCCGCCGGCTCCGCCCGTCCGCTGACGCCACCGCCGGTGGCCCCGCCCCATCCTCCCGCCGCCAGCGCGCCCCCGCCGCCGCCCACCGCGGGGGGCCCGGCCCTCAGCCCGGACCAGCTCGCGAACCTGGAGTCGCGCAGCGCGAAGCTCGACCAGATGGACTACTTCGAGGTGCTCGGCCTGGAGCGCACCGCCTCTCCCGGCGACATCAAGAAGGCCTTCTACAAGGAGAGCCGCGTCTACCACCCGGACCGCTTCTTCCACCTGGAGTCCAAGGCCCTCAAGGAACAGGTGAACGAGCTCTACAAGCGCGTCACCGAGGCCTATTACGTCCTGCGCGACGACACCAAGCGCAAGAAGTACCTCACCGACATCGCCGGGCCGGACCGCGCGCAGAAGCTGCGCTTCACCGACGCCTCCGAGGCAGAGACCAAGGCCGCCGCGAAGAAGGAACAGGAAGAGCAGATCGGCACCCACCCCAAGGGCCGCCAGTTCTACGCGCAGGCCCAGAAGGACCTGGAGGCCGGCAACCCGTCCGCCGCGGAGCGCAACCTCAAGATGGCGCTCACCTACGAGCCCTCCAACGCCCGCTACAAGGAAGCCCTCGCGGACGCCCAGAAGCAGACCTCGGACAAGTCCAAGGGCGACTCCTCGTTCAAGATCCGCTAGCGGCCCCCAGGAGCCCACCGCATGGTCATCGACCTCATCCTCCTGGGCATGGTGCTGTTCTTCGGCATCCTCGGCGCCCTCTCCGGCGCCGCCCGGCAGGTGGCCAACGCCGTAGGGCTCGCCGCGGGCTACTTCGTCTCGCGCAAGCTCGCGCCCATCATCGGCCCCAAGCTCGCCGTCGCGCTGGGCTCGCCGCTGCTCATCGGCACGCTCTTCGGCACGGTGCTCCTCTTCGTCGTCACGTGGCTCACCGTGCGCTACGCGCTGGGCGCGCTGCTCCTGCGCTTCCTCTCCGGGAAGGACCCGGACGAGCGCGGCATGGACCGCACCCTGGGCTTCGTCCTCGGCGGCGGGAAGATGGCCGCCCTGTTCTGGGTGTGCCTCAGCGCGCTCACCTTCATGGAGCAGCACGTCATCGTCGCGGGCAAGCGCATGGGCGTGGCCCCCAAGGACTCCGTCGCGTTCGGCCTGTCCCGCCGCTTCAACCTCTTCGAGATGACCCAGTTCGCGCCCCTGGACGACCTGGTCCGCGTGGCCCAGGCCACGCATGACCCCGCCCGCGCGAAGAAGCTCCAGGACGACCCGGCCTTCAAGGCGCTGCGCAAGGATCCGCGCTTCCAGGTCGCGCTGTCACATCAGGACCTGCAGGACGCGCTGGTGCGCGGCGACACGCGGGCCCTCCTGCGCAACGACGTGGTGCTCCAGCTCATCCAGGATCCGCAGGCGGCGGCACGGCTGGGCGCCGCCGCCCGGGCCTCCGAGAAGCCCGCCCCCGTCAAGCGTTGAGCTCGACGTCGTCCAGCGCCGCGAGCCGCGCCTTCACGAACTCCGCGTCCACCGTCACCTGGCGGTGCCGCCGCTCCGGCGCCTCGAACATGATGTCCGACATCACGTGCTCCAGGATGGAGCGCAGGCCCCGCGCCCCCAGCCCGCGCGACAGGGAGTAGCGCACCACCTCCCGCAGGCCTTCCTCCGGGAACTCCAGCTCGATCTCATCCAGAGACAGGAGCTCCTTGAACTCGCGGGTGATGGCGTCCGGCGGCTCGGTGAGCACGCGCAAGAGGTCGGACTCGCCCAGCCGCTCCAGCTGCACCATCACCGGCATGCGGCCCAGGAACTCCGCCATCATCCCGAAGTCCACCAGCTGCCTGGTGGAGATGCGCTTCTCCTTGCGCTTGGCCCCCAGCGCGTCCGCGCCAAAGCCCATGGCCCGGCCGCCCTCGTCGCCGTAGTCGTGCAGGTCGCTGAACGTGCCCGCGCAGATGAAGAGGATGTCGCGCGTGTCCACCTGCACGAAGTCACTCTTGTTCCACGCCTGCGTGACGTTCATGGGCACGTGCACCTCGCGCCCCTCCAGCAGCTTCAGCAGCGCCTGCTGCACGCCCTCGCCGCCGATGTCGCGGCTGCCCGCGCCGTTGCGCGCGCCCTGCGTCCGGCGGGCGATCTTGTCCACCTCGTCGATGAAGATGATGCCCCGCTGGGTGTCCTCCACGGAGTGGTTCGCCTTGAAGAGCAGGTCGGACACCATCACCTCCACGTCCTTCCCGTAGTAGCCCGCCTCCGTGTACTCGGTGGCGTCCACGGTGGTGAACGGGACGTGGAGGATCTCCGCCAGGTTGCGCGCGATGTGCGTCTTGCCGCTGCCCGTGGGGCCGATGAGCAGGATGTTGGACTTCTTGAGGAGGGACTGCCGGCGCATCCGCCGCGCCTGGACGCGCTTGAGGTGGTTGTGGGCGGCGATAGCCACCGCCCGCTTCGCGGCGTCCTGGCCGATGACGTAGCGATCCAATCTCTCGAAGATCTCCCGCGGGGTCAGTGGCGCTGCCTCTTCCCTGCGTGCGGACGACTCCATGTACCCTCCCCTTCTCTCCACTCGGCCTCCCTGCGCTGCCCAGGTGGAAGGGTAGGAATTGGATGCTGACCGGCCCACCAGGGCCAGGGGCCGGTGGAGGGCCCCTGCCCGCCTGCCTGCCCTGGGGACAGCCAGCTATTGAATGGATGAGGCGTTTCCGATAGTCCGGCGCCCCTCCCGTGTTCATGGGAGTTTCCACACCCCGCCGCGCGCTCCACCGGAGGCACGAAACAACGATGGCCGCTCCCTCCCCTCAGCACCGCTGGACCCTGGCCGATGCCCACGAGCTGTACGGCATCCGCAACTGGGGCTCGCCCTACTTCGGCATCAACGACAAGGGCCACGTGTGCGTCCACCCGGACGGGCCCGCCGCTCCGAGCATGGACCTCAAGGAGCTGGTGGACGAGGTCCGCCGCCGGGGCATCGGCCTGCCGCTGCTCCTGCGCTTCACGGACGTGCTGCGCCACCGCGTGGTGCACCTGAACAACGCGTTCAAGAAGGCCATCGCGGATCAGGGCTACAAGGGCCTGTACCGGGGCGTGTACCCCATCAAGGTGAACCAGCACCGCTACGTGGTGGAGACCATCATCGAGGCGGGCAAGGAGCACACCTACGGCCTGGAGGCCGGCAGCAAGCCGGAGCTGCTCGCGGTGATGGCGCTCCTGGACAGCGAGGACGCGCTCGTCATCTGCAACGGCTACAAGGACGAGGAGTACATCGAGACGGCGCTCTTCTACTCGCGCCTGGGCCGCAACGTCATCCTGGTGGTGGAGAAGCCCAGCGAGCTGCCCCTCATCGCGGAGGTGGCGCGCCGCACCGGCATCACCCCGCGGCTGGGCATGCGCGTGAAGCTGTCCACGCGCGGCGCCGGCAAGTGGGAGGCGTCCGGGGGGGACCGGTCCAAGTTCGGCCTGTCCTCGTCGGAGCTGATGTCCTGCATCGGCTTCATGAAGGACGCGGGCCTGCTCTCCTCCTTCGAGCTGCTCCACTTCCACCTGGGCAGCCAGATCTCCAACATCCGCAACGTGAAGAACGCGCTGCGCGAGGTGGGCTGCTTCTACGTGGAGGTGGCGCGCCAGGGCGCGCCGCTGAAGTACCTGGACGTGGGCGGCGGCCTGGGCGTGGACTACGACGGCTCCCAGACGAACTTCGCCTCCTCCATGAACTACACGACGGAGGAGTACGCCAACGACGTCGTCTTCGGCGTGATGGAGGCCTGCGACCGCGCGGGCGTGCCGCACCCCACGCTCGTCTCCGAGTCCGGCCGCGCCGTCGTCGCGCACCACGCCGTGCTGGTGGTGGACGTGCTGGGCACCAGCGAGTTCGACCCGTCCCACACGCCCGACAAGGTGGATGAGAAGGCGCCCTCGGTGGTGCGCAACCTCTGGTCCACCTTCCGGGAGGTGACGAACAAGAACGTCATCGAGGCCTTCCACGACGCGCAGGACGCCAAGGAGGAGAGCCTCCAGCTGTTCTCCCTGGGCCACCTGTCCCTGGAGCAGCGCGTGGCGGCGGAGAACCTCTACTGGGCCATCTGCCACAAGATTTTGCGCGTGGCGCGCGAGGCCGGGGAGATTCCGGAGGAGCTGGAGGTCCTGGAGAAGCAGCTGTCGGACACGTACTTCTGCAACTTCTCCGTGTTCCAGTCGCTGCCGGACTCGTGGGCCATTGATCAGCTCTTCCCGATGATGCCCATCCACCGCCTGGCGGAGAAGCCGACCCGGCGCGCGACGCTGGCGGACATCACCTGCGACTCGGACGGGAAGATCGAGCACTTCATCGACAAGCGCGAGGTGAAGGACGCGCTGGAGCTGCACGCGCTCAACAGCGACGACTACTACCTGGGCATCTTCCTGGTGGGCGCGTACCAGGAGATCCTGGGCGATCTGCACAACCTCTTCGGGGACACGCACACGGTGCAGGTGTCGCTGGCGCCGGGCGGCGGCTACCTCATCGACCACGTCGTCGCCGGGGACACGGTGACGGAAGTGCTCAACTACGTGAGCTACAACAAGGACGACCTCGTCGCGAAGCTGCGCAAGTTCACGGAGCTGGCGCTGCGCCAGGGGCGCATCACCCTGGACGAGTCGCGCAACCTGCTGCGCGTCTACGAGGACGGCCTGTCCGGCTACACGTACCTGGAGCGGGAGGTGGACGCGACGTTCACCTCCGCCAGCCAGCTGCGCCTCCTGCCCGGGCCGGAGAACGGGGCGCGCAACCCGGTCGCGCCCTCGGGGACCTGAGAAGGCCCTGACGGCTCACGCCTCCGTCGGGACCGGGGCCTGCTCGCCGGTCTCGACGGACGCGTCGCCGAACGCGGCGTCCGTCGAGCGCAGCCGGAGCGTCTGGAGCATCTCCAGCTGCCCCTCGGCGCGCTCGGCGAGGGACGCGAAGTCGAAGCGCGCCAGGCGCGGCTCCTTCGCGGACAGCCGCGCCAGGCTCCTCCACAGGGACACGCGTCCATGGGAGCCCACGCACAGGCCCTCCAGCTCCACCAGCCGGCTCAGCGGGGAGTAGCGCAGCCAGGAGCCGTTGAGCTTCAGCCGCGACAGCTTCTCCGTCAGCCACGCGCCGCCCACCTTGAGCGGATCCACCCGGACCTCCAGGGCGTCCATCACCGTGAGCAGCGTGGCGCGGTCCTGCTCCAGGAGGGGGATCAACGTGGCCAGGAACCGGCCCACCGGGTTGCTGCGGTTCTCGCGCTCCGTCCGCTTCGCGAGCTCCAGGCCCACGGTGGAGCCCAGCAGGTGGTCGTTCAGGTAGATGCCCAGTCGCTTCAGATTCATGCCGCGCTCCCTCCCCCGAGGCACCCCGGGAACTTCAGGAGGGTGGGCACGCGGTACGCTCGCCGCACGAGGTCAACGGGGGCTCGGAGGGCGGACGACCCGCCGAGCCCCTTCACGGCCGCCTCAGTCCGGGTAGCCGAACGACGTGGTCACCTTCACGTCCGGGTGGAGGCTGCGCGCCACGGGGCACTCGTGGGCGATCTTCTCCAACATGGCGCGCTTGTCCCTCGTGAGGCCGGCCGGCATCAGGATGGACAGCACCAGCTCGCCAATCTTACGCGGCGGCGGGGTCATCCGCTTCTCCACCGACGCGCGCACCTCGCCCAGGGTAAAGCCCTCCTTGTTCGCCACCAGGTGCATGGTCGTCACGGCGCAGGACATCAGCGCCGTGGCCACCAGGTCCGTGGGGGAGAAGCTGCCGCCGGTGCCGCCGTTGTCCTTCGGCGCCTCCGTGGGCAGCGTCGCGCCGGACGGGCCGTGCGTGACCTGCGTCTTCAGCTGGGGGGCGCTCACCAGGGACATCACCACACCGGTCGCGGGCTGCTGACTCATCACCGTCTCCTTTGGGACTTGGGGCCTTGGGTGGAGGGAAGGGCTGCTCGGCTACCGGACGAAGCTGTCGTGGGACTTCGCGTCCGCCTCGGACGAGGGCTCGGCGTCCTCGACGCTCCAGTCCAGCGTCTTCATCAGGGACTTGCTGCGCTTCTTGACGTCCGCGTCCAGGAACTTCACCGCGTCGTCCAGCTTGTCCATCAGGCGCATGGGCTTGCGCTTGTTCCTGGGCTCGCTGAACAGCGCGTGCGTGAGCCAGGGGAACACCGCCGTCACGTCGCAGTGCACGTACATGGAGCCCGTCTCCACCGCCTCCACGGACACCTTGCCCCAGGTGTGGCCCTCACCGGCCGGGCAGCTGGACAGCGCGCCGTTGTCCACCGGGTCCACGCAGAACTGCACGTCGATGTCGAAGCCCGACGTGGGGACGTTCAGGATCTGGTCGAGCAGCGGCTCGCCCTGGAGCGTGTAGTTCTTGGGCACGCCGCCGCCCAGAATCCAGATGGCCAGCTTCCCGCTGCCGTGGTGGCGACAGTAGTGCTGCATGGCGGCCATGGAATAGACGTCGTCGTTGATGTCGAGCTCGAACTTGAACGCGTCGCCGAGCAGGCGCTTCAGCTTCACGATGTTGAGGAAGATGGAGCCGTCCTGCACCGCGCCCACCCAGATGGGCACGCCGTGCTTGTAGCAGGTGGACAGGAGCGACGGCTGCTTCACGCCCAGCTGCTTCTCGATGCCGTGGATGGCCTTGCCCAGCAGGTAGTGGAACTCCGGGGTGGTCATCTTCCGCTGGAACTCCGGCTGCCGGAGGATGGCGGAGAAGAGGCGGTCGGTGTCGAGCAGCGCCTCCTCCCAGAAGCCCAGGTCGTAGATGCGGATGATGCGCGCCAGGCGGTACTGGAGGTCGCCCGCGTTGGGGTTCACCTCGCGGATGCCGTGGCCGATGATGCGGTGGGCGTCGTGGTAGAGGTTGGCGCCCGTGGTGGTGATGGCGGAGATGATGCCCTTCTCCACCAGCGGGATGAGGCAGGACTGGTGCAGGCCCGCGGGCGTCATGGCGCCCGACAGCGTGAGGAAGATGGACGCGTCCTGCTGCACGGACTGCTGCATCAGCTCGAACGCGGTGCGCTCCTGCCGGCCCACGTAGGCGCTGAACGCGTGCGCGAGCAGCTCGGCCGGCTTCTCCTTGCCGGTGATGGGGCGCGGATCCGCCTTGCGCGCGTTCGCGTAGGCGGCGCGAAGGGAGGACTTCTTCGGGGTCGGGGTCTTGGCCATGGCGCGGCGATCTAACACCGCCCGCCGGCCAAGGGGAGGCCCGCCTTCGTCCCCGCCCCTCCCCGGGAGGCGCCACCGGACAGGAACAAAACGCCCGCCGTGCGGATTCACACAGGGCCCGCTCTTCCGGCCCCTTCCCATGGGGACATGGCGTAAGAGTGCCCGCCTCGCCGCACTCCGGAGGGTCTTCAAGCCGTGATCGACCTGCATTCGCATACCACCGCCAGTGACGGCCAGTACCCGCCCGCGGAGCTGGTGGCGCGCGCCGCCGCCGCGGGCGTCACCGTCCTGGCCGTGACGGACCACGACACGGTGGCGGGCCTGCACGAGGCGAAGGCGGCCGCCGCCGCGCATGGCGTCGAGCTGGTGCCGGGCATCGAGCTGTCCGCCTTCGTGTACGGCAAGGAGGCCCACATCCTGGGCCACTTCCTGCGCCCGGAGGACCCGGAGCTGGCGCGCTTCGCGGACCGGCTGAAGGACGAGCGCACCCGGCGCATGGAGGCCATGGTGGCCCGCCTGCGCGAGCTGGGCTTCCCGGTGCGCATGGAGCAGGTGCGCAAGGTGGCCGGGGACGCCCAGCTGGGGCGGCCGCACCTGGCGCGGGTGCTGGTGGAGCAGGGCTGGTGCCTGGACGTGAAGGCCGCGTTCGACCGCTTCCTGGGCACGGGCCGCGCGGCGTGGGTGGAGCGCTTCAAGCTGGACGGCGCGGAGGCCATCCGGCTCATCCGGAACGCGGGCGGCACGGCCACGCTCGCCCACCCCGGCTCCTCCAAGATGGAGCGCCCGGAGATCCAGGCGCTGGCGAAGGCCGGGCTCGCGGGCCTGGAGGTGCTCGGCGTGGAGCACAACCCCGCCGTGCGGCAGAAGTACCTGGCCCTGGCGGCGGAGTTCGACCTGGTGCCCACCTTCGGCAGCGACTTCCACGGCGAGGCGGTCGCGCCGGACCACCGCCTGGGCGTGGCGGCCATGCCCCCGGAGCTGTTCCAGAAGCTGCGCGCCCGCGCGGCGTCGCGCAGCGCGTCGTGAGCGTCAGGGGCTTCAGGACCGGGGCTGCTGGGCCTTGAAGCGGCTGGTCACCGCGGTGAGCCCTTCGGCCACGGCCTGGAGGTCCTGGGCGATGCGGGTGGTGCGGCCGGTGGCGTCCACGCCCTGCTTCACCAGGTCCGCCACGTTGCGAGCCCCCTGCACCGCCTGCTCGCTGGACTGACGCTGCTGGCGGGTGGCGATGGTGATCTGCCGCGCCGCCTCGCTGGTGCCGCGCGCCAGCTCCACGATGCGCAGGAAGACGGCGGAGGCCTGCTCCGCCACCTCCACGCCCCGGTCGCTGGTGGCCATGCCCACGCGGGCCTTGGACGCGGCCTCCTCGCCGGAGTCCTGCACCTTCTCCACGATGCGGGCGATGTCGCGCGCGGACACGGACACGTTCTCCGCCAGCTTGCGCATCTCCGCGGCCACCAGCGAGAAGCCCCGGCCCACGTCGCCCGCCTTGGTGCCCTCCAGCGCCGCGTTGAGCGCCAGCAGGTCGCTGCGCTCGGCCACCTGGTTGATGACCTGGGCGATCTTCGAGACCTGCTGCAGGTCCTTGTTCAGCCCCACGATGGCGTCCGCCACGCCCTTGGACTCCGTGCGGATGTCGTTGATGCCGCCCACCACCTGCGCCACCACCGCCATCGCCTCCGCGACGGCGTCATGGGTGCGCCGCGCGCTGGACTCCACCACCTCCGTGGACGAGGAGATCTGCTCGGCGGTGCGGGACAGCTCCTCGAACGTGGCGGCGATCTGCTGCGCGTACGCGGCCTGCTGGCTGATGACGTGCTCCTGATCCGCGGAGGCGCCCATCAGCCCGCGCGACGCGCTGGACAGCTGCTCCGTGCGCGTGACGAGCTCCATCACCGTGGCGCGCAGCGTGCCCAGCATCTCGTTGAAGGAGGTGGCCATCTGCCGCACCTCGCCGGCGGCGGACACGTCCAGCTCGCCCCGGAACACGTCGCCCCGGGCCACCTCGCGCGCCACCTGCGTGACGCGGGACACGGGGTCCGCGATGGCCCGGCTGATGATGACGGCGAGCCCCAGGCCCAGCACCGCGGCGCCCAGGTAGCCCATCAGCGAGTAGCCCTCCGTCGCCGCCAGCGCCGCCGTCACCTCCTGGGTGCCGAAGCCCGCGAGGTACTCGCGGCCGTCGCTCTCGCAGCGCACCACCACCAGGTCCGGATGCCGCGTCACCGTGCACCGGCCCTCGGCGGGCTGGGACGGCCTCGCCAGCCCTTCCGGCACCTGGCCGCGCACGGCCAGCACCGCGCCGTCCGAGCGCCGCGTCAGCTCCTGGAACGTCAGCGTGAAGCCGCCGGACTCCACCTGGGAGAAGACGTCGTCGCGCCGCGCGCGGGCGTCCGGCGCGGCGTCCGGCAGCGCGAGCCAGGGGTGGCGCACCACCAGCGTGCCCAGCGTCACCGCCCTGCCGGCCAGGACCTCCAGGCCCGCGGCCTTCTGCCGGGCGGGGAAGTACATCCCGGTGAAGAACACCACCGCGACGCAGGGGACCAGCACCGCGATCCCCACCTGCATCCGCAAGGTCAGCCGGCCCCACATGTCGACGACTCCCCAGGCGATGAGCGCAAGAAGGACAGCCCGCTGACGCTAGGCGTGGGCTCCCCACAGCGTCAAACCGGCCCGGGCGCGGAGCGTCGCCGGCGGATCCACCGGGAGGCCGGGAGCAGGCGTCCGGGCGGCGGCCGGGGCATGGCAAGGGCCCGGCATTTCAGCCGTCATCTCAAGGGGTTGGCGCTCCCGGCGCGGGGGTGTTTCCCTTTGACACGACGCCAGCGGTGTCGTTAGGGTCCGCGCCCGATGAGTACACCCCTCGCCCCGTACCTGCCGCTGGCGGTGGTGCTCCTGCTGGCCGGTGTCATGGGGATGATCATCCCCCAGGTCACCACCCGGCTGGGCCCCAAGCGCCCGAGCAGCACCAAGTCGGCCCCCTTCGAAGCAGGCTCCGAGTCGAGCGGTCCCGCTCGCCAGCGCTTCGCCGTGAAGTTCTACGTCATCGCGCTGCTCTTCATCGTGTTCGACGTGGAGGCGGTGTTCCTGTACCCCTGGGCGGTGAACTTCCAGGCGCTCGGCTGGTTCGGCTACGTGGAGATGCTGGTCTTCGCGGCGACCCTGATCGTGGGCCTTATCTACGTCTGGAAGAAGGGCGCTCTCGACTGGGAGAGCTGAGGCAACGCCATGGCTGACACCGACATCGCTCCCATCATGACCACCCGCCGGGATGAAGCCATGGGCTTCTTCCAGAAGCTGGTGTCCAAGGGCCTGGGCTGGGCCCGCAAGTACTCGCTCTTCACCTATCCGTACGCCACCGCGTGCTGCGGCATGGAGTACATGTCCGTGGCCGCCAGCCGGCACGACATCTCCCGCTTCGGCGCGGAGTTCCCCCGCTTCTCGCCGCGCCAGGCGGACTTGCTGATGGTGGTGGGCACCATCAACCTGAAGCAGGCCCCCATCCTCAAGCGCGTCTACGAGCAGATGACCGAGCCCAAGTGGGTCGTGTCCTTCGGCGTGTGCGCGTCCTCGGGCGGCTTCTACGACAACTACGCGGTGCTCCAGGGCATCGACCGCATCATCCCGGTGGACGTCTACATCCCCGGCTGCCCGCCGCGCCCGGAGCAGGTGCTGGACGGCCTGATGCTGCTCCAGGACAAGATCGGCAACCAGGTGCACCGGCTGCGCGACCCCGGCCAGCCCAACGAGACCGCGGAGCACCACGCCCGCATGCTCGCCGCCGGCAAGTAGTCCCCCACCTCCGCTTCACCGCACGGGCCCCGCGCCGCCTCTTGAAGAGGCCGGTGACGGGGCCCGAGGCGTTCCAGGGGCCTACCAGCGGTGGTACGCGGGGTGGCCCTCCTTCACCGCGACGAAGGTGCCTCGGCAGGTGGCCGTCACCTTGCCGTTCTCCGCGGTGAGGGTGCCCTCCACGACGACGCGGTCGCCTTCAATCGACACGGGCTTCGCGGACAGGTGCACCGGGCCCATGGGCGTGGGGCGCTTGAGCGCGATGGCGTAGTCGGCGGTGACGGTGCACGGCGGGGTGGCCGCGCCCTGCGCCTTCATCAGGTGGTAGGCCGCCGTCCAGTTGCAGTGGCAGTCCAGCAGCGCGCCGATGATGCCGCCGTTGAGCACGCCCGGGAACGCCTGGTGGTGCTCCTCGGGCGTCCAGTCCGCGACGACGAGGTCACCCTCCACGCGGCTGCGGATGCGCAGCCCCTTCGGGTTGGCCGGGCCACACCCGAAGCAGGCGTTGTGGGGGGCGTACGTTTCCTGGAGGCCTCGAGTCGTTTCGGTCGTCGACATGGCCGGCCACTCTACGTGAGGCGGACTCTGGCGCGCGCTCCCGCGTGTCGTCCAGCCAGTCCGCGAGCGCCCGCGCGTCCGGCCCCGCACAGTCGCCCAGGCAGGTGCGGTGCACGCTGCCATCCGCCTGCGGCCGGTCCACCACCCAGCGCTGGCCGTCGAAGGCGCCGGTGTCCTTCTCGCGCAGCACGGCCTCGCCTGCCTCCTCGCCCATCTCCACCACGCCGTCCGGGCGCAGGCGGTACGCGTCGAAGGTGCGCGGCGCGCCGGGCCAGTGGCCCGGGTCGAACACCTCCGGGCTCACGTGCGTGTAGCCCGTCTCCGCGTACAGCGGCGCGAGCGGACGCGCCTCGCCGCGCAGCAGCGCCCCGAGCGACGTCCCGTCCGCCTCCGGCAGCGAGCCCAGCCCGGACAGCTCCAGCAGCGTGGGGCCCACGTCCACCAGCCGCGCCAGCGCGTCCACCCGGGTGGGGCTCACGCCCCGGCTGCCGGGCAGCTTCACCGCGAGCAGGATGCGGTTCTCCTCGTCCCCCAGCCGGGCGCCGTGCACGGACGTCGCGCCCGCCAGGTCCGGCCGGTCCGCGTGGAAGCTCTCGCCGTGGTCGGACATCAGCACGATGAGCGCGTCGTCATAGCGCCCGGAGGCCCGGAGCGCGTCCAGCAGCGTCCCCACCTGCGCGTCCGCCTGCGCGAGCAGCTCGTCGTAGAGCCCCTCCGCGCCCTCGCGGTTCCACGCCCCCTTCGCCCCCGGCGTCACCGGGGCGAAGTGCATGCGCAGCCGGCGCTCCAGCGGCTCCGAGGCGGACACGTAGCGGCGGTAGAACGGGTACACCGGGTCGCCCGGGAAGTGCGCCGCCGTGGCGTGGAAGGCGAAGAGCAGCGGCCCCTCCCCCGCCTCCGCGAGCAGCCCTGCCGACAGCCGCCGGGCATAGCCCAGCGGATCATGGATGCCGGCCAGCGCGCGGTTGTCGATGAACTCGGGCACCCACGCGGCGCCGACCGCGTTGTCCGCGAAGAGGCCCAGCGCCCGGTAGCGCAGCTTCTCCAGCGCGAAGTTGAGCGCGCCGCGCGGAGGCTGCCAGCGCGTGGCGAAGCCGGAGGCCGGACCCTCGAAGTGGAAGCGCGAGCAGTCCGTGGCGAACACCGTGCGCCACCCGGCCTCCGCGAAGCGCTGCGCGAAGGTGGGCGCCAGCACGAGCCGCGCGTCGGGCGTCAGCGGGTAGCGCACGCCCGTGCGGAACGGCCAGCGCGCGGTGAGCAGCGAGCGCCACGCGGGCTCCGTCTGCGCCACCGGCGTGTACGCCTGGGTGAAGAGCGTGGCGTCCTGGAGGAAGCGCTCCACGTGGGGCGCGACCCCGTGGTGCCCCGTCGCGCCCAGCCGGTCCGGCCGGAACGCGTCGATGCCGATGAGCACCACCAGCGGCTGCCGCGCGGCAGGGCCCGCGCGGCGCACCGTCACCGCCACCGCCACCGCCACGACGACGCCCACCACCACCGCCCACGCGACGCGCTCCGCCCGCCGGGCCTCCGGGCCACCGGAGGCCCCGAGCCGCCGCAGCGCCCGGGCCCCGCGCACCCCCAGCACCCCCAGGTGGACCGCCACCCACGCCCCGGCCGCCGCGCGCGCCTGCCAGGGCTCTCCGTGATCCACCAGCCACGCCAGCGCCGGCCGCACCGCCGGCAGGTCATCGAAGAGGGCGGGCCGCGCCAGGGCCCGGTCCCACGCCCAGAACAGCAGCAGGGCCAGCCAGTGCGGCACCATCGCCGCCAGCGCCACCCACCCGCCCCGGCGAGTCCACGCGGAGGCCAGCACCGCCGCGGCGAGCCCCAGCAGCCCGCCCGCCACGACATAGACGGCGGCCACGCGCAGGATGACGCCGGGCAACAAGGGCCGGACCGCCGCCGCCAGCGCCGCGTAGGGGCCGTCCAGCGGGATGTCCACGCCCACCACCCCGGCCTTGAGCAGCCAGACCGTCTCGGCGGCGAAGAGCAGCAGGCCCAGCAGGGCGCCCAGGGCCAGGCGCCCCGGAGTGGCACGGAGGAAGGAGGCGACGGGCCGCACGGACATGCCTTGAGCCTCTACTCCGTCCGGGCGTTTCAGCGCCAACTCTGTGTTCTACCGGGCTTCCCCGGGAGCCCCCGACGCGCGCGGCGCGCACCGTCCGTGCCACCCCCAGAGGCGCCCCGCAAGCCGGTAGGAGGCGCGCTCCGCCGGGCCCCCGCCACGCGCATCCCCGACGAGCACCCACCGGTGGTGACCTTCGTCCCCGGGCCCGCCAGGCACGCCCCGGAGGCGGGTCCGGACGTGGCCGCCCGAGCCCCTCCACCGGCCGTGCCCAGGCAGGCAGGGGGTGGATCGCGACGCGGGCTCCTGGACCACCTAAGTGGCCTACACGGTTGAGGGTTTACGTTGACGCCTCACGCGAACGGTCCTTATAAAGCCGCGGTTTCCTCTGTCGTAGATCGAGGCCCCCCTTGAGCATTTTCGCGTTGGACCGGGTCGCCGCCCAGTTCCCCGAGGCGGTCGCGGAGCGCTATGTCGACCGCGCTGGCGGAGCCTGGGCCGTCATTCATGCCGAGTGGCTTCCGAAGGTCGCCACCTTCCTGAAGATGGACCCCGAGCTGGACTTCAAGCTGTTCGGCTCCGCGGACGCCGTGGATCGCCTGCACCTGGCGGAGAGTGATCCGCGCTTCGAGGTCGTCTACTTCCTCTATTCGCTCAAGCGGAAGGAGCACGTGCGCCTGAAGGTGCGCGTCACGGAGACCCGGCCGGAGGTGCCTTCCCTCACGCCGCTGTACCGCGGCGCCAACTGGTGGGAGCGGCTGGTGTTCGACTTCTACGGCATCCGCTTCACGGACCACCCGGACCTGCGCCGCATCCTCCTGTACGAGGAGTTCCAGGGTCACCCCCTGCGCAAGGACTACGCGCTGCGCGACCGCCAGCCGCTGATCCCCGAGCGCCCCATCAAGGACATCTTCCGCGGCCCCGGCACCAGCGGCATCGCCTGATCGAGACCTCACCATGGCCGACAGCCACAACATCGACGCGCAGAAGCCGCACAACCCCGACACCGATGGGTTCGCCCACGAGGAGTCGGAGCTGGAGTCCCACCTCCAGACGAAGAACATGGTCATCAACATGGGCCCCTCCCACCCGGCCACGCACGGCACCGTGCGGCTGAAGGTGGAGCTCGAGGGCGAGACCATCGTCAAGATCGACCCGGAGATCGGCTTCCTCCACCGCGGCTTCCAGAAGAGCTGCGAGAACGTCACCTGGACGCAGTGCCTGCCGTACACGGACCGGCTCAACTACCTGTCCGCGATGATGAACAACTTCGGGTTCCTCAACGCCGTGGAGAAGCTCATCGGCCTGGAGATCCCGGAGCGCGCCCAGTACATCCGCGTCATCGGCAGCGAGCTGCACCGCCTCACCGACCACCTGACATGCGTGGGCGCCACCGGCCTGGAGATGGGCGGCTTCGCGCCGTTCCTCTACGGCATGGAGGCCCGCGAGCTCATCCAGGACCGCGTCACGGAGCTCACCGGCGCGCGCCTCACCACCAGCTTCGGCCGCGTGGGCGGGCTCAACCGCGACCTGCCGGAGGGCTGGGCGGAGAAGGTCCGGAAGACGCTGGACCGCACCGAAGAGCTGCTCGTGGAGATGGACGGGCTGCTCACGCGCAACCGCATCTTCGTGGACCGCACCAAGGGGACCGGCGTCATCAGCGCCGAGGACGCCATCGACTACGGGTGGACGGGCCCCGCGCTGCGCGCCTGCGGCGTGGACCACGACCTGCGCAAGGTGCAGCCGTACTGGGTCTACGACCGCTTCGACTTCGAGGCCGTGGTCGGCGAGCACGGCGACAACTACGACCGCTACCTCGTGCGCCTGGAGGAGATGCGGCAGTCCATCAAGATCATCCGCCAGGCCCTCGACACCATCCCCGCGGGCCCCATCATCGTGGATGACTGGCGCATCGCGCTGCCGCCCAAGCCGGAGGTGTACGGCACCATCGAGGGCGTGATGGCGCACTTCAAGCTGGTGATGGAGGGCATCCAGGTGCCCCCCGGCGAGGTCTACGACGCCACGGAGGCGTCCAACGGCGAGCTGGGCTGGTACCTGGTGAGCGACGGCCGCGGCCGTCCGTACAAGGTCCACGTGCGTGCCCCGGGCTTCCCGGTGCTGTCGGCGCTGCCGCACATCATCCAGGGCAAGATGATCGCGGACCTCGTTCCCACCTTTGACACCATCAACATGATCGGCGGCGAGGTCGAGCAGTGAGCGACAACGACACGAAGAAGCCCACCGGAGACGCGCAGACGCCCCCCAAGGGCGCGCCCACCGACACGCCCGCGGCCAAGGTCGGCCCGGAGCCGACCAACCCGCCCGCCGGCGCGAAGCTGGACTCGCCGCCCGCGGCCGCCAGCGGCCCCACCGGCACGCCTCCGCCCAAGCCGGCCGGTGGCCCCCCGCCCAAGCCGCAGCCCAAGAACCCGGGCTTCGTGACGGCGGTCATCGACGGCAGGGAAGTCGTGGTGAAGCCGGGGACCAACATGATCGAGGCGGCCAAGACGGTCGGCTCGGAGATCCCCTACTACTGCTACCACCCGCGCCTCTCCATCGCGGCCAACTGCCGCATCTGCCTCATCGAGGCGTCCAACGCGCCCAAGCTCGTCCCCGCCTGCCAGACGCCCCTGGCCGAGGGTCAGGTCATCAAGACCACGACCCCCAAGGTCAAGGAGCAGCAGCGCGCGGTGATGGAGTTCCTGCTCCTGAACCACCCGGTCGACTGCTCCATCTGCGACCAGGCCGGTGAGTGCAAGCTGCAGGACTACTACATGAAGTACGACTACAAGCCCTCGCGGCTGGAGGGCACCAAGGCCCTCAAGCACAAGCGCAAGGTGCTGGGGCCCCGCGTCGTGCTGGACCAGGAGCGCTGCATCATCTGCACGCGCTGCGTCCGCTTCATGAACGAGATCCCGAAGGAGCCGCAGCTGGGCGTCTTCGGCCGCGGCAGCCACGAGCGCATCGACGTCTTCCCGGGCAACGAGCTGGACAGCAACTACTCGCTGAACACCGTGGACGTGTGCCCGGTGGGCGCGCTGCTCTCGCGCGACTTCCGCTTCAAGGCGCGCGCCTGGTTCCTGTCCGCCACGCCGTCCGTCTGCACGGGCTGCTCGCGCGGCTGCAGCATCTCCGCGGACTGGATGTCCCAGGACACCTACCGCTACCGCCCGCGCGAGAACGAGGCCATCAACAAGAGCTGGATGTGCGACCAGGGCCGCCTGTCGTACAAGGACCTGAACGTGGGCCGCGTGCTGGCCGCCCGCGTGGGCCGCGGCCTCCAGGCCCCCGGCACGGTGCAGCCGGCGCTCACGCGCAAGGACGCCGCCCTCGGCGCGGTCAAGGCGCTCAAGCCGCTCGTGGGCTCCAAGCAGCTGGCCGTGCTGGCCTCGCCGCTCGCGTCCAACGAGGACCTGCTCGCGGGCCTGACCTTCGCCAAGACGGTGCTGGGCGTGACGTCCGTGTTCGTGGGGGGCCGTCCGCAGGGCAAGGCGGACCACTACCTGATGACGGCGGACAAGAACCCCAACCGCCAGGGCCTGGCGCTCATCGCCAAGGGCCTGGGGCTGTCGCTCAAGGGCTTCGACGAGCTCACCCCGGCCATCCGGGCGGGCCAGGTGAAGGCGCTCTACGCGCTGGGCACGGAGGTCCCCACGGACGCGGCCGCGTTCGCGGAGGTGCTCGCGTCGCTGGAGGTGTTCGTCGCCCAGGCGCAGAACGAGTCCCCGGTGACGGCGCAGGCCACGGTGCTGCTGCCCGCCTCCGCGCACATCGAGGACGAGGGCACGTTCACCCAGCAGGACGGCATCACCCAGCGCTTCCGCAAGGCGTACCCCTCCAAGGGTGACGCGGTGCCGCACTGGAAGTGGGCCACGGAGCTGACGCGCGAGCTGGGCGGCGAGGCCGCCGCGGCCTCCGCGCGCGACGTGTGGCGGGCGCTCTCCAGCCAGGTGGCCGAGTTCGCCGAGTTCAACTGGGACAAGGCCTCTCCGCCGGACCGGGAGAAGCCGGGCATCAATCCGCTGCCGTCGAGTGCCGACGGCCGTCCGCCGGGCTACCGCGAGTTCGGCGCGCCGCGCGTGAGGGGCATCTGACCATGAGCCGCATCCTGAACATGCTGTTCGCCATGGCCTTCATCGTCTTCGCCGTCGCCGGCGGAGTGGCCTCGGCGTATCTGGTGGGCTACCTGGCGGAGGAGTACCTCTTCGAGGGCGCCAGCCGCCTGACGAACATCATCTTCCTGATCCTCGTCTTCGTGATGATCACCGCGACGCTGCTCACGCTCGCGGAGCGCAAGTGGAGCGCGTTCATGCAGGACCGCGTGGGCCCCAACCGCGCGCGCCTGTCCGCCATCCCGGGCCTGGGCAACCGCTCCCTGGGCGGCATCCCGCACATCATCACCGACGTGCTGAAGATGCTGACCAAGGAGGACTTCGTCCCTGGCCAGGCCAACCGCTTCCTGTTCAACCTGGGCCCCATCCTCGCCTTCGCGCCGGTGTTCGCGCTGTTCGCGGTGGTGCCGGCCGGCCCCACGGTGAACGTGTTCGGCAAGACGGTGGACATGGTGGTCGCCACGCCGGACTTCGGCATGCTGTACCTGCTGGCCATCGCGTCGCTCGCCGTGTACGGCACGTCGCTGGCCGGCTGGTCCTCCAACAACAAGTTCGCGCTGCTGGGCGGCGTGCGCGCCTCCGCGCAGATGATCAGCTACGAGGTGGCGCTGGGCCTGTCGCTGGTGGGCCTGTTCCTGGCCTTCTCCTCCGTGCAGCTGCCCACGCTGGTGGGGGACGTGGGCAACGCGCTCGTCTCCGGCACCGGCCAGGCCCGGTACCTGTGGCGCACCGACGGCGGCTTCGACCTGGGCCTGCCGGCGTGGGGCATCTTCATCCAGCCCCTGGGCTTCATCGGCTTCTTCGTGGCGTCCTTCGCGGAGACCAAGCGCGCCCCGTTCGACGCGCCGGAAGGCGAGTCCGAGATCATCGGCTACTTCGTGGAGTACTCCGGCATGAAGTTCGGCATGTTCATGATCTCCGAGTTCGTGGAGGTCGTGGTGCTGGCCGGCGTGACGACGTCGCTCTTCTTCGGCGGGCACCACCTGCCCTTCGGAGGCGAGTGGCTGGCGGCGCAGCCCTTCATGCAGGAGCACGGCTGGGTGTACGGCACGCTGCTGGGCACGGTGTTCTGGATCAAGGTCATCCTGCTCATCTGGGTGCAGCTGGTGATCCGCTGGACCTTCCCGCGCTTCCGCTACGACCAGATCCAGAACCTGGGCTGGAAGATCCTCCTGCCCGTGGGCCTGGCCAACGTGTTCATCAGCGGCGCGCTGGTGCTGTGGGATCCGTCCCTCCAGGCGCTGGGCGTGGTGGGCCTGCTGGAGATCGGCTTCGTGCTGGCGCTGACGCTGTCGTCGGGTACCCGGCCGGCGGAGGTGCACGACGCGGCGCACAGCCACGGGCACGACGCGCATGGCCACGGACACGACGCGCACGCCCTCCAGGCGCACGCGGACTCCCACTCCCATTCCCCGGCGGGCGCGCACTAGCGCGGTCCGGAAGCGAGACTCAAGACCATGGCGTTCAATGCCTCCCAGGATCCGCGCACGGACCTCCGCGAGCGGATGTACATCCCGGAGCTGCTGCGCGGTCTGGCCATCACGACCAAGCACTTCTTCCGCAACATGTTCGGCACGCGCGACCCCAACCCCCAGGTGGTGGACCGCACGGGCACGAGCCTGATGACCACGGTGGAGTACCCGGAAGAGAAGCCCATCTATCCGGAGGGCTACCGTGGCCTGCACCGGCTGGTGCCGCGCGAGGACGGCAAGCCGCGCTGCGTGGCCTGCTACATGTGCGCGACCATCTGCCCCGCGCAGTGCATCTACATCGAGGCGGGTGAGTACGAGCGCGAGGCCACCGACAGCGAGTCGGCGGTCATCGAGAAGTACCCCACCCAGTTCGTCATCGACGAGCTGCGCTGCATCGTGTGCGGCCTGTGCGTGGAGGCGTGCCCGAAGGACGCCATCCGCATGGACACGTACATGCACACGCCGTCCGAGTACAACCGGCAGAACTTCGTCTACGACATCCCAAAGCTGCTCAAGGGCCCGGCCGTGTCGCACCCGTCCGACCCCTGGAACAAGCGCGACAGCTCCACGGAGCCGCCCCACGTCCACAAGGAGGCGCACACGCGCATCGGCGAGGGGCACGCGGACCACGGCCACGCGAAGCAGCTGGGCGCGGGGCACGGCCACGGCAAGGCCGCCGCCGGGCACGCGGTGGTGACGCAGCAGGGGCCCATCCAGGTGACGAAGTTCCTCAAGTAGTCCGCGTCGAGCACCGCGAGGGGCGGGCCTTCCGCCGCCCCGTCGCTCGCAGCCCGGCCCGCCTCCTTCCCGCCCTCAGGGAAAGGGCGGGCCGGAGCCTTTTCAGGGGGCATGTGGTGACGCTGCAGCTCTTCAATGCACATGGTGCCGGGCTGGCACGGGGAGGCCCGCCGTGAAGCGCTACCGGATGTCGGTGTGCAAGGGCAGCAGCTGCCGCGCGGGCGGCTCGGACGCGGTGCACGCGACGGCGCGCGAGCTGCTGGCGGAGCAGGGGTTGCAGTCGCGCTGTGAGCTGTACCGGGGCGGCTGCTACGGCTTCTGCCACATGGGGCCCAACGTGGTGGTGCGCGAGGACACGGGCCGCAAGCGCGACCCGCTGTCCCCGGAGGACTATCAGCTCATGGGGTGGCCCGGAGAGGTCTACTACTCCGGAATGACGCCGGAGAAGATGCGCCGGGTGGTGGCCGAGCACATCCAGGACGACGCGCCGGTGCGCGAGCTCTTCGGGCAGCCGGACTCCGGCGACGACTGACGACTGGGAGGCAGACCGTGCTTCGAGCTCCCGCCCCTTGCCTGCTCCCGGGCCTCGTGGGCCTGCTGATGCTCGGCGCGTGCTCGCGGCCCGTGGCGCCCCTTCCCCATCGGGTGCTCGGCGTGCACGCGGACGCGGACAGCCCGCGCGTCGTGGGGGCCGCGCTCCTCACGGAGGGGGACTCCCTGGACGAGCTCCTGGCGCGCCATCCCCGGGTCGAGCCCGATGCGGCGCTGACGGCCACCCTGACGGCGATCCTCGCGGACGGCGGGCAGCACCTGCGCTGGAGCGCCGCGCCCGTGGAGGACCTCACGTGTGACAACGGCGACGTCCGCTTCCGGATCCAGGTGCGCACGCCGCCCGCGTGCCGGGAGCGCGGGTGTCCGGTGCTCGCCTTCTACTCGACGGGCTGCCCGGAGCCGGCCTACCACTGGCGTCCAGAGTTCTTCCTCCGCGCGGGCTTCATCTACGCGGAGCCCGCGGTGCGGGGCACCGCCTGCGGCGAGGCCTGGGCCCGCGCGGACAACGGTCCGCTGCGCGTGGCGGCGGCCACGGACCTGGAGGCCGCCAGCCGCTGCCTGCGCCAGCGCTTCACCCGCGACGGGGAGGTCCCCCAGGTGGGCATCTTCGGGTGGAGCTACGGCGGCAACCAGACGCTGGTGGGCATGACGCGCTTCGCGGGCAGCTACGACGCGGGCTTCGCCCTGGCCGCCAAGACGGACCTGGCCTCCTTCCTCTCGCGGCTCTCGCCGGAGCTGCGCCGGGCCAAGGCTGTCGAGTACGGCGATCCGGAGCGGGACGCGGAGCGGCTCCGCGCCATCTCGCCCATCACCTGGGTGGACCGGGTGGAGGCCCCCATCGCCCTGAAGCTGGGGGCGAGGGACCCCAAGGTGTCGCTGTCGGACGCGGACGTCTTCGTGCGCGCGCTCCAGGCCCGGGGCCAGGACGCGTCGCTGATGATCGTCCCCGAGCACGCGCACCTCACGGAGCGCCCGGAGGAGATCGCCTTCGAGCACGCCCACCTCCTCCAGTTCTTCACCGCGCGCTTCGGCGTGCCCCTGCGGGTCGACATGCGGCCCTGACGGCCGGCCTAGCGGACGTCGGTGCTGCGGCGGCCCCAGCGGATGACGCCGTCCCAGTCAGCGGGCGGCGGCGCGAGGATGAGGTGCTGGCAGCGCTGGACGTAGACGCGGGCCACCGGGTCGCCGTGCTCCACGGTGCAGCGGCGGAACAGCTCCTGGGCCAGGATGAAGTCCCGCCCGTAGTAGGCGGTGAGGGCCTTCTCGTAGAGGGCGATGCCGGCCTGCTTCTCCTGGGAGAACTCACCCCGGCGGCCCAGGAGCTCGTGCAGGCGCACGGGCTGGGGCCGGTCTCTCGGGAGCACGCGGTCCACCTCGCGGAAGACGTAGGCGTCGCTGGCGAGCTGCGCGGTGGCGTGGCCCACCAGCACCTGGGTGCCGTACTCCTTGTTGGCCGCCTCCAGCCGGCCGGCCATGGCCACCGCCTCGCCCATGACGGTGTAGTGGGACTTGAGCTCGCTGCCCATGTCGCCCACCAGCAGGTCGCCCGTGTCGATGCCGGCACGCACCGACAGCCGGTGACCGAACTGCTTCTCCCAGAGGGGCTGCTTCTGCGCGAGCGCCGCCTGGAGCTTCAGCGCGGCCTCACAGGCCAGGTGCGCGTGGCGGTCCGTGCGCACGGGCGCGCCCCAGAAGGCCATCACCGAGTCCCCGATATACTTGTCCACCTGCCCCGCCGTGGCGCGCACCACGGCGGTCATCTCCGTGAGGAAGGTGTTGAGCAGCGGCACCAGCTGCTCCGGCGGCAGGGCCTGGGACAGGCGCGTGAAGCCCTCGATGTCGCAGAGGTACACCGTCATCTGCCGGCGCTCCGGCTTCATCAGGCTCACGTCGCGCGCCACCAGCCGCGCCACCTCCGGGCTCACGTAGCGGCCCAGCGCGCTGTGGACGAACTCGCGCACGTCCTGCTCCGTGCGGAAGGCGTAGAGGGTCGTCACCAGGAACGCGAGCCCGCCGGACCACAGCGGGCCGGCCACGGCGATCCACAGCTGATCATGGACGAAGACGTAGCCCGCGGCGCCCACGTAGCCCGCGCCGGCCGCCACCGCCACGCAGACGAAGAGGAAGGCGCCGCCCACGGAGCGCAGCAGCCAGCTGAAGGACAGCGCCAGGAACGCGCCGATGAACGCCAGCGCCATGGTGGCGAGCATGTCCACCTTGGGCGGCGCGCGGGTGATGCCGTCCGACGCGAGGATGTTGGCGAGCGCCTGGCCCAGCACGGCGCCGTTGGCGATGCCCGGGCCGATGGGCGTCACCCGGCGCTCGGGGGCGTAGCTGCTGGTGTTGGTGAGGATGACGGCGCGGCCGTCCAGGTCGTGGTCGAAGCGGGCGGGCCGCGCCTCCTGCGTGTCGAAGAGGTTGAGCAGCACGTTCCACGCGCGGATGGAGCGGGCCAGCGGGCCGCGCGCGCCCCGAGTGGCGGCCGGCGCCTCCCAGCGCAGGAGGCTGTAGCCGGACGCGTCCATGGGCACGGAGTACTTGTCGCCGATGGAGAGCCGGCCGTCCGCGTACCGCAGCTTCTGCGTGCCCGCGAGCCGCATGGCGGTGGCCAGGGGCAGCGAGGGCAGGACGTAGCGCTCGCCGCCGCGCGGGCTGTACGCGACGAGGTGGGGCACGCCGCGCACCACGCCGTCGGAGTCCGCGGGGAGCGTGGTGGCGCCGTAGGCGCTGGAGGGGCTGAGCAGCGGCGTCACCGGGTACTGGAGCTGCTTCACCTCCAGGAGCTTCTCCGGATCCAACCCCTGCACCTGCACGGAGGCCAGGGCGAGGAACAGGTCCGACGGCGCGACGCGGAAGGCATCGTCCGCGGCGCGGCGCTCCTGGATGGAGGCGGAGGCGGCGCCCAGCTGTTCGCCCAGGCTGCGGCCCTCGCCCTCGTCCGCGACGCCGGCCCAGACCTCCAGGTCCTTGCCGGCGGGGATGAGGAACGCGGGGCGCTGGAGGGCGAGGACGGACTGGGCGCGGACGCGGGCCTCGGTGACGCCGGGGTAGCTGCCCAGGCGGACGCGGTAGGGCCACAGGCGGCCGGTGGGGGGCAGCGTGCGGGTGCCCTCGGCGCCCCAGCGGAAGGCGAGCACGGAGCGGCCGGGGTCCTGGTCCAGGAGGGCGCGGAACGCGTCGTCGTCCTGGGACAGGGCGCCGCGGCCGGTGCGCGTGGGGGTGACGCAGGCGCGGGGGCTGAGCTCCGGGTAGGCGAAGTCCAACATCACCACGGAGGCGCCCTCCTCCACCAGGCGGTGCACCATGCCGCCCATGACCTGGCGCGGCCACGGGTACGCGGCGATGTCCGCGCGGGGCCCCTGCTGGGCCTCGGCGAGCGTGTCGTCGTCGATGGAGACGAGCACGACGCGGTCGGAGCGCTCGGAGGCCTCGCCCAGCTGGCGGATGCGCCAGTCGTAGAAGGCGCGCTCGCCGCCGTCGAGCGCGTGGGAGAGCGCCTCGAAGAGCCCGGACGGTGAGAGCAGGGGGGCGGGCGTGTCATCCGGCCGAATGGGGCGCGTGACGCGCTGGGAGACGAGCAGGCCCAGCAAGCAGCCGAACAGGGCCGCCATGACGAGCGAGAAGCCGAGGCGGTGGAGGAACCGGCGGCCGGAGGAGTGGATGCGGAGGCGTTGCACGAGCGGCGTCCAGGATACCGCGCCGGAGGCTCGCGCCCATGGGCAACACGCGGGGTATGGTTGGCCGCCGTCACCCGTGCCCCGTACAAGAGAGTGCCCATGAGACGCCTGTTGCTGTCCGCCCTGGCCGCCGTGTCGCTGCTGTCGCCGCTCGCCTGTGACCTGGAGAAGACGACGAACCAGCTCAAGGCGGACCACGTGATGGTGGGCACGCTGCTCGCGACGCCGCAGGTGGAGGTCTCCGCGGCCGCGATGGCGGGCTTCGACGGAGGGACCCATGGAGGGGACGTGGTGACGTTCCCCGGGCAGACGGCGGCGTTCGTGTTCTTCGGCACGAAGTCGGGGGAGAACTCGCAGCCGCAGGGCCTGGGCGGGGCCACGGTGACGCTGCGCGCCGGGAGCGCGGCGGGCGTCCCGCTGAACAGCCAGGGCGGCGGCAGCTACGGCGTGACGAGCGACTCCACGGACGACCTGAAGTACGCGTCCGGCGCCACGTATTCGTTCTTCGTGGAGCAGGACGGGGCGAAGTACGAGGCGCAGGTGGAGGACTCGCCGACGAAGGAGGCCATCCCGGCGTTCCACCCCGAGGAGGGCTTCGTGCGGCTCGACGCCAACACGGCGTTCGCGTTCGACCGGCCGGCGCCTCCGGCGAACCAGGACCGGACGCTGGGCTTCGTGACGGTGGTCCCGCTGGGGTCGAACGGGGAGAAGGGGCAGTCCACCTATTCGAACGTGCCGACGACGCCGGTGGAGTTCCTCCAGCTGGCGGCGACCCCGGCGCTGTTCCGGGAGGCGCGCGTGACGATTCCGGCCACGGCGTTCCCGAACCCGAGGCAGACGTACCTGGTCATCTTCCAGGCCGTGCGCATGGGCGGCCCGGAGTCCGACAACCTCTTCCTGGGCAGCGTCGTCCTGGCGGGCACGGCGGAAGTGGGCGTCGTTCGGACGAACTGAGCGCGGGGCGGGCTACCCCGCCTCGATGTCCAGGCCGATGCGACCCTCCAGCTTGAGGCGCAGGAGGTGGCCCGCGAAGCGCTCCGACTCTTCGCGGGTGAGGATGCTGCGGAAGGCGGGGCCGTCCGCGATCTCCACCTCCATCACGGCGCCGCGCTGGAGGAGGCGGAAGAAGTCCTCCCCTCCCCCGCGCCTGGGTACGCGCACGGGGAGGAACCCCTTGAGCGGGACGACGTCCGTGCTCGCATCGATGACGTGGAGCAGGCCCGGGGCATCCGGGCGCACGGCGTCGGAGGCGACGGACTCCTCGGCGTAGAGGGGGGCGGGCGGGAGGGCCAGGTCCTCGGTGGAGTCGTCGAAGAGGAAGCCGTAGCGGGAGGGCACCCGCTGCGTGAGCAGGTAGCAGAGCAGGACGGCCTCATCCGGCTGCACGCGCGAGACGTGGAGGATGGAGCGCTCCGCGCCCACGCGGCGCAGGAGCAGCGTGAGGTGGGGCTGGCTGCGTTGGAGGTAGCGCTTCACGCGGTCCAGGAGCGTGGCGCGGACCTCGGTGAACGCGGCCTGGTAGCGGGCTTCGCTCTCGGCTTCGCGCTGGGAGACGGCCTCACGGGCCCTGGCCAGCTTGGCTTCGGCGTCGCGCAGGAAGTCGCCGGCGGCGCCCTGCTGCTGGAGGCCCGGGGTCGCTGAGCCGGCGTCCATGCCCGCGGCGCGCACGGCGCCCAGGAGGAACGAGCCCTGCTGTGTGAGTCGAGACTGTTCCTCGCGGAACTGGATGACGGAGGCCGCGTGACCGCGCTTGAGCTCCGCCCAGGCATCGTAGGCGGACTCCAGGGTCTCCAGCGCGCGCAGCTGTCCGAGCGCGCCGTCGGGCCCGGAGGCGAGCCCGGTCCACGGCGTGTCTGTGTTTCGCACGGGCAGCGCCGGGGACTCGGCCACGGCGGGAACATCCACGGGAGTGTCGTTCCTCGGTGGCGGTGTCGCCCCGCGCGTTTTCATACCGGATGTCCGCGGCCTCTTCGTCATCGCCTCGCATCCTAAGCCATTCGCCATCCCCTTCCCTGCAAACACGAAGGCCCCTCCCCGCATCCCGCGGGAAGAGGCCCGAGTGTCCATCCCAGGGAGGCCCTGGAATCAGGTCGTGCGCTGACCCGGCGGCACCGTGGAGCCGGCGCCCTGCTGGCCTTCCGTCCCGCGCGCGTTGTTGATGGCCGTGGCCAGCTTGTCCTGGCCGCCCTGGAGGCGCTGGCGCAGGTCACCGCGCAGCTGATTGCCCGGCTTGTCCGCGATGAGCAGGCCCACGCCCACGCCCACCAGCACGCCCGCAGCGAAGATGCCCAGCGCCGGCAGCGCCGTCTCCGCCGTCGAGCGGCGCGTCTCCAGACCGATGAGCTCCAGCACATCGTCCCTGTCCAGCTTCTTCAAGTCCTTCAGGCTCAACATGTCCGACTCCGGGGAAATGACTTCGGGGGAAAGACGTGAGGTGCTTCGCGATTCCTAGACGCTGCCCGAGGGCGGCGTGCCCCGGCCCGTCTGATAGCCCTGGAAGGCGGACTCCGCCATGCCCAGGAGCTCATCCTTCACGAAGGGCAGCGCGGCCAGCCGCACCCCCAGCTTCAGGATGCGCCCGGTCAGCGGCGTGAAGAGACCGCCTCCCAGCACGTAGCCCACGCCCACCGCGATGGCCAGCGTGCCATAGGGGTTGCGCTCCACGCGCCCCTTCAAGTCCAGGGCCTGCCCCAGGTCCGCCACCGCGCTGCGCGCGTTGTCGATGAACTGCTGCGCGTCCGACCCCAGCTGGTCCACGCGCTGGCCGAAGCCCGCGTCCCCGCCGTGCTCCGCGCCGTTGCCCGTCGTGCCCGAATAGTTCGTCATGTCCGTGCTCCCTTTCCAGGCCCCGGGTCAGCGAGACGCGATGCGGCCCACGATGAAGCCCACCGCCAGCGCCCCCAGGAGGCACGTGCCCGGGTTCTCCTTGATGAAGCCGACGACCTGACGGTTCAGGTCCACCAGGTTCTGGCGCGCCTCGTCCATGTTCGGCAGCTGCTCCTGGAGCTGCCTCGCCCGGTCTGCCATCTGCTGCGGATTGATTTCCATGGAAGCCCTCTGCTGTGCGTTCGTTGTCCGATTGCGTCTTGAAGCTTCTGCATCCGGGCCCGCCCGCGCCCGGTCAGCGCCGCGAGCCCACCAGGTAACCAACGAGGAAGGCGGTCCCCACGCAGGCATAGGGATGCTTGCGCACCCACTGACGCCAGTCCGTGACCTCCGAAACCTCCACCCGGAGCGCGCTCACCGACGAGGCCAGGTCGGCCCGGGTGCGCTCGATTTCCTCGCGAAGCGCCGCGCTGGTGCGCGGCAGGTGTCCATTGCTAGCGGCCATCCCGCGGCTCCTTGAAAGCCATTCCCGTCGTGTCCCTCAGCGTGTTCACCCCAGGTGCCGCCGACACCTGGGGTGGCTGCGTGGTGAGCACCGCCATGCTGCGCGACAGCTCGCTCACGCTGTCATCCAACATCTGGCGCGACTTCATGCGCTTCACCGCGCGCAGGATGCCCAGGCCGCCGCCCACCAGGTTCACCGCGCCCACCAGGGCCAGCGCCCCCGCCCACCCCGTCCAGGGAGCGAGCACGGCCGCCAGCGCTCCGCAGACGAAGGCGTAGCCCACCAGCAGGAAGGGCACGAACACGGCGATGCTCGCCAGGTCCAGGCCCATGGCCTTCGCGTCCTCCGCCAGCTCCACGCGCGCCAACTGGAGGTGCTGCGTCACCAACCGACTGAAGCCGTCCGCCATGCGCCCGACGAGCGCGGCCACGCCGCGTTCCGTCTGTTCACTGCCCACGTGCATGCGCTCTCCGGCCGACGCTCACGTCCCTGTGCGCGTGGGCGCCAACCTAGGCACCTCACCTCCCCGCGACAACCACGGCGCGAGGAAACTGTCCGGCGTTCGCCAGCGTCGGCCACTCAACGCGAGAAACCGCCGGACCCAGGCGCGAGCCTACCGCAAGCCCACCCTCCTAGCCGATCAGCTGCACCGGCGGCGCGACGGGCGGCTGCACGGAGATGGGCGCCTCGAAGCGCATCACCAGCGGCAGGTGGTCCGACGCCACCCGGCTCAACGGCGAGCGGTGCGGCGTCACCGACACCGGCCTCACCCCGGAGTCGACGTAGATGCGATCCAACCGGAACAGGGGCAGCCGCGTGGGGTAGGTGCGCGCGGCGGCGCCCAGCTCGAACGCGGCGTCGTGGATGGCCTCGCGCACGAGCGAGGACACCGGCCCGTTGCCCCAGGAGTTGAAGTCCCCGCACACCACCATGGGGTCCTTGCGGGCCGCGTCGCGGAGCAGGTCGGCGGACAGGAGCAGCGCCTCCTGCCGCCGCCGCTCGCTCACGGACAGGCCCAGGTGGAGGCAGAACACGTGCAGTTGCTGCCCTCCTCCCAGGTCCAGGTCGCACCGCAACGCGCCCCGGGGCTCGCGGCGCGGCACGCTCAGGTCGTAGTTCTTCGACTTGAGCACCGGCAGCCGGCTGAGGATGGCGTTGCCATAGCGCCGGCCGTTGCGGACCACGTTGGGGCCAAAGGCCATGTGCAGCCCGAGCATCTCGGCCAGGTGCTCGGGCTGATCCTCCCGGGGCGTCTTGCCCCGGAAGTCCCCCACCTCCTGCAGGGCGATGATGTCCGCGTTCACCTCACGGAGCACCTCGCCCACGCGCTCCAGGTCGAAGGCCCCGTCCACGCCGATGCCGGAGTGGATGTTGTAGGAGACCAGGGTCAGCTCCACGCGTCGCTCACCCGCCCCTTCAAGCCGGACGGATGCGGCGGGCCGCCAGACGCACCGCCTCGAAGGGCAGCAGCGCCAGCCGCTGCATCGCGGACGCCACGTCACCCACGCCGGACTGGATGGCCTTGAGCTGCCGGCGCGCCTCCTCGATGAGGTCCGGCAGACGGCCCTGCGCCAGCGGCCGCTCCTGGGTGGGCGGCAGCGCCCCGATGGGCGAGGTGGTCCCGATGATGGGCGACGCGGCCGCCTTGCGCTGCCGCCGCGCGGCCCCGCTCACCTTCGACACCGGCCCGTGCGAGAACTTGGCGTCCGCCTCCGGGCGGGACAGCTCCTCCAACTGGAGCTCCATCTTGCGGGCGGCGAGGATCTCCTCCGTCTGCGCGTGGCTCTTGCCGTAGTGGAGGCCCTCGGAGTCCTCCACCGGCGCTCGCGAGGACTGGGCGAGGTGCGCCTTGTCGCGCTGACGCAGGCTGCGCTTCTGGGGCGGCAGCGTCTTGGGCACCTGGAAGTGGTCGAAGCTGTAGGAGCGGGGCATGCGTGCGCTCTCCTTTCGAGAAGTCAATGCGATGCGTTGATGGGGAAAGCTAGGGAGCCCCTCGCCGTCCGTAACGCCTTGACGCGGGGAGAACTGGCCCGGCTGCCTGCCGCGCGTCCAGCCAGGAACACTGCTTCGCCTCCCGGGGCGCCCAAGTGCCGAGAAAGGCACGCGTCCGGTGCCTGCCCCGGCGCGGGCGGCCAGACGTCCACCAGCGGGCATCCCGCCGAGCCCTTCCGGACAGAGGAGCAGGCAACCGACACGCGCGACGCCGGTCCGGGAAGGATCCGCGCGCACGTGGTGTAAAGAACAGCCCATGCCCGCCCGGAACCCTGCCGCCGCTCGCGTCCTCGTCCTCTCCCTGCTCGCCTCCGCGGCTCCGGCGCTCGCCGCCACGCCCGCCGCTTCCGCCAACGCGATGGCGGACGGCGCGCCGGCCTCCCCAGGCCCTGCCGCAGAGCCGGGGCGCCGAGCCCCGGGGGCGCCCACGCCGGGCGTCATGGCGCAGGGGGAGCTCGCGCCGCTGAAGGTGGCGCCCCAGGACGGGCCGCGCCTGACGCTCCAGCCAGCCAACCCCAAGTCGGGGGATCCGGTGCTGGTGACGGTGAGCGGCGCGTCCGCGCTGCCCTCGGGCACGCTCGCGGGCCGGCCCCTGCGCTTCTTCGCGTGGAACAACGGCTACGCGGCCCTCACCAGCCTCCCGGTGGAGCAGCCGGCGGGCACCGTGCCGGTGGACATCACGGCCCCCGGCCGCGGCCTGCCGGTGCTCCTGTCCGGCGTGCTCGACGTGGGCGCGCCGGGCTTCCGCGAGCGCGAGCTGCGCGTGGCCAGCAAGTACGTGTCTCCGCCCAAGGCGGTGAAGGCGCGCATGGAGGCGGACCGCAAGGCGTTCGCCGCGGCGTTCGCGCAGCCCTTCCAGGCGCCGCTGTTCAGCCAGAACTTCGCCTGGCCGCGCGAGGCCACGGTGACGGCGCCCTTCGGCGACCGCCGCTCGTTCAACGGCAAGCTGCAGTCCCAGCACTTCGGCGTGGACCTGGACGGCGCCACGGGCGCGCCGGTGGTCGCCGCCAACGACGGCACGGTGGTGATGGCGCGCGACAACTACGCGTCCGGCAACACCGTGCTCCTGCACCACGGCGCGGGGCTCTACACCGCGTACTTCCACCTGTCCCGCATCGACGTGAAGAACGGCGCGAAGGTGAAGCAGGGCGACCCGCTGGGCCGGGTGGGCAGCACCGGCCGCGTCACCGGCCCGCACCTCCACTGGGGCGTGAAGACGGATGACCGCTGGGTGGACGGCCAGACGCTGCTCAAGCTGGACTTCACCGGCGCCCCGGAGACGCCGGGCGTGGCCGCCAACGCCCCAGGCATGGGCACGCCGTAGCCCGCCGAAGCCCTCAGCCGCGCTTGGGGGCCCGCGCCTTGGACGCGGCCCTCTCCCGCTTCAGCGGAGCCGGGGCCGGCGAGGCCTCTCCCGGTGGAAGCTCCGGCTCGCGCCGCGCCGCCTCGGGCTTCGCGGCCTCGGTCCGGGAGGCCGCGCCGTTCACCAGCACGCCGTGGAGGAAGGAGTCGGCGATCTGCGCCTTGGCGCGCTCGAGCATCGCCGTGTCGCGCGCGTCCGCCAGCCCCACGACGAAGGCGGTGAGCCCCATCTCGATGGAGCCGAAGAGCAGCGCGGACGCGAGCAGCGGATCCACGTCCGGCCGCAGCTCCCCCGTCTCCTTCGCGTGGGTGAACATCTGCGCGCTCAGGCGGATGACGTCCACGAAGGCCGTCTGCCGGTTGATGCGGGCGCCCGCCGGTGAGCGGGCAATCTCCAGGATGAGCACCTTCACCGCGCGGGGGTCCACGCGGTAGGCCTCGAAGGCCACGTCCGCGATGCGGCGGACCTTCTCCACCAGCGAGCCCTCGCTCTCGGCGACGGCGCGCGCGCGGGCGATGAAGCCGCTCCAGCCCGTCTCGAAGACGGTCTCCAGCAGCTCATCCTTGTTCTTGAAGTAGTGGTAGACGAGCCCGTACGCGACGCCCGCCTCCTTGGCGACGTCCGCGATGCGGCAGCCGTGGTAGCCCTTGCGGGCGAACACGTCGATGGCGGCCCGCAGGATGGTGCGGCGACGCTCGCTCTCCCGCGTCCCGTTCTCCGGCGCCGTCTTCTGCTGGCCCACGCGTCCTCCCGCGGCTGGTTGATTCGAGAATCAGCCAGCCACGCTACGGACGCGGGGCCCCGGGGTCAATCCTTACGTGGGGCCCTCCGCCGCGCCGAGGGGGGTGGCGGGCGGAAGGGTCACGCGCGGGGAAGGCCCCTCCCCGGCAGGGGGCTCAGGCCGCCGAGCCGTTGAACATCACACGCGCCACGCCGAGCAGCCGGTCCACGTCGCGCGCATTGAGGCCGCGCGCGCGAGCGAAGTCCGACAGGGGACGCAGCAGATCCTCCGTCTGGGCAGGCGTCTGCTCGGTGCCCGTGAAGAGCTCACCGAGGCTGACGCTGAGGGCGTTGGAGAGCGCCGCCAGCGTCTCCACGTGCGGCACACGCTCGCCGCGCTCGATCATGGACAGGAAGGACACGCTGATCTGCGCACGCTCCGCGAGCTCCTCCTGCGTCCAACGCTCCGGGCGCTGCGTGCGAAGCTCGCGAATGCGCTGGCCAATTCTTTTTCCGAGATCCGACACGAAGTACTTCTCCTCTGGGGGGATGTTTCGAGGTGAGTGCAACGCTCGCGTACAGCGGGTGATTCCTAGCCTCCCGACCCAAAGGATCCGAACCCGGCCACACTCAGGTTCACGCCGGCGAATTCCGGCGTCTGATTGCGCCGCAGGATCATCACGCCCTCGATGCGCCAACAGTCACAGGCGGGTCCATACGACACGCCGAAGGTCTGTTGCGCAAGAGGCTGACTTTCCTGGGTATTCAGATCCTTATAAAGCGGTTGCACCAATGCTTCGTATCGCAACCCGAGCCCGAATCCGAGCTTGATTCGCGTACCGACAGTGAGAGCCTGCGCCCGCTCGGTCGGAGAGGGGTCGACCTGGTCGCTGTGGGACGGGAGGGGACGAGGTGCGTCTCCCACCAGCATGTCCACGCCGCGACGCGCGAAGTCGGGTCCTTGTGCCAGAGGATCCAACCCACGATCAATTGACAATTGTTTCACGGCCAGCAGGTCGTCGTAGCGGGCGTACAGGGCGTTGCCCTTGCCGTTGTCGATGGTGACGTCGGCGGACAGCTGGGTGATGTCGCGCGTGGTCGGGTCCATGCGCACGAGCCCGCCCGCGGTGACGACGCCGGCGCTGGCGGACAGGCGCGCGAAGGTGTCGCGCAGCACGCTGCCCTGCGCCGTGTCGCGGCCCGCGACGGGCGCGATGCGCGACAGGTCGAAGCCCTGGCCGATGCGCAGGCGCAGCGGCTCGCGGGTGGTGGGCCCCTTGCGCACGCGCAGCGTCTGGTCCACGGCGACCACGGCGTGGAGGAAGCCGCGCACGCTGCCGTCGGACTGGAGCGGCACCGCGGAGTCCCACTCGTCGTAGACGAGCGGCACCGTGCCGGTGCCACTTCCGTTCAAGGCGGTGAGGCCGTGGCCCCAGCCGCCGGGCACGTAGCGCAGGGTCACCGACGGGGACAGCGTGTGCCGGTAGAGCGTGTCCCGGTCCGCGAAGGTGCGCGCCAGCTGCGAGTCCAGCACCAGGTCCGCCAGCGCGTAGCCCCGCGCGGCGGCGCGGCCGGAGACCTCGCCCACGGACACGTCCTGGCGCAGCCCCAACGAGGGCGTCAGGCGGCCCCACGTGCCCAGCCCGTGGGACGTGGACAGGCGCGAGGCCAGCGACACGCGGTCGCGGCCCTCGCGCTCGGTGGGGTCGAAGCGGCCGTTGCCCTCCAGCGCGTCGGTGGGCAGGGTCGGGGCATCGAGCGGCGTGCCCTCGGGGCGCCACTGGCCGTTGAGCGAGAAGAGCCCGTCGGAGCCGTCGTCCGCGAAGCCGCCGCCGCGAAGGGGCGCCAGCCGGCTGTACTCCACCTGCATCCCGCCCATCACGCGCCCGCCCAGGAGGGGCCGCTGCGGCAGGGCGAAGGTGATGCCCGGCAGGCGCTGGAACGTCGTGGGGCCGTGCGGGTCGATGGCGACGCCCGTCGGGGAGGCCACCGCGGGGATGGGGTTCGGCTGGAAGAAGCGGAAGGGGTAGCGCAGGTCCTGGCGCAGCGACACGTCCAGGCCCAGGTAGCGCTCGTCGCGGCGCTGGTACACGACGGCGGTGCTGCGCAGGTAGTTGTAGTTCTGCACCAGCAGGTCGGCGGTGAGGTCGCGCGTGTAGAAGCCGTCCGACACGAAGTACGCGTCCACGCGGTCGTGCCAGCCGTCGCCCAGGTCCTGCGTGTGCTGCCAGGACGCCTCGCCGCGCAGCCCGCGCTTCTCCTCGACGATGGCGCCGGTGTCCTGGCCCCCTTCGCGGAGGAAGTTGGAGGTCGTCGGGTTGAGCCGGGGCCGCAGGTCATAGAGGAGGCCCAGCGTGGCCCGGCCCCGCGTGCGCTCGCTGGGGACGTAGCGGAACTCGGTGAGCAGCCGGGGCCCCTTCACGCCGTTGGGGCGGGGCTCGAGGACGGGCTTGCCCTCCGCGTCCTTGTGGAGCCCCTCGATGTCGCCGCCGCCCGTGTAGAAGCCCGGGGTGAAGGTGAGGTCGTAGCTCTCCCCCAGCGTGACGAAGACGGGCACGTCCAGCGCGAAGCCGTTGAGGCCGGAGTTGGACGGGCGGGGGATGAGCAGGCCCGAGCGGCGCTCGGCCAGGGGCAGGTACAGCCACGGCAGCGCGAACACCGGCACCGAGCGCACGTACACCACGGGCCAGGTGAGGATGGCGCGCTCGCCCATCTTCACGTTGGCCTCCTTCGCCTCCACGCGCCAGCCGGGCTCGCCGGGGCCGCACTGGCACGGGGTGAAGGCCAGGCCGTCCACGGAGAAGGCCGTCTCCCCGGTGCGGCGGATGCGCGTGCCGCTCATCAGGACGGGCGTCTCGCCCAGCTTGCGCAGCTCGTCCGGCGTCCTCGCGGCCTGGAGCGCCTCGGGGGTGACGCCCTTCTTCTGCATGAAGAGGCCGCCCTTCACGTTGGCCTCGTTGGAGCGCAGGTCCACGCGCACGTCGTCCGCGATGGCGGCCATCAGGCCGCTGACGAACATCACGTTGCCCGTGGCGGTGGCCACCTGCGTGGCCTCGCTGTAGGTCACCTCGTCCGCGCGCAGCACGTTGGGGCCGCTGCGCAGCTCGCAGTGGCCCCGGGCGGTGAGGACGTCGTTCTCGTAGACGACGTAGTCGGCCGCCAGCTCCACGACTTCGCCGGTGGGCAGCTCCACCTGCGTGGCCAGCGGAATCTGGGCCGACACCCAGAGCGTCAGGACGACCGGGGCAAGGAAGGACATGCGGGAGGCGTGGGCGGAGGGCGCCGTGCCGGCAACGGCGCCCGCCCCGTCCTACCGGCCCGGGCGCGGGAAGTCGAGGGTGATGAGGCCGCCGTCCTGGCGTGTCTCATAGCGAACCCCCTGCTTCAGCTGGATGACGACGCGCACCGTCTGGCCCGCGCCGGAGAAGGCCTCCACGCGCGACACGGCCGACGGGAAGAAGTGCGTGTCCAGGGGCAGCGTGTTGTTGGACTCCACCACCCGCGTGTTCTCCAGCTCCAGCACCACCTGGTTGCCGGAGCCGCTCACCGTGTAGCGCACCGGCTCGTTGGTGCGCACGAAGACGCGCGAGCTGTCCGGCCGCTGCTGGAAGCCGATCTGCGTCATCGTCTTGCGGCGCGACGACACCGCGCCCCCGCCGCTCTCGCGCGACTCCGCGGCGGCGCTGCCCTGGCTGGCGCTGGCGCGCGACTCGCGGGCCGCCACGGCCTGCTGTCGGCGCTCGCGGGCCTCCGCCGCCCGCTGGCGCTTCTGCTCGGCGGCGGCCTCGCGGGCGGCCTGCTGCTCCTCGCGGCGTGCCTGAGCCGCGGCGCGGCGCTCCTCCTCCTGCTGGGCCTTGCGTTCGGCGGCGGCCTCGGCGGCGGCGCGCTTCCTCTCCGCGGCCGTCTTCGCCGCGGCCATGCGCTCCTCGGCGGCGGCCTGGGCCTGGGCCCGCTTCTCCTCGGCGGCGGCCTTCGCCTCCTCCTCGCGCTGGCGCTTCTGCTCGGCGGCGGCCTGGGCGGTGGCGCGGCGCTCGTCCTCGGCGCGCTTCGCGGCGGCCTGGGCCTCCTCCTCCTGGCGCTTCTTCTCCGCGGCGGCGGCCTGCTCCGAGGCGCGGCGCTCCTCCTCCTGCTGGCGCCTGGCGGCGGCCTGGGCCTCCTCCTGGCGCTTCTTCTCCGCGTCCGCGTCCGCCTTGGCGCGGGCGGCGGCCTCGGCGGCGGCCTTCTCCTGGGCCTCGCGCTCGGCCCGGGCGGCGTCCGCGGCGGCCTTCGCTGCCTTCTCCTGGGACTCCTGGTCCGACGCGGCGGCGCGGGCCGCGTCCTGCGCGTTGGCGCCCGGCTGGGGGTTGGCGGCGGCGGTCCCCTGCTGCGCGGTCCCCTGCCCTTCCGCGGGCGTCACCTGCGCGACGGCCGCGCCGCCCCCGCTGCCCAGGACCTTCACCACCAGCTGCGTGCCGGAGGTCTGGATGTCCGTCTCCACCTCGCGCTCATAGCCGATGAGGATGCGCGCGATGGACGCGGACTCCGTGCCGTAGGTGGCGGTGCGGATGCCCGTGATGGTGCCGTTGCCCACGGGCTGCTCCTCCGCCACGCCCTGGAAGACGGCGCCGGACACGTCGATGACGAGCCGGGGCGGATCCGTCATGGTGAAGCTGTTGAAGTCCGCCTTCTTGCTGCCGGTGATCTCCACCGTCCCGCCGCTCACGGAGATGGCCGTGATGGTGTTGAGGTCCGCCGGCTGCTGCGCCAGCGCCACCAGCGGCACGAGCCACAATCCGAGCAGCGACACCGCGAAGCCCTTCATCGACCACTCCCGTGACATGCGTCAGAAGACAGACGGGCGCGAAATTATCACGCAGCCGGGAGGCCCCAACTTTTCAGCCTGACCGGAACGTCCGCGCTTCAACGCAACCGCGGCAGGGCCGGCGAGCGCGTGCGGTGCGTGCGGGCGTACTCGATGAGGTTCTTGATGTCGTAGCAGATCTGCCGGATGTCGTGCCCCATGGTGAGCTCGACGTGGCTGTTGCCCTTCACCGGCCGCCACAGCAGGTACTCGCTCTTCGCGGCGCGGTACACGCTGCGCGTGGACTCCACGGACGCCAGCGGATCCATGTCCCCGAAGATGATGGCCATGGGGATTTCAATCTTCCCGAAGCCGCGCTTGAAGTCGTAGTCCGTGCGGTAGCAGACCATCTCGCCGCGGCGGATCCACCGGGCGAACTGTTCAATCACCTTGCGGGGCTCGCGCTCGCCGCCCTCGCGCAGCAGCCACCGGATGTCGTCGCGGCTGACGCGCTCGGTGTTGACCAGCCGGTTCAGCTTGCGCGTGAACCGCTGATACAGCGCGGACTCGTCCGCGTGGGCCAGCTGGCGCTCCACCCACTTGAGCACCACGTCCACCGGCACCGCGTTGAACACGAGCGCCTTGGACGCGTCCGGCTCCAGCCGCTTCTGGAGGGCGGGGCTGAAGGCGCCCACGCCCTTCGCCAGCAGCGAGCGGGTGAGCGCGGACGCCCGCCGGTTGAGGTTCAGCCCGCCCAGCGTCAGGTCCACCGCGCCCGCGAGCATCGGCGCGCCGTGCGCCAGCATGCGCAGCAGCATGAAGCCGCGCCCCAGGTCCGCGGGCGACCCGATGGTGATGAGCCCCTCGAAGTCGTCGTGGATGCCGGCGTAGCCGTAGCCCAGCATGCCGCCCATGGAGTGGCCGCAGTAGAAGACGCGCTCGCGCCGGGTGATGCGCTTGACGCCGGAGACGGCCGCCGGCAGGTCATAGAGGAAGTAGCTGTCCAGGTCCCAGCCGTAGTCCAGGTCCTGCGGCAGCGGGCGCTTGAAGCGCTCCGCGCGCTCCTTCTGGAAGGCGATGGAGCTCTTGCCGTGCCCGCGCAGCTCCAGGATGTGGATGTCCACGCCGAAGAAGAGCAGGTTCTTGACGAACTGGCCGCTCGTCCACGTGTGCCGGTTCTGCGAGAAACCGTGCACCAGCAGCAGCGGCTCACCGAACAGCGGCTGCGCGAACGCCTGTTTCACCGGCCGGTAGCGCGTGATGACGAGCGACCAACCATCCGCCGTCTCCACCACGTAGTTCGTCTTGGAGTACAGCGCCCGGAAATCGACCTCATCGACGGTGGGCATCGGAGGTCCCGGAAGCGCTGATCTCCAGTCCGGCAGGCGCATGTCTCAAATTTACTGCTGCTGTCGCACCGCGCCAAGGCTCCGTTCGACCCATCGCTTCACGGCGCCTACCAGGAACAATGAACCCGTCGCCAACACCAGGCCGTCCGGGCGCCCCGCTGCATCGGCCTTCGCCCCGGCAAGGGCCTCCTCCAAGGAGGAGTGCGCGATGACCCGTGAACACAAGGTCCCTGCCTCATCGAGGTACCGCCCAGGGGCGAGCGAGCGCGGGGTGTCCAGGGGCGTGAGGTGCACCGAGGCCGCCAGCGGGAACAGGGCCCGCATCATCGGCCCCCGGTCCTTGTCCGCCACCACCCCGAACACCAGGTGCAACGGCCGCCCGGCGTAGAGCGCGCGCAGGGCCTCCAGCAGCACCGCCACGCCCGCGGGGTTGTGGGCCCCGTCCACCACCACCGTCGGCCCCTGGGCCACCTCCTCCAGCCGCCCCGGCCAGCGCGCGGTGGCCAGTCCCTCGCGCGCGGCCTCCGGCGTCACCGCCACGCCCCGGGCCTGGAGGGCCTCCAGGCAGGCGAGGGCCACCGCCGCGTTCTGGCGCTGGTACGGCCCCCGCAGCGCGAGCGTGAGGCCGTCGAGCGACCAGGCACCTCCCCGGTACGAGAGCGTCCCCTCGGGGCCGGGGACGACGCGGAAGTCGCGGCCCTCCTGTTGGACGGGCGCGGCCAGCTGCTCCGCGCGGCGCAGGAGCGACTCCAGGGCCTCCGGCTCCTGCCCGGCCAGGACCACCGGCACGCCGGGCTTGAAGATGCCGGCCTTCTCCCAGGCGATCTCCCGGAGCGTGTGGCCCAGGTACTCCATGTGGTCGAAGGACACGGGGGTGACGCACGTCACGACGGGGTTCGCGGCGGTGGTGGCGTCCAGCCGGCCGCCCAGGCCCGTCTCCAGCACGGCCACGTCCACGCGCTCGCGGGAGAAGTGCCAGAGCGCGACCACGGTGCCGAACTCGAAGTACGTCATCGGCTCCGACAGCGCGGAGGGGTAGCGCTCCAGCACCTCCAGGATGCGCTGCCCGAAGGCGGCGTCCGGGATGTCCGCGCCGGACACGCGGATCCGCTCGTTGACGCGCACCAGGTGCGGGGACGTGTAGAGCCCCACGCGGTGCCCGGCGGCCTCCAGCGCGCGCGCCACGAAGGCGCAGGTGCTGCCCTTGCCGTTGGTGCCGGCGACGTGCAGCGCCGGGTAGTCGCGCTCCGGGTGCTCCAACGCGGCGAGCGCGTCCTTCACCCGCTCCAGCCCCAGCTTGATGCCGGAGGGGTTGAGCGCCTGGAAGAAGCGCAGGGCCTCCTCGGGAGTGCGCGGCGCGTCCATGACGTGGAGGCCCGCCGCCCTACCCCAGCATGCCGATGAGCTGGCCCAGCTTCCCGCGCAGGTCCTTGCGGTGGACGATGGCGTCGATCATCCCGTGGTCCAGCAGGAACTCCGAGCGCTGGAAGCCCTCCGGCAGCTTCTGGCGGATGGTCTGCTCGATGACGCGCGGGCCGGCGAAGCCGATGAGGGCCCTGGGCTCCGCGAGGATGATGTCGCCCAGCCAGGAGAAGGACGCGGCCACGCCGCCCGTGGTGGGGTTGAGCATCACGGAGATGTACGGCTTGCCGCTGGTGCGGAAGCGCGCGATGGCCGCGGACGTCTTCGCCATCTGCATCAGGGAGAAGATGCCCTCCTGCATGCGCGCGCCGCCGGAGGCGGAGAACACCACCGCGGGGCACTTGAGCTCGAAGGCGCGCTCGAAGACGCGCGTGACCTTCTCACCCACCACGGAGCCCATGGAGCCGCCCATGAACTCGAAGACGAAGCAGCCGATGGAGACGGGGCGGCCCTCGATGCGGCCCACGCCGGAGATGAACGCGTCGTTCTCCTCCAGGTTCTTGCGCGTGGACTTGAGCCGGTCCTTGTACTTCTTGGAGTCGGTGAAGCTGAGCGGGTCCTGGGGCTCCAGCTCCTTGTCGAACTCCTCGAAGGAGTCCGGATCCAGCGTGGCCGCCAGCCGCGCGCGGGCCGTCCAGGCGTGGTGGTGCTCGCAGTGCGGACACACCATCCAGTTCTTCTCCAGCTCCTGACGGTAGATGATCTCGTCGCACTGCTCGCACTTGGCCCAGAGGCCCTGCATGCGGGAGGGCTGGGGCTCGGCGGCTTTCTCTGCGTCGACGGCGATGCGGGGCTTCTTGGAGAACCAGGCCATGAGGCCCGGGGGTTAATCCGGCGGCCGCGGGCCGTCAATACCCGCGTACGGCGCGGCGCGGCGCGTCCCCTAGAACTGGAACGTCTCGCCCAGCTCCAGGACGTTCACGGGCAGCGCGGCCAGCTCCTTCTTGAGCTGGGTCACGAAGGCGGGCTTCAGGTGGTAGAGCATCACCTGGGCGCCGTTGCGGTCGAACTTGCGCAGCTCCGAGCCCACGGTGGCGGGCGTCAGGTGGCCGGAGATGTCCGCCAGGGCCTGGAGGCTGTTGGGGAAGCTGGCCTCCAGCAGCAGCGCCTTCAGGTTCCGGGTGGCGTTGAGGGCCTTCCACAGCTTGTCCGTGGGGCCGGTGTCGCCGCTCATGGCGAGCGCGGACTTGCCGTCGCTGACGATGAAGGCGCACGACTCCACGGGGTGGCTCACCGGGACGCTCTTCACGGTGTAGGGGCCCACCTGGAAGGTGCTGCCGGCGCGGAAGGTCTTGATGGCGAGGACGGGCTTGTGGCGCGTGGGGATGCGCGTGAAGTCCGGCCACAGCGCGTTGTTGAACATGTTCTCGCGCAGCGCCTTGGCGCACTCGCGGGAGGCATGGATGGTGACGGGCTTGTCCCTGCGGCCGATGACCAGGTCGGCGAGCAGCGGCAGGTCCTTCACGTGGTCGAAGTGGCTGTGGCCGACGAGGATGTCGTCCACCTTGCAGAGCTGCTCCAGCGAGAGCGTGCCGGTGAGGGCGCCCGCGTCGAGCGCGAGCACGTCGTCCACGAGGAAGCACGTGCTCCTGCACGTGGGAAGCTCGCCGCCGTGGCACCCGAGGACTTGCAGCTTCACGCTAGAGGTCTCCGAACTTCCACTTCATCTCGAGGTAGTTGAGGAAGTCATGCAGCCGGCCCGTGTCGTACACGGTCACCCGGTCACCGCTGCGCTCGATGAGGCCCGCGCGCTCCAGGCGCTCCAGCATGCTGCGCACGGCGGGCTCGCCCACGCCGATCTGCCGGGGCATCTCCCGGATGGCGAAGTCCACCTCCACGCCCTCCTCCAGCGGACGACCGCGCGTCTGGCAGGCCTGGAGGATCTGATGCACGACGCGGCTGGCGGGGTCGCCGTGGAGCAGGTTTTCGATCTGGGCGTCCGCCTCGGAGAGGCGCTCGGCCAGCTTCTTGATCATCCGGACGGCGATCTCCGCGTTGCCGCGGATCATCGCCTCGAAGGTCTTCGGGTCGATGACGAGCAGCTTCGCGTCGTCATGCACCACGGCGGAGGCGTTCCGGGGCTTGTTGGAGATGATGGCCATCTCGCCGAAGAATTCGCCCGGGCCCAGCACCGCGAGCGTCTTCTCCACGTCGCGCACGCGCTTGGAGATGGCGATCTTCCCGGACTGGATGACGAACATCTCCTTGCCGATCTCTCCCTCGCGGAAGAGCTCGGTGCCCTTGGGGAACTCCTTGCCAAAACGTTGAAAGAGGGTTTCCTCGGCGCCCATCTGGCCCGCGAGTCAATCAGCCCCCACCCCACCGGTCAAATATCCCAGACCGATATCGCGCGGGCGCCCGGGGGCGACAGGCCGCCACAAACCCGACACGTCCATTCCGAGGCCCGAGACAGGGGCCCTGCGGAGGGATACAAGGCCGGCCCGTGGGAACGACCTACAAGCAGTCCGGAGTAGACATCGAGGCCGGCGACGCGTTCGTCGAGAAGATCAAGCCCCATGCCGCGCGCACCACGCGCCCCGAGGTCCTGGGCGGGGTGGGCGGGTTCGGGGGCCTGTTCGCCCTGCCGCCCGGCAAGTACCAGGCGCCGGTGCTGGTGGCGGGCACGGACGGGGTGGGCACCAAGCTGAAGGTGGCCTTCCAGGCGGGGCGGCACGACACGGTGGGCATCGACCTGGTGGCCATGTCGGTGAACGACATCCTCACCTGTGGCGCGGAGCCGCTGTTCTTCCTGGACTACTTCGCCACGGGGAAGCTGGAGGTGGACGCCGCGGCGGAGGTGGTGAAGGGCATCGCGCGGGGCTGCGAGCAGGCGGGGTGCGCGCTCCTGGGCGGGGAGACGGCGGAGATGCCCGGCTTCTACGCGCGGGGCGAGTACGACGTCGCGGGCTTCTGCGTGGGCGTGGTGGAGCGCTCGGCCATCATCGACGGCAAGGCGGTGAAGCCGGGGGACGCGCTCATCGGCCTGACGTCGTCGGGGCTGCACAGCAACGGCTACTCGCTGGCGCGCAAGGTGCTGCTGGACGACGCGAAGCTGCCCCTGGACGTGGCACCGCCGGGGCTGGACCGGCCGCTGGGGGACGCGCTCCTGGAGCCCACGCGCATCTACGTGAAGGACGCGCTCGCGCTGTGCCAGGCGGTGAAGGTGAAGGGCATGGCGCACATCACCGGCAGCGGCATCCCGGGCAACCTGCCCCGGTGCCTGCCGGACGGGACGCGCGCGGTGCTGAGCGAGTCCGCGTGGAAGAAGCCGGCCATCTTCGACCTCATCGCGAAGACGGGCGGCGTGGCGCGCGACGAGATGTTCAGCACGTTCAACATGGGCCTGGGCCTCATCGTGGTGGTGGCGAAGGAGGACGTGGCGAAGGCGCTGGAGGTGCTGCGCGCCCGGGGCGTGGAGGCGTCCGAGGTGGGCCGGGTGGAGGCGGGCCAGGGCGAGGCCACGGCGGTCATCGAGCCATGAGCGCGCGGCGGGCGCGGCTGGGGGTGCTCGTCAGCGGCAGCGGGAGCAACCTGCAGGCGCTGCTCGACGCGGCCGCGCGGGCGGACTACCCGGCCGAGGTGGCGTGCGTGCTGTCCAACGTGCCCACGGCGTTCGCGCTGGAGCGCGCCCGGAAGGCGGGCGTGCGCGCGGAGGTGGTGGACCACAAGGGCTTCGGGTCGAAGGCGGACTTCGAGGCGGCGGTGCTCGGCGTGCTGGCGGACGCGCGCGTCGAGTGGGTGTGCCTGGCGGGCTTCATGCGGCTGGTGAGCGCGGACTTCCTGAAGCGCTTCCCGGGGCGCGTGCTGAACATCCACCCTTCCCTGCTGCCCGCGTTCCCGGGCCTGCACGCGCAAAAGCAGGCGCTGGAGCGCGGCGTGAAGGTGGCCGGGTGCACGGTGCACTACGTGGACGCGGGCACGGACACGGGCCCCATCATCGCGCAGGCGGCGGTGCCCGTGCTGCCGGACGATGACGAGGCGAGCCTGAGCGCGCGCATCCTCGCGGAGGAGCACCGGCTGTATCCCCTGGCCGTGCACCTGGCGGTGACGGGCGCGGTGACGCTGGAGGGGACGCGCACGAAGGTGGACGCGCGGGTGACCGGAGATGGCATGGCGCTTCGCAGCCCGGGTGCCCCGAAGTGACGAAGGTCGTGGAGCCGTTGCCTCCGGCGGCAGCCGAAGAGGCGACGGCGGCGGTGCCCTCGCATGCGCCGCGCGACGCGATGACGGCGGAGGCACCATCGCAGGCCGCGCCCGGAGTCCCCAGGGCCGCGACGCCGGCTCATGCCGAGCCCGAACATTCGCGTCACGCGGCGCACGCCCCCTCCAGCGGAGATGGGGCATCGGCTCGCGATGCCCGACGCGAGGCCCTGCGCGCGGCGCCCACGGTGCTGGTCAGCGCGTGTCTGCTGGGCGAGGCGTGCCGCTACGACGGGCGCTCCCAGCGTTCGGAGCGAGTGCTCGCGGCGCTGGAGGGCAAGGCTGTCATCCCCATCTGCCCGGAAGCCGCCGCGGGCCTGGGCATTCCGAGGCCCCCCGTGGATCTCTCGGGAGGCACGGGCGTGGACGTCTGGGCCGGCCGCGCGCGGGCCCTCACGCGAGAGACGCGCGAGGACCGCACCGCCGCGTTCCAGGAAGGCGCCAGGCTGGCCCTGGGGGCCGCGCGGCGGTTCGACGCCACGGTGGCGCTCCTGAAGGAGAAGAGCCCCTCGTGCGGCAGCCAGCGCGTCTACGAGGCGGGCGTGCTGCGCCCCGGTGAAGGCATCACCACCGCGCTCCTGCGCGAGGACGGGCGCACCGTCGTGAGCGACGAGGACCTGTAGTCAGCGGGCGCGCGGTCCCCGGCTCATGACGCGCACCGCGCACCGCGCATCGCCTTCGGGCCGGGAGCGCGTCCATCGCGACGCGCGTGGATCATCCTCGCGCGGGCAGCTCCAGTTCGTCTCCAGGCCGTGGCGCGAAGCAGGCCTCCACCTCCGCGTCCGTCACCTCCGCGAGCGAGGCCGGGCTCCAGCGCGGCTTCTGATCCTTGTCCACCAGCACCGCGCGGATCCCCTCCTGGAAGTCCGGCCGCCGCGTCAGCGCCTGGCTCAACCGGTACTCCATGCGCGCCGTCGCGTCGTAGTCCTGTCCGCGCCCGATGCGCAGCTGCCGCAGCGTCACCCGCAGGCTCGTGGGCGACATGCGCAGAAGCGTCGCGCGAGTCTCCTCCGCCCACGCCGTCCCCTCGCGCTCCAGCGCCGCGAGGATGTCCTCCACGCGGTCGCCCTGGAAGCACCGGTCGATGACGTCCGCCCGCGCGGCGAGCCCTGGGGCACCCGCGTCCTGATGGAAGCCCTGGAGCACGCGCGCCGCCACCTCGCGCCCCGGTCCGCTCCAGTCCGCGGCCCCCAGCGCCCGCACCACGTCCTCCAGCCGCGAGGACTCCACCCGGTGGGTCGCGTACCCCAGCCACCGCGCGTCCGCCGCGTCACACCGCGCGCCGGTGAGCCCCAGGTACGTCCCCGACTCGCCGGGGAAGCGCGGCAGGAACCAGCCGCCGCCCACGTCCGGGAAGATGCCGATGGCCGTCTCCGGCATCGCGAGCACCAGCTTCTCCGTCACCACCCGGAAGGCCCCGTGCATGGACAGCCCCAACCCGCCGCCCATGCAGATGCCGTCCACCAGCGCGATGAACGGCTTCGGGAAGTGGTGGATCCGATGGTTGAGCGCGTACTCGGCGAGGAAGAACTCACGCGACAGCGACGGATCCGACCGTGCGACCGAACTGGCCACCGCGCGCACGTCCCCTCCCGCGCAGAAGGCCCGGCCTCCCGCGCCGCGGATCACCACCGCCTTCACGGACGGATCCGCCGCCCAGGCGTCCAGTCGGGGATGCAGCACCCGGCACATCTCCAGCGAGAGCGCGTTGAGGGCCTTCGGTCGGTTGAGGGTGACCCGCCCCACCGCGTCTTGTGTCTCCAGCAGCACGTCCTCGCTCATGCCGTGGGGATATCAGCCCGGAAGGGGCTCGCATGGGAGATTCGGGGGTGACATGGCGGCAGAAATCGGTATTGGGAGAAACATGACTCCCGCAGCCGCCCCCCTGCTCGCCGCCGTCTTCGACATGGATGGCACGCTCGTCGACAACATGGACTTCCATAACCGCGCCTGGGTGTCGCTCGCCCGGAAGCTCGGACTGGATGGCCTGACCGCGGAACGTTTCCAGAACGAGTTCGCCGGGAAGAAGAACGAGGAGATCCTCCCGCAGCTGTTGGGCCGCGCCCTCTCCGTCGCGGAGCTGGATGCGCTCGCCGAGGAGAAGGAGTCGCACTACCGCGCCATCTACCGGCCGTACCTGGCGCTGCACCGGGGCGCGGAGGGCTTCCTGCACCGCCTGCGCGACGCGCACCTGCCCCTGGCCGTGGCCACCGCCGCGCCGCACGGCAACCGCGAGCTGGTGCTGGATGGGCTCGCGGTGCGTCCGCTCTTCGCCTGCGTCGTCGGCGCCGAGCAGGTGGAGCGCGGCAAGCCCGCGCCGGACATCTTCCTCGCCGCGGCGAAGGCGCTCCAGGTGCCCCCGGAGTCGTGCCTGGCCTTCGAGGACGCCATCAACGGCGTGCGGTCCGCGCGCGCCGCCGGCATGGTCACCGTGGGCATCACCACCACCACGACCGCCGAGGCGCTGAAGAACGCGGGGGCCCACTACACGGCCCCGGACTTCGACTCGCTGCCGCCGGAGCTGCTCGCGCGCCTCTTCAAGTCCCGGGCCTGAGGGCCCGCGCGCCCCACCCCGGGTCCGGCCACCTCGGAGAACCGGGGCGCCAAAAGGGCGCCAGACGCGGTGGCGTTGTGTAGTGTTCGGCGGCCATGTCGACGTCCTCCGCCAAACTCAAGCTCCCCTCGGGCCCGTCCCGGCACGTCTACGACGTCATCGTGCTGGGCAGCCAGGTCGGAGGCGCGCTCGCCGCCGCGCTCCTGGCGAAGCGCAACCACCGGGTGTTGCTGGTGGAGCACGACGGCATGGGGCCCGGCTACGAGCACGACGGCTTCGTGCTGCCCTACGCCCCCTTCGTCGCGCCGCCCCTCAAGGCGATGCCCGCGGTGGACGAGGCCCTCAACGAGCTCGGCCTGTCCACCGCCATCGGCCGCGCGCTGCGCCCGCACGCCCCGGAGCTCCAGCTGGTGCTGCCCCGGAACCGGGTGGACCTGACCGGGGACGCCGCTCGCCGCCGCGCGGAGCTGACGCGCGAGTTCGGCGAGGCCGGCGAGGGCATCCAGGGCGCGCTCAGCGGCAGCGCCGCGCAGCACGAGGCCTCCGACGCCTTCTTCAAGGAAGGCCCCCCCCTGCCACCCGACGGCTTCTTCGAGGGCTGGAAGCTCAAGGGGAAGATCAAGGATCACCCGGCCCTGGACGCCGCGCCCCGGCTCGCGGGGGAGGATCCGGCGCTGTCGCTGGTGCGCGGCCTGCTGCCCTTCCTCGTCCACCTGGAGAAGCCTGGCGCGCCCCTGGCCCAGACGCGGGCCCTGTCCCAGGTGCTCACCGCGCCGTCCACCTACCCCGGCGGCCTGGACGCCCTGCGCGACGTGCTCACCCGCCGGCTGACGGAGCTGGGCGGCGACGTGCTGGGCCGCGACAACCCGGCCGGCTTCATCGTGGAGGAGCTCGCGTTCGACGGCAGCAAGTTCTCCGGCGTGAAGCTGGTGCGCTCGGACACGCTCTACCGCGCGTCGTGCCTGGTGACGGCCACGGACTCCGGGGCGCTGCGCCGGCTGGTGACGGACAAGAAGCACCACCGCGGCCTCCTGGAGCACCTGGATCAATCCAACATCAAGTCGCTGCTCTTCAGCGTGAACTGGGTGGTGCCGGAGGCGGCGCTCCCGCGCGGCATGGGCGAGCTGGTGCTCGTGGACACGCAGGACGCGGAGCTGGGCCCGCTGCTCGTGCAGCAGCACCCGGCGCGCACCGCCGGGGCCACCGGGAGCAAGGACATGGAGGGCGTGCGCGTGGTGTGCGCGGGCGTCTTCGTCCCCGCCTCCGCGCGCGAAGAGGGCGAGGAGCACCTCCGGGCGCTGGCGAGCCGCATCGACGAGCACCTGGACCGGCTGATGCCCTTCACGAAGCAGCACCGCGCGCTGCGCTCGGTCCCCTACCTGGACGCCGGCGGAGTGCGCGGCAGCCGGCTCATGCCCCACCCCCTCTACAGCTTCGAGACGGAGGCCTTCCTGGGCGTGACGGGGCTGAAGCAGCGCACCCCGGCGAAGAACGTGATCCTGGCGGGCCGCGAGGTCCTGCCCGGCCTGGGCCTGGAGGGCGAGCTGCTGGCGGGAATGCGGGCCGCGCGGCTGGTGCAGGACATGTTGAAGAAGAAGGATCCGCTCAAGGGATAGGTCCCGGATCGGATCCGGCTGGATTTCCAGCCTGTTTCTGGTAGGGTCCGCCGCTCTTTTATGGGCTGCTGTCGAACGCCCCAGTTTTCAAGGAGTTAGCAGTCATGGCGTGGAAGTGCGACCTCTGTGGGAAGCGTCCGCTGGTGGGTAACAACGTCAGCCACGCGAACAACAAGACCAAGAAGCGGACCCTCCCGAACCTGCAGAAGCTGCGGGCGAACGTGAACGGCAGCATCGAGCGCGTCCTGGCCTGCACCCGCTGCATCAAGGCGGGCAAGGTGGTCAAGGCCGCCTGAAGTCCGGGAGCCATCCGGTGGGCATGACGCGCGCTCGAAAGTCCGCGCTTCCGCCCACCGAACGGCTCCATCCCCGCGCGGACGACCTGGACCTCCTCCCTGTCGAGGCGGTCGTCCGACGGCTGCATCAAGAAGACCTGATCGCGCTTCGCGCGGTCCGTGAGGCGTTGCCGTCCATCGCGGCGGCGGCCCGGGCCGTGGCGGAAGCACTGCGCGCTGGCGGCCGGCTGCTCTACGTGGGCGCGGGCACCAGCGGCCGGCTCGGCGTGCTCGACGCGAGCGAGTGTCCCCCCACCTTCGGTGTCCCGGCGACGCGGGTCCAGGCGGCCATCGCCGGTGGCCGGCGGGCCCTGACGCGCGCCGTGGAGGGCGCCGAGGACGACGTCGCCGCGGGGGCCCGGGCGGTGCGGGCGTTCCGGGCGACGGCGCGGGACGTGGTGTGCGGCATCTCCGCGTCGGCCTCCACGCCCTACGTCCGGGGCGCGCTGGACGCGGCCCGCGCGCGCCACGCGCGCACGGTGCTGGTGTGCTGCAACCCGCCCGGGCCGGGCATGCGCGCGGACACGGTGGTGCTGGCGCGCACGGGGCCGGAGGTGGTGGCGGGCTCCACGCGGCTCAAGGCGGGCACGGCGACGAAGCTGGTGCTCAACGCCATCACCACCGCGGCCTTCGTGTCCCTGGGCCACGTGTACCGGGGGCGCATGGTGGACGTGCGCCCGACGAACGCGAAGCTGCGGGCCCGCGCGGCGCGGATGGTGGCGGAGCTGACGGACCTGCCTCCCGCGAAGGCGGAGGCGCTGCTCGACGCCGCGGGGGACCACGTGAAGCTGGCGCTCGCCATGCACTTCACGGGGCTCCCGGCGGCCCAGGCGCGGCGCAGGCTGAAGGACGCGGGCCTGCGAGGGCTCGAGCGCCCGCTGGCCTCCCATCCGGCCCCACGGCGGCGGACCGGCCGCTGACGGGGACGGCCGGGCGCCCTCCGGAATCCAACAGGCCGTCTTCCATCCGCTGAACACGAGCCCCCCGCCCGGGTGCCATTCCTCGACAGCGGCGGTGCCCTCCGGGACAGGGCCCGGCGGGCGTCAGGACAGGCCCTTAGACTTGGGGCATGCGCCCCGCCACGCCATCCGCGCCCTCCCTGCCGCCCCGGCTGTGCGTGGGCGTGCTGTCCGGCACCAGCGTGGACGCGGCGGACGCGGCCCTCTGCCGCGTGGAGGGCACCGGCGCGGACGTGAAGCTCCACCTGCTCGCGCATGTCTCCCACCCCTTCACGCCGGACCTCGTCGCGCGGGTGCTGGCGCCCCAGGACGCCCGCAGCCTCTGCGCGCTCAACTTCGAGTTGGGGGAGCGCTTCGCCGACGCGGTCCTCGCCGTCATCGCGCGCGCGGGCGTGCGGCCCGGGGACGTCCACGTCGTGGGCTCGCACGGCCAGACGATGGCCCACCTGCCCTCGGACCTGTCCCCCATCGCCTCCACGCTCCAGATTGGCGAAGCGGCCGTCATCGCCGAACGCACCGGCCTGCCCGTCGTCAGCGACTTCCGCACCCGCGACATGGCGGTGGGCGGCCAGGGCGCGCCGCTCGTGCCGTACCTGGACTGGGCCGTCTTCCGGAACCGCGAGCGTCCGGACGTCGCGCGCGCGTTCCTCAACCTGGGCGGCATCGCCAACATCAGCGTCGTGGGCCAGGACGTGGACGACACGCTCGCGTTCGACACCGGGCCCGCGAACATGGTGCTGGACGGCCTGGCGCGCCGGGTGACGAAGGGGCGGCTCGCGTGCGACCGGGACGGCGGCCTGTCCTCCCGGGGCCAGGTGATTCCGGCGCTCCTGGAGGAGCTGCTCGGGCATCCGTTCCTCGCGCGGCCTCCTCCGCGCAGCGCGGGCCGTGAGGGCTTCGGCGAGCCGCTGGTGGACCGGCTCTGGGCGGCGGCCCCGGACCGGCCCCATGACCTGATGGCCACCGCGCGGGCGTTCACCGTGGAGGCCACCGCGCGCGCCTTCGATACATGGATCCGGCCCCGCTTCCCCCGGCTGGAGGCGGTGTATGCCTCTGGCGGTGGGACGCGGAACCCGGCGCTCATGGCGGACCTGCGGGCGCGGCTCGCCCCCGTGCCGCTGGAGCGGCTGGACGTGCTGGGCTTCCCCGAGGAGGCGAAGGAGGCGGCCCTCTTCGCCCTCCTCGCGGCCGAGCACCGGGCCGGGACGCCCGCGAATGTTCGCCCCGCAACTGGCGCCGGGCGCCGAGTCGTTCTAGGTAAGCTGACACCGTGAGCAGCGTGAACCTGATGGCCCGCGAAGTGGCCGCGAAGATCGTCTTCTACGGCCCCGGCCTGTCGGGGAAGACGACGACCCTGCGAAAGGTCTACGAGACCGTTCGCCCGGCCCACCGCGGCGAGATGATGTCCATCGCCACCGAGGGCGACCGGACGCTCTTCTTCGACTTCCTGCCGGTGAAGGTGGAGCGCGTGGGCGACTGCTCCGTGCGACTGGCGCTCTACACCGTGCCCGGTCAGGTCTTCTACAACGCCACCCGCAAGCTGGTGCTCCAGGGCGCCGACGGCGTCGTGTTCGTGGCGGACTCGCAGGCGGAGGCCATGGACGCCAACCGCGAGTCGCTCTCCAACCTGGAGGAGAACCTCCTGGAGAACGGCATCCGCCTGGACCGCTTCCCGCTGGTGATGCAGTGGAACAAGCGGGACCTGGACCACGTCCTCTCCGTGGAGGAGCTGCGCCGGGAGCTCAACCCGCGCGGCGTCCCCGACTTCGAGACGGCCGCCACCAACGGCCGCGGCGTGATGGACGCGCTCAAGACCATCACCCGGCTGGTCATCAAGGACCTGCGCGCCAAGCGCATCGTGCCCCCGCCCCGCCCCGCCCCGCCGCCCCCCGGCAGCGCCCCCGCGGGCCTGGAGGCGCAGCTCTCGCAGCACCTGAGCCACCGCCAGCTCCAGGCCGCGACGCCGCCCGCCGCCACCATCTCCGCCACGCCCGTGCCGCGCACGCTGACCGCGCCCGCCCCGCCCCGCGTGGAGCCCGCCGCCGTGCCCGTGGCGGCGCCGAGCACCGGCAGCAAGCTCCTGGGCCCCACGAGCGCGCTGGCGCCGGGCGACCTCTTCGACCACGCGCGGGCCGCGGAGGCCGCCTTCACCGCCGGGGACTACACCACCTGCGTCACCGCCTGCACCGACGCCGTCCGTCGCGCCATGGCGTTCGCGGGCGAAGGCACCCTGGCCCAGCAGGCCTTCCTGCTCCACGTGGACGGCTCGGACCTGCTGCGCCTCCAGGGCCTGTCCACCCTGCCGCAGCTGCGCGTGGATGACGCGGCCTTCGCGCTCTACGTCCTCATGCAGGTCTTCGTGCGACTCAACGCCGTGGGGCTCCCGACCGCCGGGTGAGGCGCGCGGGGCACGGCTCGCGGGCCGCCCCCCCGAGGCCCCGCCTCAGCGCGGGAGCGTGAGCTGCAACAGCCCCATGCGGTGCAGCTTCGCCAGCGTCTTGAGCGTCTCCAGCTCGCGCGCGGGGCTGGCCAGCACCAGCGTGGACACGTCCCACGTCCCGCTGATGAGCCCGGCGATCTGCCGCTCCTCCGGCTTGAGCATCACCATGGTCTGCGGGGCCTGGATCAGCTGCGGCACCACCAGCGGCGGCAGGTCCGCGTAGAGCGAGGCCACGTGCTCGCGCTGCACCAGGCGCGCGAACTCGCGCACGCGCCGGTCCGCGGGGTCGCTGGCCAGCAGCGACGCGCACACGATGCCGGCCGCGTCGTACTGGCCCTCGCGCATCAGCACCGCGCCCTTCTCCAGCATCTCCGCCACCGGATCCGCTTCCACCTGCGGCGCGCCATCCACCTCCACCAGCTTCGCGCGCAGGAGCTCGTGCACCCGGCGCGTCACCGAGGAGCGCGACACGCCCATGGACAGCCGCAGCCGCCCCAGGTTCTGGGGCGTCGTCGTCAGCGCGAGGATGATCCGGTGCATCAGCGGCTGGCTGGGGCTGGGCGGCGCGAGCGCCTTCACGCTCAGCGCGTCGATGGGCAGCGCCTTGTCCACGTCCCCCTGCTCGTCCACCCAGCGCAGGGACTCGAAGAGCAGCTCGCGGATGCTCATGTCGGACGGCACCCAGTCCTCACCGGTGCGGTCCGCGTCCTCCGTCCAGTGGAAGGTGCCCTGCCCCGCGATGGTCAGGTCCGTCATCGCCGCGAACAGCTCCTCGCGGCCCAGGTCCCGCACCCACCTCGCCTGCACCCCGTGCGCGTCGAAGGCCGCGTCCACGTCCGGCGTGCGCGCCAGCTCGTCGAACGCCGCCAGCACGCGCGTGCCCGTCGCCAGCTTCGGCAGCGACAGCAGGCGGGCCACCCGGCCGCGAAGCCCTTCGCTCGCGGTGGCGCCCACCTGGCCGGACAGGAGGAACAACTTGCGCTCGCCCGCCTCCCACGACAGCTGCAGCGTCCCCGTCTTGCGGGAGCTGTCGAGCCATTGAAGGAACTCGGGGAGCGGGTAGCTGAAGAGGTCGCCGTGGATGGCCATGCGTGTCGGTTTCGAGGATACAGTCCCGGGCCGTGCGCGTCGCGGTCCTGTTCATCGACGGGGTGGGCATCGGGCGGAAGGACCCGGCCGTGAACCCGCTGTCGGACCGGGACCACCTCCTGGCCTGGTTCCAGGACGCCCCCGCGCCCCTCCTGCCCCACGGCGGCGTGGGGCTCGCGGTGGACCCCACCTTCGGCGTGCCCGGCCGGCCCCAGTCCGCCTCCAACCAGACGGCCATCCTCACCGGAGACCCCGCCCCCGTCCTCGTGGGCGGCCACGTGCTGGGCTACCCCAACACCGCCCTGCGAGCGCTGCTCGCGGAGCGCTCCATCGTGCGGCGCCTGAAGGCCTCGGGCCGCACCGCCACCTTCGCCAACGCGTACCCCGCGCCGTACCTGGACGCGCTCGGCGTCCCCCGCCGCCCCTCCACGTCCCCGCCGGAGTTCACCCTGTCCGAGCGCGTCGCGCGCAAGGTGCGCCCCTCCGCCGCGAAGCTCGCCTTCGCCGCGGGAGGCGAGCCGCTGCGCACGCTGGACGACGCTCGCGCGGACGACGGCCTCACCCACGACATCACCGGCGCCGCCGCGCGCGCGCACGGCCTGGACGTGCCCCACCGCACGCCCGAGGAGGCCGCGGCCCTCTTCTGGCGCATCGCGGGCCAGGCGGACTTCACCTTCTTCGAGCACTACCTCGCGGACGAGGCCGGCCACGCGCGGGACTTCGAGGCCGCCCGCCTGGCGCTCGACACCTTCGACGCCTTCCTGCGCGCGGTGGTGGCCCGCCAGCCCGACGACGCGCGCGTGCTGGTGTGCAGCGACCACGGCAACGTGGAGGACCTGTCGGTTCGAGGACACACCGTCCACGCCGTCCCCATGCTCTACTTCGGCCCCTCCGCTCCGGAGCTAGCGTCGTTCTCCACCGTCGCGGACGTGGGCCGCGCGGTGATCCGCTGGCTCGGGGCCAACTAGAGGGACGTGGGATGCGGGTGGGCGGTACCGGACGAAGGAGCCTGCTGCTGCTCGCCCTGGCGGCGCTCCTGTCCGCGTGCGCCGCCGCGCCCCGCAAGGCCGACGCCCCCTCGGACACGCTGGCGCTGCCCCTCGGCGAGTTCCGCTTCGAGCACTCCGCGAAGGACGCCCCCGCCGCGGCCATGGTCCGCCTCGCGGTGGAGCACGCCGGGCCCCGCCTGGCCCGCTGGGGCTCCTTCCAGGAGCCCGTCACCCTGGTCATCCACCCCAACCACGCCGCCCTGGAGCGCGCCGCCCACCGCTCCGGCTACGACTTCCTGCGAGCCTGGGCCCGCTACGAGCAGGTGGAGGTCCAGAGCCCCCGCACGTGGACCCGCGCCGGCGCCACCCAGAAGCAGGTGGACGAGCTGCTCCTGCACGAGCTCACCCACAGCCTCATGTGGCAGACCTCCGCCACCGCGTCGGACTGGACGAGGAAGGGCATCCCCCTGTGGTTCAGCGAGGGCATGGCCTCGTACACCGCCGGCCAGGGCTACCGCGTCCCCAGCCTGGAGGACCTGTCCCGCTTCCTCCACGACTCCCCCCAGGCGGATCCGCTCGCCCGCGCCGAGGCCCTCTACGAGACGCAGAACGCCACCGTCTACGGCGCCGCCCACCACGCCTTCACCTTCCTCATGGAGCGCTACGGCGAGGCGCGCGTGCGCGGCATCCTCGCAGCCATGCGCCGCGGCCAGGACTTCCCCGGCGGCTTCCTGGAGGCCATCGGCCTGCCCGTGGACGCCTTCCTCCGCGACTTCCGCCGCTACGTATTCCTGCGCGGCTTCAAGGGGGGCCGGGTGACCCCACCTCCAGCCCCGCCCCGCCCGGAAAGGCGCGGGATTCCTGGGATTCCCCAGTTCACGCCGCCAACCACCACACATTCGCCCACTTCCACGCCTTTGGAGACAACTCCAGGGGCGCCAAGTCCGACAAGTTGAGCAAGCCCGCCATGCGTGGCCGCCGGAGGATTGCCCCGTGACTGATTCGAAAATCAACCGCCCGAGCCGCGCCTCGTCGTCCGCCACGGGAAGCAGCACCGTGGATGCCGCCACGCTGGCCGAGCGGCAGAGGGCCGCCGCCGCGAAGGCCGCCGCCACGAGGCGCAACCAGTCCGGCTTCGAGTCCACGCCGGCCTCCGGCCCCCGCGGCTCCGTGGCCGGCACCGGCGCGCTGGCCCGCTCCGCCAACGCGAGCGCGCTCCTGGGCGCCGCGCCCACGTCCGCGGTGAAGAACAGCGCGACGGTGGCGAACCCCACCCTGCGCACCATCACGTTCACCTACGACGCGGGCCCGCACGCGGCGCTCACCCACCCGAAGCTCAAGGGCAGCTGGGACGCGGACGGCCGCTTCAGCGCGCAGTGGTCCTCCGGCGGCATCCCCATGAAGCCGCTGGGCAACGGCAAGTACGAGGCCACGGTGAAGGTGGCGGACGACGGCCTGCCGTACAACTGGGAGTGGGGCGTCACCGTGGACGGCCCGTCCGGCAAGGACCAGTGGGCGGTGATGGGCGAGGGCAACCTCAAGCTGGACCTGTCCAAGTCCACCGCGTCGTACGCGCCCACGACGTACCACTCCATGGGCGCGCAGCGCTCCGGCCAGGACGTGAGCTTCAAGTTCTGGGCGCCGGACGCGCGGGCCGTGCAGGTGAAGGTGACGGACAAGCAGGGCCGCGAGCAGCGCATCCCCATGACGCGCGACGAGGGCGGCAACTGGACCGCGCAGGCCAAGGGCGCGTGGGACCAGCTGGAGGGCAAGGCCTACGTCTACGAGGTGGTGGACTCCACGGGCGCCACCAGCGACCGGCCGGACCCCTACGCGCGCCGGATGATGGGCGAGCAGCGCGGCATCGACCGGCTGTACCTGGACCCCACCCGCGGCAAGGAGGTGGACCGCTACTTCACCGGCGCCACCGGCCTGATGCGCTTCGACATCGACGACGCGGAGGACGCGGACAGCGCGTACCTGGTCCTCAAGGACGGCGACGGCAACCCGCTCGACAAGCAGCAGCTCCAGGAGCGCCTGGGCCAGTTCGACGACACGCTCATCGACAAGCTGCGCGGCGGAAAGTTCAACGACTTCTGGTCGCGCAACGTCACCGACGACGGCCGCATCAAGATGACGAACGAGGGCGGCGCGTGGACCACGCTCGTCAACGACCCGGAGAAGCTGGCCGGCCTGCGCTACGAGTTCCAGGTGTTCGACAAGGACGCGCAGGGCAAGCTGCACCTGCGCGACGACGTGAACGACGACGGCAAGCTCTCCGACACGGAGCGCCTGGCGTCGTCGGAGAACGACCCCTGGAGCGACCTCATCACCACGAGCAGCGGCGTGTCCTTCCGCGGCTCCATCCTCACCGACCCGACGAAGTTCGAGTTCAAGAACGACGACGTCCCGCGTGAGAAGGACCCGTCGAAGTGGGTGGTGTACCAGCTGCACGTGGGCAGCTTCCTGGGCGAGGCGGGCAACTCCAACCGCTCCACCATGGAGGACCTGATCAAGAAGCTGGATTACTTCAAGGAGCTGGGCGTCACCACGCTGGAGCTGCTGCCCACCAACGAGGTGGAGGGCCCGCGCAACTGGGGCTACCTGGGCGTCAACAGCCTGGCCACGGAGAGCTCCTTCGGCTTCGAGGACGACGACGGCCAGTGGGTGGAGGGCGACGAGGCCCTCAAGCGCTTCATCGACGCGGCCCACGGCAAGGGCCTCAACGTGGTGTCGGACGTCGTCTACAACCACGTCTTCGGCGACTACAACGGCCTGTGGAACGTGGGCGGCCCCAGCAACCCCTACTTCAACTGGTCCAAGGAGCCCGGCCAGTTCGAGCAGCGCGACACGCCGTGGGGCTCCGTGCCCGCGTACGACACGCCGCAGGTGAAGCAGCTCTTCGTGGACCACGCCGTGCAGCAGGTGGCGGAGCTGAAGTTCGACGGCCTGCGCTTCGACTTCACGGAGCCCATCAAGGGCGTGGGCGGCAAGGCGGGCTGGGACATGCTCCGGGAGATCAACCGCCAGGTGCACTTCATCAACCCGGACGCGTGGACCGTGGCGGAGCAGTTCGACTACGACCCCAACATCTCGCGCCCCGCGCAGGCGGACGGCACGGGCGGCGGCTTCGACGCCCAGTGGTACACGGAGTTCCAGCACCGGCTGGTGAACGACAACAACAAGCCGGGCCTGGTGCAGGCCGCCTCGCGCGGGATGAAGACGGACGTGGACGCCTTCATGGACATGATGACGTCACCGCGCGGCCTGGACGACTGGAAGCACGCGCTGTCCATCATCTCCAACCACGACGAGGTGGGGAACGCGCAGCGCACCATGAACACCGCGGAGGGCGCCGACGCCACCGACTTCCCGGACCAGTGGTCGCGCGCCGCCGCCCGCTTCACCGCCGGCATCGGCATGGCGGGCCCGGGCATCCCCATGTTCTTCCAGGGTGACGAGTTCGGCGCCCAGAACGACTTCCGCTGGGGCAACCCGTCCACCTGGGACAGCGACTGGAGCTGGCAGGACGTCGGCAAGGGCGTGGACTTCAGCAAGGTGACGTTCAACGACACCACCAAGGCCGACTACGAGCGCCTCTTCAGCCTGTCCCCGGACGCGCGCACCCGGGACAGCGCGTACAAGGCCTTCTCCGCGGACGACAAGAAGCTGTTCGCGGAGGTGGCCGCCCTGCCCGCCGCCGAGCGCAAGGACGCGATGCTGGACATCACCCGCCGGCAGTCCTTCACGTTCTACAAGGACGCCATCGGCCTGCGGAACAGCAGCGACGCCTTCAGCGCGGCGGCGGAGGTCAGGCGCGTCTACACCCACAACGACGACAGCGTGATGGCCTTCACGCGCAAGTCGGGCAACGACGAGTTCCTCGTGGTGGGCAGCCTCAACAAGCAGAACCTGGAGGGCTACTCGCTGCCGCTGCCCCCGGGCCAGTGGAAGGAGGTGCTGAACAGCGACGCCGCGGTGTACGGCGGCTCCAACTTCGGCAACTACGGCGCCACGCTGAACGGCGGGAACACCCCGGTGAACATCCCCGCCGCCGGCTACGTGGTGCTGAAGAAGGTCGGCTAGCGCTTCGCGTCCGCTCCGGCCGCCTGCTTTGACGGGGCGGCCGGGCTGGGGAGCAGCGGCGGCCGGTCCTTGCCCTCCTGGGTGCGCTGCAGCTCCAGCTCCTGGAGCAGCACCGCGGGCGCCACGGTGGACACGGGCACGTTGCCGCTCTCCGCGCCGCAGAAGCCGTTGAAGACGCCCAGGCGCTGGCCCGTGGCGAGGATGCGGTTCACGGACGACAGCGGCGTGCCGACGATCTCCACCCCGCGCACCAGCGTCTCCTCGCCGGTCTTCACGTCCACCCGGTACACCATGCGCGGCACGCCCTTGAAGGCCTGGTAGCCGTAGCTGGACGTGTTGGTGTTGCCGCCGGTGATGTCGCGGATGATGAGCCCATAGGGCTTGCCCTGCCGCTTCGCCTCCGCGATGAGCAGCCTCTTCAGCTCCGCGTCGCTCACCTGCTTCGTGCTGTCCACCAGCAGGTTGGCCATGCGCGCCACCGGCTGGAGCGTGCCCTGCCCGCGGCCGTGGCCGTTGGACTGGGGGAAGCCCTCCACCGGGTGGCGGCTCATCAGGTAGCCCCTGAGCACGCCCTTCTCCACCAGCGTCACCGGCTGCCCCTTCACGCCCTCCTCGTCGTAGAGGTAGTAGCCGTTGAGCGGCTCGCCGTTGACCTCGCGCCGGGACGGGTCATCCCGCAGCGACAGGAACGGCGGGAGGATCTGCTTCCCCTCCTGGCCCTTGAACGTCTTGCCGTCGGTGTCGCCGTCCTGCCGGTCCGCCTCCAGCCGGTGGCCCAGCGTCTCGTGGAAGAGCACGCCCGCGGCCTCCGGCGCCAGGATGGCGGGGCCCGCGTAGGGGGTGATGGCCGGCGCCCGCCGCAGCGCCAGCAGCTCGTCGATGACCCTCCGCGCGGCCTCGTGCACCTGCGCCTCGCTCGGCATGCCCGCCTCGGTGGGCAGGTAGAAGCTGCGCGAGTCGTCCAGGAGCTGCCCGTCCGGCGCGCGCGTCACCGCGGAGACGTGGAACGCGTACAGCGTGTCCTCCGTGATGAGGCGCGTGCCCTCCGAGGACACGAACAGCCGCGTGACCTTGTCCGCGGTGACGCGCACCTCCGAGTCGAACAGCTCCGGGTGCGCGTTGAAGCGCGCGGACACCTCGCGCGCCACGCGGCGCCACTTCTCCCGGTCGAACGGGAACGGCACCGGCGGCTGCACGAAGGTGGCCGGCTTCTCCCTGGAGAAGGACGCCGGGCGCTGGGGGTCCTCCACCGTGTAGACGTCCTCGCCCTTCTTCTTCAGGTACTGGAAGAGCGCGGCCTTGTACTTCTCGTCCGTGACGAGCCACAGCGCCGTGCGCAGCGCCAGCGGCGAGTCATCCAGCGGCCCGTCCTTGCGCGCGGTGAAGCTGGAGCCCTTGCTGGTGCTGAAGCCGAAGTCGAGCGAGTCCGCCACGGAGCTGTCGTAGTCGTAGCTGCCCACGCGCACGTCCACGCCCAGCTTGCGCTCGCGGTAGTCGTCGTCCTGAAAGAGCGCCCCGTAGCGCGCGAGGATCAGCCGCGACTCGTAGTCCTTCACGCCGTAGCTCAGGAAGTACGGCGCCTCATGGCCATTCACCCGGAGCTGCTGCTGGTTGCGCTGAAGCTCCGCGCTCATCGCGTCCAGCAAGGGCGCGCGAGGGTCCGGAGCGGGCGCCGCGCCCATCAGCAGGGACGCGGCCAGGAACAGGGGGAGCAGGGGACGGGAGGAGCCGGGCACGGCCGCGCACTGTAGCCAGAAAAACGGCGAGGGCCCTCCCCTCACGCGGCCTGGCGTGAAGCGAGGACCCTCCTGCCCGCATGGCCCGTGGGCGACAGGCTCAAGCCTTGACGATCTTCTCGCGGCCCTGGGTGACGTTCTTGGTGGCGTTGCGCGTGTCGACGACGATGTTCGAGCGCTGGACCAGGTCGTTGTAGTCGATGTGCGAGTGGTCCGTGAGGATCATCACCGCGTCGTACTGCTTGAGCGTCTCCGGGTCGAGCGGGACGGACTTCATCTCCATGTTGAAGCCGTGCCCCTTGTGCAGCTCCTTCACGAACGGGTCGTGGTAGGCGATGTCCGCGCCCTTCTCCTTGAGGAGCGTCATCACGCGCAGCGACGGGGACTCGCGGAAGTCGTCGATGTCCTTCTTGTACGCCGCGCCGATGCAGAGGACCTTCGCGCCGTTGAGCACCTTCTTGTTCTTGTTGAGCGCCTCCATCGTGCGCTGCACCACGTAGTAGGGCATCTGCCAGTTCACCTCACCGGCCAGCTCGATGAACTTGGTGTGGAACTCGAACTCGCGCGCCTTCCACGTCAGGTAGAACGGGTCGATGGGGATGCAGTGCCCGCCCAGGCCGGGGCCCGGGTAGAACGGCTGGAAGCCGAAGGGCTTGGTGCTGGCGGCCTGGATGACCTCCCACACGTCCACGTTCATGCGGTCGCAGAGCATCTTCATCTCGTTGACCATGGCGATGTTCACGCAGCGGTAGATGTTCTCCAGCAGCTTGGCCAGCTCCGCCACGCGCGTGGACGACACCGGCACCACTTCCTTCAGCGCGCTGCCGTAGAGGGCGGTGGCGACCTCCAGGCACGCGGGCGAGTAGCCGCCCACGACCTTCGGGATCGTCTTGGTGTTGAAGCCCTTGTTGCCCGGGTCCTCGCGCTCCGGGCTGAAGGCCAGGAAGAAGTCCACGCCCGCCTTGAGGCCGTTCTTCTCCAGCAGGGGCTTCAGCACCTCCTCGGTCGTGCCCGGGTAGGTGGTGGACTCCAGGATGAAGAGCTGGCCGGGGCGCACGTGCGGCGCCAGGGCCTCGCCCGTCTGGATGATGAAGGTCATGTCCGGCTCACGCGACGCGGTCAGCGGCGTGGGCACGCAGATGACGACGCAGTCCAGCTCGCGGGCCCTGGCGAAGTCGCTGGTCGCCTTGAGCTTGCCCGCGGTGGTGAGCTGCGCCAGCGGCGCGCTGGGGATGTGCTTGATGTAGCTCTCACCCTTGCCAATCTTCTCAATCTTGCGCTGGTCGACGTCCAGCCCCGTGACCGGGAAGCCTGCTTCCGCGAACGCCATGCCCAGCGGAAGACCGACGTACCCGAGCCCCACCACGCCCACCTTCGCTTCCCGATTCTGAATCCGACCCAGCAACGGGTTGCCAACCATCACGCGCATTGTCGTTACTCCCAGCAGTTGACGTGCGGCCTCGGCGGCTCACACGTCCCGACCCACACCAATCACCTGAAGACGAACACCCACCCCAACCATGCCGGAGGCGTCAGCTGCCTCCGGAGCTCCACCGACACCGCCGGCACCACGCGCCCATATCCGGGCGAGTAGCGCGACGGAACGAGCGAGGTCTCCAACCCCCGCCCGAAGAGCACCCAGCCCGCGGGTGCATCCGCCGGTCCAATCTCCAGGGCCCGCGCCTCGAAGGCCTCCGGGCCCTCCTGCACGCGCCCCGCCCGCGCCAGCACCTCCGTCGCGGGCTCGCACCACCGCGCCTGCGCATCCGGCAGGTGCAGACGTCCCACCACCTCATGACGGCCCGTTCCGACGAGCCGGTCCCCCACGGCCAGCGCGCGCACGTGCCGGTCGAGGAAGAAGGTCCTCTCGATTCCCACCGGGGCCGGCAGGTGGCGGTAGCCGTCGTGGCGCACCACCAGCCGGTCGTGCTTCGCGCCGGGCTGGAAGGCCACGACGCGCGCCCGGGCGTCCTCCGGCAGCGCGAACAGCCGCGCCGGATCCATCGGGGCCTGCTCCGCCCCATCCACCTGAAGCGTGTTGTGCGCCGCGGTGCTCCGCATCGCGTTGCGCAGGGCCGGATCCCGCGTGTACGAGCCCGTGCCGGGGTCGACGATGACGGGACGGCCCTCGAGGTGGAGCTCGAAGGAAAGCTTGTCGTTGTGGCTGTGTCCTCCGACGCCCCGCTGCCCCTGTTTTCCGGCCGAGACGGTGAGCACGACCCCCTCACCGCGCAAGATGTGGAAGCCGCCTTCCGCGTAGCTCACCGACGTGGGCGCAGGGGCCGCGGGCAGCGCGTTGAAGCGCGCCAGGCCCGCTTCGCCCAGGAGCCACGCCGCCTCGTCCGGGAACACGCCGCCGCCCAGGCCCGCGTCGTTGAAGAGCGCCGCGCCCAGCCCCGCGAGGTAGCCGTGGTCGCGGTCCTCCCGGTCCTGGAACGGGAACACCCGGCCGCTGTCGTTGTCGCCAATCTGCGGCGCCAGGCCGGCCTCCGAGGACCACGCGCGCGTCGCGACGAACATCAACCGCAGCCGCGCCTCATACGCGGGGCCCAGCGACACGCCCGCGCCGCGCGCGACGAGGAAGGCCAGCGTGAACAGCTCCACCGACAGGCGGTGGTAGGGAATGGAGCCTTCGAAGGACGTGCCCTCGGGGTGGACCTGCGCCTCCATCTGCGCGCGCAGGCCGTGGGCCGCGAGCGCCACCTGCCGGGGCGCGCCGGGCAGCTCCGGGAAGAGCAGCCCCACCACCGCCAACCCCACGTGGTTGGAGACGAGGTGGTTGTTGGGCACCGCGCCGGTGTCCTCCAGGTGGGCCTCCACCCACGCGCAGTGCTCCGCGAGCGCGCCCAGCACGGGCACCAGGAACTCCGGACGGCGCACCTCCGGCGCGTCCGCGAACATCGCCAGCGCCTGCGCGAGGTTCGCCGCGCGCAAGCCGACCTCCATGGGGCACGTCCAGTGGACGCCCATGCCCACGGGGTTCGCCTGCAGGAAGTCCAGCGTCTGCGAGACGAAGGCGGCGGCGAGGCGCGAGCGGTCGGATTGCGAGCCCGCGACCCACGCGCCCTGGGCCAGGGCCAGCGCGCTGTCCAGCCGGCCCATCACCCACGGGTACTTCGGATCCATGCCCGTCACGTGCAGCGGCATGCGCTCCACGGGGGCCACCGGATAGCGCCGGCCGCTCACCGGCTCCAGGGACCAGTCCACCGCCCTGCCCTCGCCGAAGGACACCCGGGTGCCGAAGACGTCCCACTCCTGACGGAGCGCCCGCGCGGCGCGCTCGAGCGTGCGCGCCTTCGCGCCCGGGAGCCTCTCGATGGCGGCGCGGGCGGACTCGCGCTGCGACAGCTCGCACCAGGCGCGCGACGTGCGGTGATCCAGCGCGAGCGTCACCAGGTCCTCGGCGCGGGTGGCGCCGAAGGACGCCAGCAGCTGCGCCTCGTCCACCTGCTCCCGGCGGCGGTACAGCGCCTGCCGTGCGACGCCCTGGACCCGGCGCACCGCGCTCTTCGCGAGCGCCCCCGGCGCCATGCGAGCCATCGCCGCGTAGTAATCGAGAGTCCCCATCCGCCCCTTCCCGCCCAGCCTCACGGGGGCAGGTGATAGCAAGCGGCTGGCCAAAACCTTTTCCCAGCAAGAGCAAGGGGTTGGCGCGCGGGCCCTGCCCGTACGGCGGTAAAAATGTCCGCCTGATCCACCCGCCGTGGGTAAAGGATTGCTGCCCGGTGCGGAACGGAAGTGCTCCCCGATGGAGCCGTTGCGCCTCTCGCGGGGCATGGCCATTCCTTGGCACGTGCGGGCTGGGGCTTGGATGGGGCGGCGCATCGAGGACGACCTCGATGCAAGGATGGAAACGACGCTGACGGCGGTGGCCGAGCAGGCGCTGCGCGGAGGAACGCGAGCGGGCCTGGAGGCGCTCCTGAAGGCGTCCATGCGGCTGACCGGCGCGACCGGCGCGGCCCTCTATGAAGGACGCGTGTGCGTGATGAAGGTGGGCAACGTCCCCGCCCGTCGCGCGGAAGCCAGGGACACGGGCACCACGAAGCGGCCCTCCGTCTTGGAGGTCTGGCCGGCGCCCCTGGCGACGTCGCAGCGGAACGTGGTGGCGCGCTTCAGCGCGTTCGCTCCGGCGCTGCTCGCGGCGCACGCGCGCGAGGTGGCCCAGGGCGCGCGGCAGGCCCGCCTGCTGGAAGCGAAGCTGCGCCTGGAGCGCACCGTGAAGGCGCTGGACAGGCGGCGCTCGCGCGCGGCGCACGACCTGCGCACGCCCCTCATGGTCATGAAGGGCTACGTGGACATGCTGCTCAAGGGCACCGGCGGACCGCTGAGCGCGCAGGCACAGCGCTACCTGGAGCGGATCGCCAAGGTCGCCGCGGACCAGAAGGAGCTCATCGACCGGCGCCTGTCGCCCCCCGCGCCGGGCCTGGACGACCTGCGCCCCGTGCTGACGAAGGCGTTCGCGCCCATGCGAGGCCGCGCCACTTCATCCCTGAGCCTGCCCGGGGAGCGGACCGTGCCCGTGCGAGGCACCCGCGCGGACTGGGAGCTCCTGGCGCGCACCCTGGCCCGAGGCACCGCGGGCGCCGTGGCCGTGGACGTCCACCTGGGCCCGGCCCTGGAGTCCTCCCACTGGCTCCTGCGCGTCCGGACGTGCCCTGGCGCGGCCCTGCCGGCGCGCGCGGAGGCGGTGCTGCGGCAGCTGGCGGGCCGCCTGGGAGGCACGCTGGCCGTGGCCGTGGAGCCCCGCCTGGAGCTCACCCTGCGGGTGCCCGGGGATGAGGCCCTTCCCGCCCCCGCCCACCGCTGAGGGCCCGAGCAGGCAGGAGACGCCGGGCGGAAGGCACGCAGGGGTCTTCCCCCGGGTCCACCCCGCTCCTCGCAGCAGGCGAAGGCCGGGGCGTCGTGGGCTCCCGCCTGCCCTTCCCTGCCCCGCCTCAGGCGGCGGAGCTGGGCAGCAGCTGGCGCACGAGCTCCAGGAGCTTGCCGCGCTCCACCTCGCGTTTGACGAGGTAGCCGTCCGCGCCCGCCTCCAGGCCGGCCGCGCGGTCCTCGTTGCTGTCCAGCGACGTCACCAGGATGATGGGCGTGCGCCGGAACATGGGGTGGCCCTTGATCCGCCGCGCCAGGCCCACGCCGTCCAGCCGGGGCATCTGCCAGTCGCTGACCACCAGGTGGCAGTGCACGCGCTCCAGCACCTGCCACGCCTCCTCGCCGTCCGACGCCGTCACCACCGGGTAGCCGGCGATCTCCAGCAGGGACTTCATCGCGAAGCGCGTGGTGAGCGAGTCGTCGCACACCAGGATGCGCGGCAGCTTGGACTCGCCCGTGGAGGTGCGCGTGTCCGGCTTGGCCGCGCGCAAGAGCTCCGGCGCGTTGAGCACCGGCACCACGCGGCCGTCGTCCAGCACCGCCGCGCCCGCCAGGTGCGTGACGTCCCGCAGGTGCTTGCCCAGCGAGCGCACCACCAGCTCCTGCTGCCCCACCACCTCGTCGATGGCGTACAGCACGCGCTCCTCGCCCAGGGTCAGGAGCACCGCCGTCTGCCGCCGCCCCGAATCCAGCGCGAGCGGCATGCGCGGCAGGCCGATGGCCTCCGCGAGCGACAGGAACGTGAGCTGCTCGCCGTCCAGCCGCGCCACCACGCGCCCGGCCACCGTGCCCACGTCGTCCGCGTCCAGCCGCAGCACGCGCTTCACGGCGTCGGAGGGGATGGCGGTGACCATGGTGCCGGTGCGCACCAGCAGGCCCAGCGCCGCCGCGAGCGTGAGCGGCAGGTCCACGATGAAGCGCGTGCCCTTGCCGGGGGTGAACTCCACGTCCGCGCTGCCCTGAAGCCGCTGCGCGGTGGCCAGCACCACGTCCAGGCCCACGCCGCGGCCCGAGGTGGACGTCACCTCGTCGCGCGTGGAGAAGCCCGGCTGGAAGATGAGCCGCGCGGCCTGCGCGTCCGACAGCTTGTCCGCCGCCTCCTGGTTCATCAGGCCCCGGCGCACCGCCGTGGCGCGCACGCGCACGGGGTCCAGGCCCGCGCCGTCGTCCTCCACGATGACGCCCACGCGCGTGCCCCGCGCCTCCACGCGCACCACCAGCCGGCCCGTCTCCGACTTGCCCGCCGCCTTGCGCGCCTCGGGCGACTCCAGCCCGTGGTCGATGGCGTTGCGCACCAGGTGCACGAGCGGATCCTTCAGCGCGTCCACGATGCGCCGGTCCAGCCGCACGTCCGTGCCGCCCAGCTCCAGCGCCACCTCCTTGTCCAGGCGGGACGCCGTCTCGCGCACCGTGCGGCGCAGGGGCTCCAGCACCTGCGAGGCCGGCACCATGCGCAGGTCGCGCAGGTCGTCGCGGATGACCTGGGCCACCAGCGCCTGCTGCTCGCCGTCGCGGTGCGCCTCCTTCGCGTGCTCCAGGAGCCGCTTCTGCATCGTGCGCATCAGGCCCAGGCCCGTGCGCAGCGGCTCCAGCGCGGACCCGCCGCCGGACATGGCCAGCTGCGACGCGGCGCGCTCCAGGTGCAGCAGCACCTCGTGCGCCTGATCCGTCAGCGACCGGAAGCCCTCCGAGCGCCGCCCCTGCTGCGACCGCCCGGACACCAGGTGCTCCACCTGGAGCGCCAGCGAGTCCAGCGTCTTCACCGACACGCGCACCGCGCGGTCCACCGCCCCGCCGCGCCCCTCTGGCGCCGCGGCCGCAGCGCGCGCCGCGGGCTTCGCCGAGGGGCCTGACGTGGACTTCACGGGCGTGGGCGCGGGGGCCGGCGCGGCCTCCTCCGCCACGCTCAGCGCCGTGCGCAGGTCCACCAGCGCGCCCGCCACCTCCGACGCCGCCTGTCCCGCCGCGTCCCCGCCCTCCTCCATGCGCGTGAAGCCCAGCGCCGCGGCCTCCGCCAGCGCGGCCACCTGCTCCGCCTGGACGGCCTCCGCGCTCTGGCGCAGGGCGTGCGCCTGGTCCACCGCCGCGCGCACCGCGCCCGCCCGGTCCTCCACCTTCGGGGACACCAGCGTGCCCAGCGCCGCCTCCAGCGCCTCCAGCGCCTTCAGCCCGTCCTCGCCCAGCGGACCGTTGCTCGCGGCGGCGTCGGACGCGGAGACGGCCGGCTCCTCGTGGCCCAGGGCCTTGAGCAGCGCGGCCACGCCGTCCACCGCGGGCTGCTCGCCCGCGTCGCCCCGGTTGAGGGCGCTCTCGATGGCGGACAGGCCCCGCAGCATCGCCTCCACGGCGCCGCGCGAGATGGGCTGGTCCGCGTTCACCTGGGACAGCCCGTCCTCGATGGCGTGGACGATGCGTTCGATGTCGTCCAGCCCCAGGCTCGCCGCGGAGCCCTTGAGGCTGTGCACCACGCGCTTGAGCGACGGCAGCAGGTCCGGCTCCCGGGCGCTGGCAGGCTGCTCCAGCCCCAGCACCTTCGACCCGATGGCCTGGATCTGCTCGCGCGTCTCCGCGGCGAACACCGGCCAGATGCTGCGCAGCAACTGCGGATCCATGAAACCCCAGTCCCCTCTAGCCGCGCCGCGCGGCCGCCGGGTTGCCCAGCTGTGTGAGGTCCAGCACCGTGAGTCGATCCGTCGTCAGGAACAGGAACGGGCCCGGCGGCGGCTGGGACAGCTCCGCGCGCGGCAACTCCAGCCGTCCGTCCACGACCTCCGCCGCCAACCCGAACGCCTCCTCCTCCACCTCCACCACCACGACCTTGCTCAGGTCGGACATGCCCCCGCCCTCCAGCCCCAGCAGCTGCCGCAGGTCCAGCACCGGCACGATGCGCGAGCGCGACAACAGCGCCCCCAGCACGTGGCGCGGCGCCCCCGGCAGCGAGCACATCCCGCGAGCCTCCAGCACGTGGTCCACGAAGTCGATCTTCACCGCGTAGCGCTCGCCGCCCACGTGGAAGGCGAGCACCGTGACGACCTCCTGGCGCGCCTCGTGGCGCGAGTTGGCCAGCGCCACCGCGCGCTGGTGCAGCACCTCGCGCCGCTTGTGGGCGCTCACCACCGTGGCGCCCTCCAGGAGCATCTGGGCCGCGTCGAGCGAGGCCTTCAGCTCCTCGAAGTCGATGGGCAAGAGCTTGCGGTCTTCGGTAGACATGGGCGGCGGCTCAGTACTTCGTGGCCGGCAGCTTGAGGATGTCCCGCACCTTGGAGCGCAGGTCGTCCACGGACACCGGCTTGTTGAGGAACGCGCTCGCGCCCACCAGCTTCCCCTTCTGGCGGCTCGCGTCGTCCTTCAGCGACGTGAGCAGCATGAAGGGCGTGTCGTGCAGCTTCGGGTCGCCCCGGATGGCCGCGCACAGCGCGAAGCCGTCCATCTCCGGCATCTGCACGTCGGAGATGATGAGGTCCGGCTTCTGCTCCCGCGCCCGCTTGAGCCCCACCGCGCCGTTGGGCGCGTCCAGGAAGTCCAGCCCCCACCCCATCAGGTAGACCTGCAGGAGGTTGGTGATGGTCTTCGTGTCCTCCACGATGAGCACCTTCGCCGCCTTACGTGCCCCACCCGTCACGTTGCTGTTCATAGCTGGTACCTGCCTACAAGTTCAGAGAAGCGCTTCGACAAGATGGAGAGGTTGCCGGCCACCTGCTCGATGCGCCGCGTGCCCTCCACCGAATCACTCATGGCGGACGTCAACTCTCCCATCGCCGTGGCGATCTGCTCCACGCCAATGGTCTGCTGCCGCGTGTTGCCCGCGATCTGCCGCGCCGCCCCCGACGACTCGCGGATGACCTCCGACAGGCCCATGATGGTGGAGCCCGCGGCCCGCGCCAGGTCCATGGCCGCCTGCGCGCGCCGGCTGCCCTCGTCCGTCGTGGTGACGGCCACGCGCGTGCCCTTCTGCACCTCGCCCAGCAGCACGCGCACCTGCTCCGCCGCCATGCGGGACTGCTCCGCCAGCGTGCGCATCTCCGTGGCCACCACCGCGAAGCCGCGCCCGTGCTCGCCCGCCTTCGCCGCCTCGATGGAGGCGTTGAGGGCCAGGAGGTTGGACTGCTCCGCCACGTCCTTCACCTGCCCGATGATGTCGCTGATCTGCAGCGTGCGCTCGTTCAGGTCGGTGATGGCCAGGGCGATGGCCCGCACCTGCTCGCCCAGCTTCTCCATGCCCTCCACGCTCTCCGCGACGACCTTCTGCCCCTGCGTGCTGAGGGACTCCGACTTCTGCGTCTGCGCGATGACCGCGTCCGCGTAGGACGTGGCCTGCTTGGAGGTCTGGGCGATCTCCGCCACCGTGGTGCTCGTCTCGTTGATGGCGGACGCCTGCTGGTGCGCCATCGCGGACTGCTGCGTGGACGTGGCCAGCACGCCCGCGGCCTCGTGCTCCAGGTCCGTGGCCGCGCCGCGCAGGTCGTGCAGCAGGTGCACCAGCGCGTCCGCCATGGTGGCGAAGCTGCGCGCCAGCTCGCCGATCTCGTCCGTGCCGGTGGTGTCGATCTGCTGGCGCAGGTCCCCCGCGGCGATGCCCACCGCCGCGCGGGCCAGCCGCTCCAGGGGCACGATGAAGAGGCTGGCCATGCCGGCCGCCGCCAGCAGGCCCAGCACCAGCACCAGCAGGCCCAGGCCGGCGGTGCGCCAGGTGCTCGAGGACAGCGCCTCCGCCAGCGCCTCGCGGTCCAGCGCAAGCTGCACGGTGCCCACGCGCTTGAGCGCGCCGCCCGGCGGGCCGAAGACGATGGGCGCCGTCGTCTCCACCACGGGCAGCGTGCCCACGGTCAGCAGGCGGTCCACCACCGAGTCGCCGTCCGCGGGCTCCACGGCGGCGGCGGTGGAGAAGCGCTCGTCCGCGGAGCGCGCCAGCACCTTGCCGCTCGCGTCGCGCACGACGATGTACGCGATGTCCGGCACGCTCTTCAGGGCCGCGTCCGTGCCCAGCTGGAGCATGGCCGCGTCGCTCGCCGCCGCGGACGCGGCCACGCTGAACGCCATGCCGATGCCCACCGCGCGCGAGCGCTTGGTGAGCTCGTCCAGCAGCCCGTCGCTCATCTGCATCCAGAACGCGAAGGTCAGGATGCCGACCAGCACGACGCCGAAGATGCCCGTGCCTCCGAGGATCTTCGTCCGCAGGCTGAGCCTGGTCGAATCCGACCCTTCAGGCGACGCCACCTTCAAACCTTTCGCTTCCACGTTGTCCCCACCTCACGTGTACCGGCACGCCCTGCGCTCTCAGCGCGCGCCCTGCCAGCCCATCTGCGAAGAGCGGGGGGTCAGCGCCTGCCGCAGGCCCCCCGCCGTCATCGTCTCCACGCCTCGCAGCGGGTGCTCGTCATCCAATCCATCCAGCGCGCGCAGCGCGTTCTGCCGCGCGCGCTCCGCGTCCTCGCGCCGGTCCAGGCGGCTGTAGAGCGCCACCAGCGTCGCGTGTCCCAGGGCCAGCTGCGGCTCCAGGTACAGCGCCTTGCGCACCGCCTCCACCGCCGCGTCCAGGTCGCCGCGCGACTCGGCCACCATCGCCAGCAGCAGGTACGCCTCTGGAGACAGGGCCCGCGCCGCCTCGCGCGCCAGCGCCTCCGCCTGCTCGAAGTGCCCCGCGTGCGCCGCCTCCAGCGCCTGCGTCAGCAGGCCCGCGTCCTGCGCCGCGCGCGCGGCCGGCGTGGAGGCCCGCGCCTTGGGGGCCTCCGTCACCGGCGCCGGCCGGGACGCCCGCGCCACGGCGACCGACAGGGGCACGGGCGTGGGATGGCGGGGCTCCAGCCGCAGGCTGCCCGGCACCGGCGTGTCCTGGCGGAGCGAGGCGGCGGCGAAGGCCCCCGGCGCGTCGCGACGCGAGGACGCGGCCTCGCCCGCGCTCCACGGCTGCTCCAGGGGAAGGCGCAGGACGGGGGTGCCCTCCACGTCCAGCGTCTCCAGCCCCATGCCGTTGGTGAGCGGCACCTCCGCGGGCGACACGAACAGCAGGCCGCCAGGCGCGAGCGCGCCCACCAGCCGGCTCAGCACCGCGCGCACCAGCTCCGGCGTGAAGTAGATGAGGACGTTGCGGCAGAAGATGGCGTGGAAGCCCAGGAACGGCACCGCGTCCGTGGCCAGGTTGTGGCGGCGGAAGTCCACCGTGCGCACGACCTCCGGGGCCACGGTGTGCTGCGAGTCCGACCCGGACGCGCCCGGGTGCGGCACGAGGAAGCGCTTCTCCAGCTCCGGCTCGATGCGCCGCAGCGACCACGGGCTGTACGCGGCGGCCCTCGCGCGCTGCAGCGCCCGGCCGGACACGTCCGTCGCCAGCACGCGGAAGCGCCCGCCGTTGCCCAGCCCCGCGGCCATCAGGGCCATGGCGATGCTGTAGGGCTCCTCGCCGCTCGCGCAGCCCGCGCTCCAGACCTGGAACGGGCCGCCCTGGTGCTGCCGGGCCCGCGTCGCCAGCGCGCGCAGGTGCTCCGGGTGGCGGAAGAAGTAGGTCTCGCCGATGACGGCGTGCTCGATGAACGCCTCCACCGCCGTGGGCTCGCGCAGGAGCAGCTGGCGCAGGAAGGCGGGCTCGGACATCTGGCGCGACAGCGCCGCGCGCGACACCGCGGGCTCCAGCGAGCGACGCAGGCTGCTCGCGAGCGTCAGGCCGCAGGCGCCCTGGAGCACCTCCTCGACCTTCGCAAGCGTGGCGTCGTCGAGAAGCCCGTCGCTCACAGGCCCTCCGTCCCGCTCAGGAGCACGCTCGTGCGCAGGAGCGGACGCAGCCCCTCCGGCGTGCGGCACAGCCCGGCCATCAGCCCCGTGCCGTCCCAGGGCATCTTCTCCTCGCCGCCCTGCGAGCCATCCACCAGCGCCGGCGCCTCCACCAGGTCCCGCACCCGGTCCACCAGCAGCGCCACCAGCCGGCCCACGTCCAGCACCACCAGCAGCGAGTCCAGGTCCGGCGTCCGCTTCACGCCCAGCAGCCGCGCCAGGTCCACCACCACGGCCGGCGTGCCCCGGTACACGAACGAGCCGGGCACGTGCACCGGCGCGCCTGGCAGCGGATCCATCGCCACCAGCCGCACCACCTCCTGCACCAGCTTCGCGGGCACGAGCGCGGCCGTGTTGCCCGCCTCCACGGTCAGGTAGAGGCCGGGCAGCCGGACCTCGCCCTGCAAGGAGGCGAGCTCCTGGCGCAGCTGGTTCTGCTCGGCCTCGAGCGCGCTCAACCGCTGTTGTACGGAGACCCGGCGCACCTGCGTGGGAACGGGGACTCTGGGGGTTTCGGCCATCTGAAGAACTCCGCCCACCGAATGGCAGGCAGGGAGAAAAACCGTAATCCGGGAGCCCCGCCCAAAGCAATGCGGGCTTGCCCGAAGGTCGCGACTCACATCCCCCCCTGCGACCGGGGTCGCGCTTGCCCCGACGTGGTGGATTCCGGACCCCCTCCGGATGCGCCCCACCGGTGAGTTGTGGTTGGATGCGGGTGCGCTGCCATTGCCGGAGAAACCATGCTGCACGCAGCTTCGAGGGGATACGAATGATCAAGAGCGATTCCCCGAGCCCTGAGGCCCCGGGAACGGATCCGCTCATCGGCCGGACGTTGAACGGCCGCTTCAGCATTCTGGAGCCCCTGGGCGTAGGTGGAATGGGGAAGGTGTACCGCGCCCTGCAGAAGCCGCTGGAGCGCGTGGTCGCGCTCAAGGTGCTCAACCCCAACTTCCCAAGCGCCCGCGACCCCGGCTTCCAGAAGCGCTTCCTGCGCGAGGCGTCGCTGACGTCGAAGCTGCGGCACCCGAACACCGTCACCGTCATCGACTACGGGCAGACGGACGACGGCATCTACTACATCGCGATGGAGTACCTGGAGGGCCGCACGCTCGCGCAGGTGCTGGGCCAGGCCGGGCCGCTGCCCTGGGCGCGCGCGGTGTCGGTGGCGCAGCAGGTGTGCCGCTCGCTGCGCGAGGCGCACGCGCTGGGCATCATCCACCGCGACCTGAAGCCCGCGAACATCATGATCCTCAACGAGGCGGATCAGGACCTGGTGAAGGTCCTGGACTTCGGCCTCGTGAAGTCCGTGGCGCCGCAGCAGGAGGGGCCGGTCAGCCCCGAGATCACCCAGAACGGCACGTTCCTGGGCTCGCCGCAGTACATGGCGCCGGAGCAGGCGCGCAACGTGGCGGACGCGCGCAGCGACGTGTACTCGCTGGGCATCATGATGTTCCAGATGCTGATGGGTCGGCCGCCCTTCATCGCGCGCGACCACATCGAGCTCATCTTCGCCCACTACAAGGAGCCGCCCCCCACCTTCCAGTCCGTGCGCCCGGACCTCCCGGTGCCGCCGGAGATCGAGATGGTGGTGCGCCGCTGCCTGGAGAAGGATCCGGCGAGGCGCTTCCAGACGATGGACGAGTTGCTGGAGGGCCTGCGCGAGGCGCACATGGCCGCGGGCGGCAACAGCGGCGTGTTCCGCCGGCTGGGCGGCGCCACGACGACGGGGCCCTATCCCTCACCGCCCACGACGGGCCCCTACGCGTCCCCGCTGTTCGCCAACGTGGGCAACGCGGAGCCCGCGGACGGCGGGCTCGCGGTGGACATCAGCGTGGAGGTCCCGGCGGACGTGCAGCGCGCCCGCCAGCGCACGCTCATGATGGGCGCGCTCGGCGGCGTGATGGTCGCGGGGCTGGTGGGCATCACGCTGTTCTTCCTGCGCGGCGGCGGCCCGGAGGAGAAGCCCGCGCAGCCGGTGCCCCAGGCCGCGGCCCCCACGGCGCAGGCCCCGGCGCCGGAGGCCCCCGCGGCGGCGCCCGTGCCCGGCAAGGTGCGCTTCCGGCTGATGAGCCAGCCGTCCGGCGCGCGCGTCTACTACAAGGGCAAGGAGAAGGGCGTCACCCCCTTCGTGATGGAGCTGCCGCTGGGCAGCGAGGGCAGCATCACCGCGGAGCTGACCTTCGCGCTGGAGGGCTACCAGACGGAGACCATCATCACCGGCGGCTCCGGCGAGGTGGTGCTGTCCCAGAAGCTGACCAGGCGCCGGGGCGGCGGTGAGCGCCCGAGCCGCGTGGACCTGGCCACCGCCTCCACTCCCGAGGACTTCGAGAACGTGGCCCCGGCGACGCCGGGTGGACTGGCCGCGCCGGTGATGCTGCAGGCGAGCCCGGCCCCCGCCACGGCGGCGGCCGTCCCCGCCACCACGTCGGAGAAGGCCCTCGGCGAGGTGGGCGCGTCGGCCGCGGCGCCGGTGAGCGCGGCGGGCAGCCTCGCGGTGCCGTCGCTGACGACCGGAGCGCTCGCGCCCGTCAACCCGAACGCCGTCATCCCCTTCAACGACGCCATGGAGCGCCCGGTGCTGGTGGAGGAGGGCCGGGACATCGCCTACACGCGCGAGGCGCTCGCCATCAAGGCGGAGGGGCTCGTGGCGGTGCGCTGCACCATCACCACCAAGGGGCGCGTGGAGAACTGCCGCATCCTGAAGATGGTGCCGCACATGGACAAGGCGGTGCTCGACGCGCTCCAGTCGCGCGTCTACAAGCCCATCCAGTACCAGGGCCGTCCGGTGAACGTGGACTACACCTTCACCATGCGGCTCGTGTCCCCGCGCCGCTGAGCGGGCGTCGAGGGCCGCTCCGCCGCGCCCCTCAGGGGCCGGTGGAGGGCACGAGCGGCGGCGCTGGTGGGACGGACGGGGCGGCGCCTCCGGCGGGCACGCCCCAGTCCACCACCGGCCAGCCCCGCCGCCGGGCCTCGCGGCGCAGGCGGCGGTCCGGGTTCACCACCACCGGGCGCCCCACCACCTCCAGCACCGGCAGGTCCGCGTACGAGTCCGTGTAGAAGGCGCACGCGGACAGCGGCACGCCGGCCTCCTTCGCGGCGGCCTCCGCGTAGAAGCGCTTGCCCTCGCCGAAGCAGACCTCGCCCAGCGGGCGCCCCGTGTGCAGCCCCGCCGCGTCCACCTCGAAGCGGTTGCACAGCACGCCGTCCAGGCGCAGCTCGCGCGCCACCAGGTCGGACAGGTAGCCCGAGGACGACGTCAGCAGCACCAGCCGGTCTCCTGCCGCGCGGTGGGCCTCCAGCGCGGCCAGCGCGCCGGGGCGGTACTGGCCGCGCACGGCGTCCGCGTAGAAGTCCGCGGAGCGCGCCTCCAGGTCGCTGACCTCCAGGCCCGTGAGCAGCGAGGTGGCGCGCACGAGCACGTCCCGCATGGCCACGAAGCCCAGGTGGTAGCGGGCGAGCAGCAGGCTGGCGCGCAGGGCCTCCCACCGGGAGATGTGGCCCAGGGCCAACTCGCGGCGCACCCAGAGCGACGCGGAGTTCGCGGCGAGCAGCGTCCTGTCCAGGTCGAAGAAGGCGACAGCCACGTCTGGAATCTAACCGCGCATCGCCCCCCGGGCAGTGCCTGGGAGGCCGGACGACGATGCCCTCGGGCGCCTGCTCCCGCGAAGCAGCGCCACGCTCCAGAGCAGCACGACGGCCACACCCGGACCGCCCGCGGCGGCGCCGCAGCCCGTGCCCTTCCCGTCCGCCACCCGCTTCACGCCCGGATCCTCCGGGGCGCGGCACTGCGCGGGCGGCAGGCCGCGCGGATACGTGGAGCAGAAGCCGGCCGCGGAGCCCGCGTCGATGACCCGCTTGGACGTCTCACCCTGCGAGGCGGTGGCCTCCATGGTGGAGCCCGCGGAGAAGACGTGATCCAACCCGACGACGTGGCCAAGCTCATGCGTCATCGTGTTCTGCACGTCCGTGGCCACGCAGTCGGTGGACAGCGTTCCGGTGCACGGCGGGCCGTTCACGGTGGTGAAGAGGAAGCTGGGGCCGTAGTCCGTCTCCGCCGCGTTGAGCTCGATGTCCGAGTCCACCACGGCGCCGTCCCTGAAGCTGAACGAGGACGTGGTGAGCCCGATGGTGGCGCCCCCGTGCGCCCAGCACTGGTAGACGTTGCCGCACGTCTCCTCTCCCCAGCACGCGTCGTCGGGCGGGGCGACGTCCTGGCAGTTGCGCTCGCGGAAGGTGACGACGTTGTAGTTGTCGAAGGGGTGCGCCTCGTCGTAGCCGACCTCGACGGAGCGCGTCCAATCCTCGCCCCGGATGAAGCGGAAGTCGCTGCACGTCGCGGACAGCGCCCGCCACGCGTCGAAGGCCGCCTCGATGGCGGCGACCTCCGTGTCCCCGGGCGTGCGCGCGCTGCCGGCCGCGTCCAGGTGGTAGACGTAGTCACGCCCCGGCCACACCAGGCACAGCGGCCGGCCCGGCACGAGCGTGCGCTTGTAGTCCTGCTGCGCGCCCGCCGCTCCCGCGCACAACAGCATCCCCAGGAGCAGCAGGCGACCGCTCACCTCATGCTCCGCCTGCGGCGCGCCAGCAGCGAGGCGGCGGCCAGCAGCGGCAGCACCGCCAGCCCTCCCGCGGCGGCGCTGCAGCCATCGTCGTCGCCGTCACCATTGCCGTTGCCGTTCCCGCTGTCCGGCACCGGGAAGCAGGGCTGGCTGGCGAGGCCCTTGGGGTACGCGGTGCACACGAAGTCGCGCGAGCCGGAGTCGATGACCCGCTTGGACGTCTCGCCCGGAGGCGCGCTGGGGTTCATGGTGGAGCCCGTCGCCAGCGTGTGGTCCAGGCCGACGAAGTGGCCCACCTCGTGGGTGGCCGTGTTCTGCACGTCCGTGTCCACGCAGTCCGGCGTGGCCACGATGCCGCAAGGCCCGCCGTTGCCGGTGGTGAAGTTGAATTGCGCGGCGTTGAAGGAGATGTCCGAGTCGTAGATGACGCCCGTGCGCTGATCATAGGTGGTCAGCGTGATGGCGATGGTGCCGGTGCTGTCATCCCAGCAGTCATACGTGTTCGCGCACGTGTCCTGGGTGAAGCAGGCGTCGTTGGCGTCCACGACGTCGCGGCAGGCGCGGCCCCGGAAGAGGATGAGGTTGATGTTGTCGCCGGAGCGGTTGTAGCCCACCGCCCGGGAGTTCACGCGCGCGCCCTCCTTCAGGGTCAGGTTGCCGCAGCCGGCGAAGATGTCCTCCCAGCTCTGGAACGAGCGGGTGATGGCGTCGAACTCCGTGTGGTTCGTCACCTTCGGGTTGCCCACGGTGCTCTGCTGCCAGGTGATGCTCGACTGCGTCCAGTACAGGCACTGCGTGCTCTCATCCCCCGGCGTCACCCGGCTGCGCACGTAGGGCGCGGAGCTCTGCCCCATCACCGCCGCCAGCACCACCCACGACGCGAGCGCCCCCATCACTTCGTCCCCTTCTTCGCGGGCGCCGCCTGCTGCGCCTGGACCGCCGCGCGCACGGCGGCCTTCAGCTCCTCCAGCGTCACCGTCTTCGCGTCGGACACCGTCTCCTGGCGCGTCTTCGGATCAATCAGCACCGCGTCCCCGGTGGACGCCGGCACCGCCATGGCGCCCGGGCCGGCGCGCTGCACCTGGTACTTGCCCTGCGCCATGCCGGACAGCTGGAACGCGGCCGCGCCGCGCTTCTCCAGGAAGACGACGACCTCCTCGCCCTCGGAGAAGGACGCCAGGCCGCTCACCACCTGGCCGATGTCCCCCACCCGGCCGCCCGGCTGGGTGACGAGCACCGTGCCGCCGGCCTGCCCCTTGAGGGCCTCCGTCACCTGGATCTCCACGTCGGTGACGATGCGGCGCCTGTCCCCGCTCCAGCGGCTCTGCACGCGCCGGACGACCCCCTGCACCACGGCGTCGGACGTCTGCGCCATCTGCGACACGTCCACCCTCAACATCGTGGTGGCCCCCACCGGCAGCCCTCCGAGCAGGGTGGCCAGCACCACCATGCGAACCGCGTGTCGAATCGACATGGAAAGTCTCCTTGCCCGCGCAGCCTAACCCCAAGCGGGCGGCTTGCGTTGACCCTCGTGCACCCGTCCTGCTATCGCGCGCCTGCTCATGGCTCCGTCAAAACCCCGCGTCCGCTTCGCTCCGTCACCTACTGGATACCTCCACATCGGAGGCGCCCGTACCGCGCTCTTCAACTACCTCTACGCGAAGCGCTACGGCGGAACCTTCGTCCTGCGCATGGAAGATACGGACCAGGAGCGGTCCACGCCGCAGTCGGTCCAGGCCATCCTCGACGGACTGAACTGGCTGGGCCTGGACTGGGACGAGGGCCCCGGCAAGGAGGACCCGAAGTACGGGCCCTACTTCCAGACCCAGCGCCTGGACACCTATCGCGCGCACGCGGAGCAGCTCATCGCGGCCGGCAAGGCCTTCCGGTGCTACTGCACCCGCGAGGAGATCGCCCGGCGCCGCGAGGCCGTGGAAAAGGAGAAGGGTCCGGGGTCATACAAGTACGAGGGCACCTGCCGCGACCTGAAGGCCCCGCCGCCCGGCAAGAAGCGGGAGGACGCCGTCATCCGCTTCCGCATGCCCTCCGGTGAGGGCACCGTGTCCTTCGACGACAAGGTGCTGGGCACCATCACCAAGCCGTACTCGGACCTGGATGACTGGGTGATGATGCGGGCGGACGGCATCCCGCTCTACAACTACGGCTGCGTCATCGACGACCACCTGATGGACATCACCCTGGTGGCGCGCGGCCAGGAGCACATCAACTCCACCTTCCCCCAGCTGATGCTCTACCAGGCGCTGGGGTGGACGCCGCCGGCGTTCGCGCACCTGCCGCTCATCCTCGGGCCGGACCGCGAGAAGCTCTCCAAGCGCAAGCATCCGGAGGCGGACGTGATGCTGCACAAGCGCACGGGCATCATGCCGGAGGCCCTGCTCAACTTCGTCATCCGCCTGGGCTGGAGCCACGGCAACGACGAGGTCATCAACCGCGAGCAGATGGTGGCGTGGTTCGACTTCGACGGCGTGGGCAGCACCTCCGGCGTGTGGAACCCGGAGAAGCTCCAGTGGCTCAACCAGCAGTGGTTCAAGCTGCTGCCCCCGGCCGTGGTCGCGGAGCGGCTCGTCCCCTTCCTGGAGGCCCGCGGCTTCCAGGCGAAGGGCGACGCGCGCCTGGAGCCGCTGGTGCTCGCGCTGCGCGAGCGCTCGCGCACCCTGGAGGAGATGGCGAACACCGCGACCATCTACTTCCAGAGCGGCGTCACCCTGGATGAGAAGGCCGCCGCCAAGCACCTGGGCGGGGACTCGCTGAACCTGCTGCGCCAGGCCCGCGAGAAGCTGGCCGCCCTGCCCTCCTGGACGGTGGAGCCGCTGGACGGCGTGGTGAAGACGGTGAGCGAGGCCGCCCAGGTGGGCATGGGCAAGGTGGCCCAGCCCATCCGCGTGGCCATCACCGGCAACACCACCAGCCCCGGCATCGGCGAGACGCTGCTGCTCGTGGGGCGCGACGAGGCCCTGCGGCGCATCGACGCGGCGCTCGCTCGCGGGGCGTGAGATTGACGGTGGACGCGGGCATCGCCGGGCCCTATCTTGGCCGGCGATGACGCGACCGCTTGACAGCCTGCGACCCCATTTCTATAAGGCGCGCCCGCTCGGGGCGGTGCTGCTGGCCCTCTGGGCAACGGCCTCGGGCGCCGAGCTGGTGAACGGCGCCCAGATTCCGGATGGTGCCCAGAAGGTGGGCGAAAACAGGTACCGGGCTTCGCGAGACTTCGACGCGACGCTCGATTACTACAAGAACGTCTACCCCACCTCGAGCTACCCGAGGCGGTCGATCGTCAACCAGCCGGGCGTCAAGGCCGTGCACATCTCCAACCCCTCCGGGAAGAACTTCGAGGGGCTGAATATTTACGAAGCGAACGATGAGGTTCGCATCTACGTCGTCCCGCTACAGGGGGCGGCGAAGCCGGCGAAGAAGAACGACGCCAGGCCGGTCAGGAAAACGAAGTAGTTGAAGTCGGCAGCAGAAGTCGGTAGTAGAAGCGCCCGCAACACCGCAGCAGCAAGCAGCACCTTGGGGAATCGTCTAACGGCAGGACAGCAGACTCTGACTCTGCTTATCTAGGTTCGAATCCTAGTTCCCCAGCTGAAAATCTCCGGTTGACGAAGCAAAACGGAGAATGTAGGAAGCAGGAGCAGAAACGACGCGGTTGTAGGGAAACAAGCCGGCCCTGTCGTCTAGTGGTTAGGACGGAGCCCTCTCACGGCTCAAACTCGGGTTCGAATCCCGGCAGGGTCACACTGAGACGCCCACCTTCGGAAACGAAGGTGGGCGTTTCGCTTTGCGGGCTTGAGCACCCGCGCTTGGACATGGACGCGGCCCGGCGGCCGCCCCCGCGCCAGGCGCGTTCCCGTCTCAGGACACGGCCGAGATGCTCTGGCGGAAGGTGTCCAGGGCGGCGGTGAGCCGCTGCTGGGCGCGCTGGATGCCCCGGCGCATCAGCAGCATGCGGACCTTCTCCGGCAGCACGCGGGCGGCGTTCGACTGGCCGTAGCCCACCAGGTCCATGCGCAGGGTGATGGCCTCCAGCAGGTCGCTCAGGTCCGCGTCCGCGCCGGCCAGCAGCACCACGTCCGGGGAGCGGCCCTGGAGGCGCTCCGCCAGCGTGTGCCACTGCGGGTCCCCCGTCTCCACCACCACCACGTCCGCGTTCTCCAGCTGGGGCGAGTACGGCGGCAGCTCCACCACCTCGAAGGCCGCGTCGCGCAGCACCTTCACGGCCTCGGCGCTGCCCACCACCGCGACGCTGCCGCCGTGGCCCATGCGCACCGCCTGCTCGTAGTTGCGCAGCTCCATCTCCAGCGCTTCATGCGCGGGCTCCGGAGCGTCCCGGCCCGCGTCCAGCAGCGCGGCGGCCTGCCGGGCCATCTCCCGGGCGCCGTCGCGCGTGCGCACGCGCTCCGAGCGGCGCTCCAGGGCTGCGCGCACCTTGGCGCGCAGCACCCGCAGGTCGTCGAAGGGCTTCACGATGTAGTCGCTGGCACCCGCGGCGAACGCGGCGATGACGGACTCGGAGCTGGCGTACGCGGTGATCATCACCGCCTCCAGCGCGGGTTGCATCCGCCGCGCCTCCGCGATGAGCTCCACCCCGCCCATGCCGGGCAGGTTCTTGTCCGTCACCAGCACGTCGAAGCGCTGGTCCTTCAGGAGGGTGAGCGCCTCCTCGGCGCTGCCCACGGGAGAGACGATGAGGTCCGCCTCCCGCCCCAACAGGCGCACGCAGATGTCGAGCACCACCGGCTCGTCATCCACCAGCAGCACCTTCGAGGCGAGCGTCCCCCGCCCTTCCCCTTCACCTTCACCGGTCTCAAACGGGAGATCCATGAATTGGGAGGATCGCACAGCTCACGGACAACTTCGAGGGTGGGAAACAGTCACTCCCACTATGCTCGCGCAGTGAGCTTCGAAGACGCGCTCCGGGAGAACCGGGTCCCGCCGCGGCTGGGCGACGTGCGGCTCTTCTACGACGGGGGCCGGCTGGTGGGGGAGTCCCTCCCCCCGGCCTGGACGCTGCGCCTGTTGCCCACGCTGTTCGTGGCCCTGGCCGCCGTGTGCACGGGGGGGGGCCTGCTGCTGCTCATCCTGGACGCGGCCCGGACGCCGGGCCCGGCGTCCCTCATGCTCGTGCTGGCGGGGGGCCTGGTGGGCGCCGCGCTGGTGACGGAGGCGCGGCTCCGGCGGCGCCGCTTCGTGCTGCACTTCAAGACGGAGTCCCTGCGGCTGGAGACGCTCGCGTGGGCCCCGGGCGCGGCGCGCACGGAGGTCTTCCCCTTCGACGACGTGCGCGCGGTGCACATCGTCCAGCCGCCGAAGGGCGGATACGCACTCGTGGTGGAATACGGCCCGGAGGCCGCACCCCGGCGCGCACTCCTGGTGCGGAACGTGCGGCCGCAGGAGAGCGACACCCTCTACCGGGTGTGGCGGCTCCTGCACAACGCGTTCGGGCTCAAGGGAGCGGGGCTCGCTTGAAGGTGAGCTCGATCTCCGTGCCCTCGCCCGGCGTGGACGACAGGCGGAGCTGACCGCCGAACTGCGTCACCAGCTCGCGGCAGATGGACAGGCCCAGCCCCGTGCCGATGCCCACGGGCTTCGTGGTGAACAGCGGCTGGAACACGCGCTCCTGGAGCGCCACGGGGATGCCGCACCCGTTGTCCACTACGGACAGCACCACGTCCTCGTCGCGCGCCTCCCACCGCACGTCGATGCGGCCCGGACGGCCGGTGCCCTCCATGGCCTGCGCCGCGTTGACGATGAGGTTGAGCAGCACCTGGCACAGCTTCACAGGCCCGAAGACGATGCGGATGGGCTCGCCGCTGCTGCTGAGCCGCGCCCGGTCGCGCACCTCCGCCCGCGCCAGCTTCACCGCGAAGGAGACGACCTCCGCCACGTCCGCGGTGGCCTCCATGTCCTCGCCGCGCGCCTGCGCGCGCAGGCCCAGCGCCACCCCGCGCAGGTGGCTGGCGCCCTCGGACAGGTCCTTGATGAGCGACGGCAGGTCCTCGATGGTGGCGGAGACCTCCGCGTCCGGATCCGTGGCGAGGTGCCGCGACACGTACTGCACCACCCGCTCCATGTCGCGCTGGAGCGATGACACGTTCTGCGTGAGGTAGCCCACCGGCCCCATCAGCTCGTGCGCGATGCCCGCCGTCACCTGCCCCAGCGTGGCCAGGCGCTCGGACTTCATCATCCGGCCCTCCACCTCGCGGATGCGCAGCTCCAGCCGGGCGATCTTGAGCGCGTCCTCGAGCGCCGCCAGCAGCTCCGCGCGGTCCCACGGCTTGACGAAGTAGCGCGTCACCTGGCCGCGGTTCACCGCGTCGATGACGGCCTGCATGTCCGCGTACGCCGTCACCAGCATGCGCTTGGCGTCCGGCGCGATGGTGCGGGCGCGCTCCAACAGCTCCACGCCCGTCATCCCCGGCATGCGCTGGTCCGACAGCACCACGCCAATCTCCCCGCGCCGCTGCTCCAGCAGCGCCAGGGCCTCGTTGGGGGACGAGCACCGGAAGATGCGAAACCGCTGCCCGAAGTTGGCGTCGAACACCCTCAGGTTGAGGGCGTCGTCGTCCACGTACAGCACGGCGGGCAGGTCCGAGGCGTTCATGGAGCTCCTCCAGACCATGGCTTCCTCATCCGGAAGACAGGCTGGTCGCGCCGAACATAACGCGCACGTCCGACCGCGCGCCTGGGGGTACCTTGTACCCAGGCCGGAATCGAACGTCGCACAGAGCACTCCTTCTCAGAGGGAGGCGTTCCCAAGCGCGAGGGCCACCGTGTCCACCGAGGGGAAACGCCCCCGGGGCAGCGAGCCCAGCAGCGACACCACGTGCGAGGGCGCCTCGTTCTCCCGCGCCACCCAGACCAGCTGCTCCGCGGTGAGCGGGTACACCGCGCCGCGCAGCGCCTGCTGCAGCGAGTGCGCCAGGGACACCGTCGGAGTCAGCGGCGCCGGCGAAGGCTCCACCTCCCGCAGTCCAAGTCCCAGGCGCTCGCGAGTCATGTCGTCGTTCATTGAGTGAGAAGTTAAGCAGCGAACCGCTTCGGCTGCCGACCTTTTTTCGCCGTCCGAAGGGAGTCAGGCAGACAGGCGCTCTGCCCCTCCATCCCACCGGGTGGCCTCGCCAGCGTGGGCATCCCACCGTACCGCCACGGAGCGCAGACAAACACCCCGGACTCCGGGGAGGAGTGACGCACCATGGCGAACAAGAAGGACGAGGACGTGAAGCCCGTGAAGCACGTGGAGGCCACGCGCCCGGAGCCGTGGCCCGGCATCCAGGGCCGCAGCCAGGAGCACGAGGAGGAGCTGGAGACGGGCACGCGCCGCGCGGACCAGGCGGAGGTGACGGAGGCCCAGCGCAAGCTGGAGAAGGACGTCGAGTCGGACGAGCCGACGCGGGAGTAGCCTGAAGGCCGCGCCCCGCCCCCGCGCGTGTCACACGGGGGCGGAGGCGGCGGGCCGCTCGACCGCTAGAACAGCAGCCGCGAGGGGTGCTCCAGGAGCCCCTTCAGCTCGCGGAGGTACTCCGCGCCGGTGGCCCCGTCGATGACGCGGTGGTCACCCGACAGCGTCACCGTCATCATCTTGCGCACCGCCAGCTGGCCGTCACGCACCACGGCCTTCTCCGCCACGGCGCCCACCGCGATGATGGCGGACTGGGGCGGGTTGATGACGGCGATGAACTGGTCGATGCCGTACATGCCCAGGTTGCTCACCGTGAGCGAGCCGCCCGTGTACTCCGCCGGCTTCAGGGCGCGCTTGCGGGCGCGCTCCGCCATGTCGCGGGACTCGGCGGAGATGGCCTGCAGGCCCTTGAGGTCCGCGTCGCGGATGATGGGGGTGATCAGCCCGTCCTCGATGGCGACGGCGATGCCCACGTCCACGGTGCCGTAGTGCAGCACCTGGTCGCCCTGGAGCGACACGTTCATCTTCGGTGAACGGCGCAGCGCGATGGCCGCCGCCTTCACGATGATGTCGTTGACGGACACCTTGAGGTCCAGCGCCTTGGCCTCCTCGCGGATCTTCACCGCGGCGTCCATCTCCACCTCCACCGTGAGGTAGAAGTGCGGCACGCCGGGCTTCACCTCCGTCATGCGCTGGCCAATGACCTTGCGCATGGAGGACATGGGCACCGCCTGCGGCTCCGGACGCGTGCCGAAGGCGCGAACCTCCGGCTGCGCGGCCTTCTTCGCCGCCGGCGCCTGCGCGGGGGCCTTCGCCAGGCCCTGGCCCAGCGCCTGCTCCACGTCGCGCTTCACCACGCGGCCCAGCGGGCCGGTGCCGCGCACCTGGCCCAGGTCCAGCCCGCGCTCCTGGGCCATGCGCTTCGCCAGGGGGCTCGCGCGCAGCCGGCCACCACCGCCGGATGCAGGAGCCTCGCGGCGCAGCGGAACGACCTGGCCCCCGGCGGGCGCGGACGGAGCCGCGGCGGCGGGAGCCTTCGGAGCGGCCGGAGCCTGGGGCGCGGCCGCCGGGGCGGAGGTCCCCGCCCTGGCGCCCTTGGGCGCGAGGAACGCGATGGGCGCGCCGACCTTGGCCATGTCACCCGCCTGCACGGTGATGCGCGCGAGCGTGCCGTCGTCGTACGCCTCCACCTCGAGGTTGGACTTGTCCGTCTCCACCTCGGCGATGGCGTCCCCGGAGGAGACCTTGTCCCCCTCCTTCTTCAGCCACTTGACGATCTTCCCCTCCGTCATCGTCGGGGAAAGGCTGGGCATCAGGATGGCAATCCCCTCGCCCGCGCCGCTGGCGGCGGGGGCCGGGGCCTGCTCGGGAGGCCTGGGCGCGGCGGCCTGGGGGGCCTCCGTCTTCTGGGGCGCCGGAGCCGCGGGCGCCCCCCCGGTGACCTTCTCACCCTTCGCGCCGAGGTAGCCGATGGGCGCACCCACCGTGGCGACCTCGCCCTCGGGCACGGCGATTTGGATGAGGTAGCCGTCGTCGAAGGCTTCCACCTCGAGGTTGGACTTGTCCGTCTCCACCTCGGCGATGGCGTCTCCGGAGGAGATCTTGTCTCCCACCTTCTTCAGCCACTTGACGATCTTCCCCTCCTTCATCGTCGGGGAAAGGCTGGGCATCTGGATGGGCGTCGCCATACGCGTTCAGGCTCCCTCGCGGTACAGGACCTTCTTGATGGCGGCGATGATCTTGGGCGCGTCCGGCTGGGTCGCGTTCTCCAGGTTCGCCGCATAGGACATGTTCACATCCAACCCGGTGACGCGCACGATGGGCGCGTCCAGGTCGTCGAACGCCTGGGACTGGATGAGGTCCACCACGGACGCGCCGACACCGGCCAGCGCCCAGCCCTCCTCACAGATGACCACGCGGTTCGTCTTGCGCACGCTCGCGAGGATGGCCTCCTCGTCCAGGGGGCGCAGGGTGCGCAGATCCAGCACCTCCACGCTGATGCCCTCCTTCGCCAGGGCCTCCGCGGCCTCCATGCAGAAGTAGTACATCCGGCTCCAGGTGATCAGCGTGACATCCGTGCCCTCACGCTTCACGTCCGCCTTGCCCAGGGGAACGAGGTGCTCGCCTTCCGGCACCTCGCCCTTGATGGCGTAGAGGCGCTCGCCCTCGAACATGACCACCGGGTTCTCGTCCCGGATGGCGCTCTTGAGCATGCCCTTGGCGTCCGCCGGGGTCGCCGGGGCAATCACCTTCAGGCCGGGGAAGTGCGCGTAGTTGGCCTCCAGCGCCTGGCTGTGCTGGCTGGAGAGCCGGCCGCCCGCGCCCCCCGGACCGCGGAACACGATGGGGCAGCGCAGCTGGCCGCCGCTCATGTGGCGCAGCTTGGCCGCGTTGTTGACGATCTGGTCCATCGCCAGGATGGCGAAGTTCCAGGTCATCATCTCCACCACCGGACGCAGGCCCACCGCCGCCGCGCCCACGGAGAGGCCCGTGAAGCCCAGCTCGCTGATGGGCGCGTCGATGATGCGCGCGCTGCCGAACCTGTCCAGCAGCCCCTGGGACACCTTGAACGCGCCGTTGTAGCGGCCCACTTCCTCGCCAATGAGGAACACATTGGCGTCGCGCTCCATCTCCTCGGCGAGCGCCTGGTTCAACGCTTCGCGATACATCAACTCGGGCATCGTCGGCTCCGAACTCGAATCTCGAAAGGGTTGTGGCTGACGGAGCGTGAGCGCTAGCGGCTCAGGCCCGCCTTCTTGTCCGCCTGCTCGGCCTCGGCGCGGGGCTCCAGATCCCAGGTGACCTTCAGCTCCTGGCCCGACGGGTACTTCGGCCAGTTCGTCACCTTCACGCCCAGCACGCGCTCGCGCGGGCGCACGTCCTCCTCGCCCGGCTCCACGATGGTGTCGCGCCACAGCTCGTCCACGCTGGGCTCGGGCGACTCGTCGGCGAACTTCACCGCCGCGTCCACCGTGCGCTTCTCCTCTTCCTCGATGGCCTCGAAGTCCGCGTCGGTGAGCCCGTAGCCCTGCTTCATCGCGAACTCGCGCAGCTTCGGGATGGGGTCGCCCTTGCGCTCGTCCTCCACCTCCTGCTTGGTGCGGTAGTTCGCCGGGTCCGCCATGGAGTGACCGCGGAAGCGGTAGGTGTTCGCCTCCAGCAGCACGGGGCCCTTGCCCGCGCGGCAGTACGCCGCGGCGTCCTTCACCGCCTCGTACATCTTGAGGACGTCCATGCCGTCCACCGCCTCGCCGCGCATGCCGTACGCGGCGGCGCGCTTGTGGATCTCCGGCACCGCGGACGTGCGCGCGATGGCCGTGCCCATGCCGTAGCGGTTGTTCTCGCAGATGTAGATGACCGGCAGCTTCCACTTCTGCGCCATGTTGAAGGTCTCGTGGAACGAGCCCTGGTTGGCGGCCGCGTCGCCGAAGTAGCACACCGTGACGCGGTCTTCGTTGCGGTAGCGGCTGGCGAAGGCCATGCCCGCCGCGAGCGGGATCTGCCCGCCGACGATGCCGTAGCCGCCGTAGAAGTGGTGCTCGATGTCGAAGATGTGCATCGAGCCGCCCTTGCCCTTGCTGTAGCCGGTGCCCCGGCCGAACAGCTCCGCCATGATCATCCCGGCGTCGCTGCCGCGCGCCAGCGGCTGACCGTGGTCGCGGTAGGCGGACAGCATGTAGTCATCCGGGCGGATGGCCTCGTTGCAACCCACCGCCACGGCCTCCTGGCCGATGTAGAGGTGACAGAAGCCGGCGATCTTCCCCAGCGTGTACTGCTGGCCGGCCCGCTCCTCGAAGCGGCGCAGGAGGTACATCTTCCGGTACATCGTCAACAACAGGTCCTTCGAGTACGCGCTGGCCACCGCGGCATGCCTCCGTCTGGGCCGCCCCTTGAAGACCCGAGGGGGAAAAGGGCGGCGAACGCCGTGCGCCTCTTAGCGCGCGGCCATGGGACTTCCAAAGCCTTTCAGAAACCGTCGTCCATCCCGCCATTCTTTCAGGCGCGGTGCGTCACGTCCTCCAGCGAGAAATGCGGCACCGACACGATGCCGTCCATCAGCTCCACGGCACGTCCCGAGTGGTCCGTGGCCAGGTGGATGACCGTCGCCTCCGGGAAGCGCTGACGGTAGTCATTGGCATGGGTGGGTTCATTGTCGAACGCCGCCACCACGGTGCCCATGCGCCCCAGCCGCGCGTGCGCCTCGCGCTTGAAGGCGTCGTCGCTCTCCGCGAGCGTGGGCTTCATGATGAGGTGGATGCGCCCGTCGTCTCCGGGGGGCGTCACCATCCCGCAGCGCGCCAGGCACGCGACGGTGCCCTCGCGCATCGCCTCGTGGCGGCCGGTGAGGTAGACGACCTGCGCGCCCGTGGCGGCCACCGCCTGGGTGAAGGCCGCCGCGCCTTCAATCGCCTCGTCGGAGACGCAGTAGGCGCTGGTGAAGAAGCGCTCCTGCCAGAAGGCGCGCGCGTCCGCGTAGCGCTGCTCCACCTCCGCGGCCTCCATGCCGCACGCGCGCATGGCGGCGCGCATGTCCCAGCCCGTGTCCCAGTGGCGCGGCTCGCACGCGGAGAGCAGGCGCAGGGACCTGGCGTCACCGTACTCGCGCAGGATGCGCGCCTGGCGGGGCCGGTTGTCGAAGAGGGTGGAGTCCAGGTCGAACGCCAGGGCCGCCTGGGGGCCGAGCGCGCGGGCCTTCTCCAGGATGCCGCGGAGCGTGTCGCGCCAGTCCGGCCGCACGCGTTGCTTGAGATTCTCAAAAGCCATGACCGCCGGAAGATACATGCCCCCGGCGCGGGGCTGGCCATCAAATCACGCGCCCTGGCGCCACACGGCCGGCTGGAAGGGCAGCGGCCCCACGGCCTCCGCGCCCTCCTGGCCCCGGGCGAGGTGCTGCATGCGCTGGATGCCGTTGCGATCCAGCACCAGGCGCACCAGCTGCGCGGACTCGTGGCGCACGCCGTCCTCCATGACCGTGAAGCGGAACACCAGGTCCACCGGATAGCGCTTCGCGCCACGGATGTGGCCCACGGAGAAGTCCCCCAGGTCCACGTACTCCAGCGCGAACTCCGGCTCGTCCATGTCGCGCAGGAAGCGCCCCACGTTCAGCCGCAGGATGTCCGTGACGCCGGTGAGGCCGCGCTCGGAGCGGGGCAGCAGCCGCGCGTCCAGCACGATGCGCTTCTGGTAGCGGATGACCGCCTCGGACAGCTCGCCCTGCGACACGGTGAGGAAGTCGTCCTGATGCCGCAGGGAGGACACCGCCGGGGGCACCTTCACCGCCGCGCCGTAGTCCACGCGCTCCTCGCACGTGCCGATGGCGCGCGCCGTGACGGGGTCCACCAGGTCCGTGGTGCGGTCGTACAGGTGCGTGGCGGCCACGCGGCTGAACATGCGCCGCAGCCCTTCCTTGATGCGGTCCTTCATCATGTAGCCGACCACGGCCACCAGGAAGAAGTTGAGGCTCACCTGCGTGAAGCGGACCTGCGCCCAGAGCGCCACCGACGTGGCGAACGCCATGGCCACGCCCGCCGCGATGGCGAACAGCACCTCCTCCCAGCCCTGCCGCCGCTGACGCCGGCGCGAGGCCAGGAAGAGCACGTTCATGCAGAACTTCTTCAGGAAGCCCAGCCGCTGCATGTACTCCTCGTTGTCCCCCGTGGGGCTCAACACGGAGCGCAGCCGGTGCTCCTTGCGGTAGGCCTCCTCCCGCAGCACCGCCTCCATCAGCCCCTTGCGCAGGGACAGCCACGGCCCCGAGCGCGGCAGCGCGTCCATGTCCGCCACCGCGCGGCGGAAGAACTGCTCCACCAGCAGGCTCACGTACTCGTCCACCAGCCGCAGCGACGCGCGCGTCTTCTCCTGGAGCTTCGCCTCGCCGGTGGCGCGCAGCCACGCGCGGAAGCGCTCCAGCACCGCGGGCACGGAGTCCCCCGCCGAGCGCACCACCGACTCCAGGTCCGTGCGCCCCGCATCGCCCGCCTTGGCGTCACAGCGCGTCTCCACCGTCATGGCGAACCTGCGCAGCGCGCCCCGCAGCACGCAGGAGAAGAGCTTCGCCTGGTAGACGACGTCCGCCTCCGGCGCCGCGCCCGTGCGCTGCCACGCCTCCAGCTTCACCAGCGGAGATCCCTCCGACGACAGCAGCTCCCCCAGCTCCATCACCGGCGTCTTGAAGCGCACGTAGTTGTGGATGTCCGCGTAGAAGTCCGCGCGCGGGTACGTCTCCGCGTCGATGTTCAGGCTCGACGGCAGGAAGAGGTAGGCCTCCACCAGGTAGCGCGTCTCGTCCACGCCCGTGGGCTGGTACTCGAGCTTGATCTCGAACTGCTTGCGGTCGTGGACGTCGAACCGGCTGTGGAGTGCTTCGGGGGCCTGGGACACGCCCCCCAGTCTATGTCACAGGCCTGTCACACGGGAGGAGCCCAGACTCCGGGACAGGCGAGCGTCCGGGGTGACACTCCCGGAGCGCGCGCCTGGGGCCTCAACCGTTGGTGCCCGTACGAGGCGGCGTGCCCGGCACGGCGCCCGGGACGACGTCGCCCACCGGCAGGGGCGCCGTCTTCGGCTGGGGCTTCGCGTTCCACACCCGCGAGGCCAGCACCAGGCCCACGACGGCCAGGGGCAGCATGGCCAGGGGCCAGGGCTTCCAGTTGGCCGGGTCCTTCATCGCGTCGCCGGTGGGCAGGATCTTCCCGTAGATGAGCGCGTGGATGGCCGTGCCCGCGTACACCGCGCCGTCGATGATGCCCACGACGATGCCCGCGTTCTTCTTGCCGCCGAAGTCCATGGTGGCCGTGCCGGACAGCATGCCGTGCACGCCGATGACGCACAGGGACATGAAGACCACGGACCAGCCGGCGCCCGCCGTGCCCAGGAGGAACACCGCGCCCACCGCGCCCAGGAGCAGGCCCGCGTAGAGCACCGCGGACACGGGGCCGCGGCGCGAGTCGAAGATGCGGTCGCTGATGACGCCCGCGAACATGCCGCCCAGGATGCCGGCCACGCACGACAGCATGCCCCAGTTGGAGGCCACGAAGCCGCCGCCCTCGCCCACCGCCTTGGCGTACTTGGGGAACCACTGCATCACCGCGTTGCGCAAGAAGCCGCTGCAGAACTCCACGCCCAGGATGATGAGGATGACGCGGTTGCTCAGCACCTTGGCGAAGAGCTGCGGCACGCTCAGCGCCGGGCCCGTCTCCCCGCTGGACGCGTCCGCCACGTCGAAGTCCGGGTGGCCCGTCTGGGACGGCGTGTCGCGGATGACGAACGCGTCCAGCACCAGGAAGCCCCCGAGCAGCGCCGCGGGCACGAAGAACACCCACCACACCGGCGCCGCGTCCGCGATGAAGCGGCACCAGTCGAACGCGAAGTACAGGCCCAGCGAGATGAGGATGCCGAACACGCCGCCCAGCTGGCCGCGCTCGCGCACGTGGAACCACGACGCGTTCACCTTGACGATGGAGACCGCGCCGAAGCTCTGGAAGTACATGTTCACGCTGTAGAGGACCGCGAGCCACACCACCACGCCGCCTGGCGGGACCCAGCCGTTCTGCAGCACCGCGTACACCAGGACGCCCATGGCGATGTTCGCCGCCGCGCTCCCGCCCGCGGACAGCAGGATGGTGAAGCGGCCGCCCAGCTTGTCCGTCAGCGGGCCGTTGAGCAGGAAGGCCACGCCGTAGGTCAGCGTGCCCCAGAAGAAGATGTTGGCGAAGTCCGCGTTGGACGTCTGCCCGCTCATGGCGCTCGTCGCCACGTTGAGGTTGTAGCGCCCCATGTAGAGGAACGCGTACGTCAGGCCCAGCGGGAACCAGTTGAAGAAGCGGCGGCGGCGGAACGCATCGCTGTGCCCCAGCTCCACCTTTGGAAGCCGGGAGAGCACCAGGCCAATGGCCCCGAGCAGGATGACGATGGGGAGCAGCTGGGCCAGCCACGGGGGCAGCGACGACATGCGACGAACCTCGCCAGCGTGAGAAGGAAAGCGGAACGGGGCAGCACCCTACCCCGTCCGTCCCCACCCCGGAAACTCCCAGTGCCTCAGGAGAGCCGGGCGAGCAGCCGCGTGAGGGACACCTCCGTCTTCGCGTCCGCGATGTCACCCCTCCGGCACGCCTCCAACACCGCGTGCAGCGGCCGCCACTGAAGGTGGACGCCCTCCTCCAATGGAGAGCCGTCCCCCTCCACCGCCCCCTGCGCCACGCCGGTGACGTCCACCGCGGCCGGGAAGACCTTCTCCGACAGGATGCCCGGCGCGAGGAAGAACGCGCCGCCCAACAGCTGGATGTCCTCCGGCCGCACCGTGTAGCCCGCCTCCTCCTTCACCTCCTCCGCCGCGCGGCGGCGAAGCCCGTCCTCCCCCTTGTCCGACGGCTCCAGCAGGCCCGCGACGATCTCCTCCACGCGCAGATAGCTCACCGTGTCAGGCACGGTCATGGACGCGGTCTGCTCGCGGCGGAAGTACGCCGCGGGCCGCAGATTCATGCGTGTCAGGACTTCCACGGTTCCGTCCTGCGCGCGGCGGTAGATGAGGACCGACACGGCATCCAGCCGGGGCCGGTCCACCACGTCCACCCGGTACACCGGCGAGGAGGAGCCATCCGCGCGACGGTTGCGGCAGCGCAGCCGGCGCACCCGGAGAAAGCCCTCGTCGCAACGCGCCGTGGCGGAGAAATCCTCGATGATCTCGATGTCAGTCACATTGGAACTGCTGGGACGCATGTCTGCCCGCTCTCCTGATGCCCTGGTAGGTGGAGGTGCCATGGTGGCGTTGCTTGCCCGTGCCCCCTCGATCCCGTAGGTTGCGCCGTCTTCAAGTCGTCACTCCCCACGAATCACGGATCTCCCACGAATGTGTCGCGCACTGCTCGGCCTCTTCTGTGCCCTGGCCCTCGCCTCGTGCATGCCTGTGCTGGAAGGACAGGACTACCACCTCGAGGGTCAGGAGGTGCGGCTTACCCTGCTCCATACCTCTGACATCCACTCGCGCCTCATCCCGTACGACTTCACCCCGCTGAAGACGGACCAGGACCTGGAGCTCATCCCGGAGGCCGGTCCCTTCGGTGGCGCCACGCGCATCGCGTCCATCCTCAAGCGCGAGCGCAAGAAGGGCGACCGCATCCTGCACCTGGACTCCGGTGACTGCTTCCAGGGCGCGCCCATCTTCAACGTGAACACGGGCGAGGCGGAGTTCCGCTTCCTCTCCGAGCAGCACCTGGACGCCGCCGTGGTGGGCAACCACGAGTTCGACGCCGGCGCGCTCAACTTCACCCAGAAGGCGCGCGACTTCGCCAACTTCCCGCTCCTGGCCGCCAACTACTACTGGGACGACCCGAAGACGACGGGCACCAACGGCACCGCCAAGGTGACCAACCCCTACACCATCAAGACGGTGAAGGGCCTGCGGGTGGGCGTCATCGGCATGGCGAACATCTCGTCGCTCAACTCCATCGTGGAGGGCGGCAACAGCATGCAGGTGACGCCGCTGGAGCAGAACGAGGCCGCGCGCTCCTACGTGGAGCTGCTGCGCCCGGTGACGGACCTGATCGTCATCGTCAGCCACCTGGGCCTCACCGAGGACCAGGATCTCATCCAGGGCTACGAGGCCTATTACGAGTATGGCCGCGCCCGGCCCTTCATCGAGCGCGAGCACGACGCCTGGAAGGTGCTGGAGTGGTTCGGCCCCGAGGGCAACGACAAGTCGGTGGTGCGCGTGCACATCGCGGGCGTCAGCGGCATGGACGTGGTGCTGGGCGGCCACCTGCACGTGGTGCTCAACCCGCCGCAGCTCGTCACGGACCCCAGCGGCCGCAAGGTCGTGCTGTCGCACTCGGGCGCGTTCGCCAAGTACGTGGGCCGCCTGGAGCTGGTCGTGAAGATGCCGCAGCACCTGGGCGAGGGCGAGGGCGCCGAGGTCATCAGCCAGGACTACCACGCGTTCCCGGTGGACGGCCTCTGGTGCAACGAGGCGATGCGCAAGTACCGCTTCGACGACGACATCTTCTGGGACCCGGGCGAGTTCATCAACGCGCCGGGCGTGCGCGAGGCCATCGCCGAGTGCGGCCGCCAGGAGGACGCGCAGACCACGGACCTGCTCATCCCGTACCTGCTGGGCATGGACGTGAAGCTGCAGCTCACCTCCATCTTCTCCTACGCCCCGGTGGACGTGCAGCGGCGCAACAACTCCAGCGGCGGTGACTCGCCGCTGGGCAACATCGCCGCGGACTCCATGCGCAAGCGCAACCGCGTGGAGGCGGAGATGGCGCTCACCAACAGCCTGGGCATCCGCGACAACCTCTACGCGGGCGTCGTCACGCAGGAGTCGATGTTCAACGTGTTCCCGTTCGAGAACACCATCAACATCATGTACCTGTCCGGCGTGGAGATGCAGGAGATGTTCGACTTCGTCACCGAGCGCTCCGCGGAGCGCGGGTGCGTGAGCCAGGCGCAGATCTCCGGCGCGCGCTTCACCATGGACTGCGCCCAGGTGCAGCTCAACGACCTGCGCATCGCGTGCACCCCGGCCACGGTGCAGCAGGACTGCCCCCAGGAGAACCGCGAGGGCCACGCGCAGTGGCAGTGCCTGGAGGACACCAGCGGTTCGCGCTGCTGGGCGCACCCGGGCGTCGACATCGAGATCAACGGCAAGCCGCTGGACACCAACGGCACGTACAAGATCGCGGTGAACGACTACATCGCCAAGGGCGGGTCCGGCTTCACGGTGCTCAAGCGCAACACCACGCGCATCGAGACGAACATCAGCCTGCGCGACTCGCTCATCGGCTACATGCAGGGCTTCTGCACCTGCGACGACATGCTCAACGGCCGCGAGACCTCCAGCAACGGCACGCGCTGCGGGTCGCTGGTCAACGGCAAGTGGACGGTGGATGAGAAGACGCTGAACTCCTGCAAGGTGTCCAAGGCCTTCGAGGACGCGCTCAACAACCAGGTGGGCAGCTGCTCCTGCCTGGACATCCTCAACGTGCCCGCGGACGCCGCCAAGCAGCAGCAGGCCATGGCGCAGTGCGGCCTGCCGGACACGACGAAGGAGGCGGCCCTCGCGCAGTGCGCGCTGCCGCAGGGCCCGTCCACCGGCCGCTGCACCTGCCGCGACCTGCTGACGGGCGGCAACCCCACCTGCGGAACGGTGACGAGCCAGCTGCGGACGTTCTGTGAGAGACCCACGGCCATGCCCATCGCGAACGCCATCGAGGATGGCCGCATCGGGCGGAGGGTGAAGTGATGAAGCGGCTCTTCCTGCTGTCCACGCTGGCCCTGGCGGCCGGCTGTTACACGAAGGAGTCCGAGGCCCCCACCGGCCTCACCTCGTTCCGCGTGGAGGTGACCGGCATCACCACCGGCGACTCCAGCGCGGCGCCGCTGCCGGTCGTGAACGCGTGCGCCGCGAAGTACGGCAACGACCAGGCGGCGGTGCCGCCGGAGCTGCGCGGCACGGCGGACTGCCCCTACACCCTGCCCCGCACGGACGTGGACATCACCCTGTCCATCACCGCGCTGGACAGCACGGGCGGGGAGATGACGTCCTTCAACGGGCCGGTGTCCTTCCGGGTCATCCCGGGCGACCTCACCGGTGACTACAGCATGCGCTGGGCGCAGCTCACCAACGGCAAGGGCACCGGCAGCGTGCGCGTGGCCCACCTGTACGGCGAGACGCACGTCTGGGTGCAGGACCAGGACCTGGAGCTGGACTACGCGGACGGCGGCGTCGTGGGCGACCTGTCCCAGCTGCCGCAGCAGCCGGCCACGCGCACCTACGCGACGGGCCTGTCCCCTACCATCCGGTTCGAGGAGCCCTCCCTGGCGACCATCAACACGCCGGAGGGCGGCTCGGAGACGAGCGTCTTCATCAAGCAGTTCATGCGCGTGGGCCGCAACCCGGAGGCCGGCGAGCCGCTGACGCAGAACTGCAGCGACCCGTCCGACCCCAACAACGGCAAGCAGATGATGCTGCTGGTGACGGGCACGGACTCCAGCGGCTTCTACGTCACGGACATGACGGCCTGCCGCGTGCTGGAGAAGAGCGTCCCCGGCGCCAACATCCAGACCGCGGAGCCGGACGGCTACAACCCTGGCCGCTTCAACAGCATCTACATCTACAACTACTCCTTCCCGGAGGGCCTGGACTCCGGCGACCTGCTCTGGACGCTGTCCGGCACGGTGGCCGAGTTCACCAACACCACGCAGATGAGCTTCCCCGCGTGGACGCTGCGGGAGAACGTGCGCCTGCTGCCGCAGGACCAGTGGAACAAGTACCTGGACCAGGTGCCGCCCGTGGAGGTCAACGGCCGGCTGTGTGGCTACAGCGCGTCGCCGTACCTGGACGACATCCTGTGCGGCTACAGCTACAAGAACTACAAGATGGAGAGCCTGGAGTCGTCGCTGGTGAAGCTGCGCCGGGTGAAGTTCCCCAAGGTGTTCCGCAACTGCGACGCCAACGGCAACAACGAGATGCCCATGTTCTGCCCGGTGGGCAGCGGCACGTCGCGCAGCTGGCAGAACTGCTTCGAGGAGCCGCCGGATGATCCGGACCTGCCGGAGCGCCAGTGCGTCATCGACTGCACGCTGGGCATCGGCGAGTACGAGGGCACCATCTGCGCGGAGAAGACGACCTTCACGAACTACGGTCAGTTCGTGGTGGAGATGAACCCCCTGGGCCCCGCGGCCCTGGGCATGGACGAGTCCGTCCCCAACCGCATCATGGGCGTCACGGTGGGCACCACGTCCGTCAAGCCGTCGAAGACGCTGCCCCAGGGCTACCGCCTGAACATCCTCTGCGACCAGCCGGTGCGCGCGCGCTTCGGCACGGACAGCGTCACCGTGGACCAGACGGGCACGCTCATCCCGGCGAACAGCCTCTACGAGTACACCCTGAAGGGCTCCGAGGTGACGGTCGCGCTGGTGCGCGACGCCGCCGCCACGGCCAACGCCAGCTGCAAGGTGGCGCCGGACACGCGCTCGCGCATCAGCCTGCAGATCAAGGACGCGGTGCCGGACCTCAATCCGGACTGCAACGAGAACGACGCCGACGCCGCGAAGGCGCTCCAGTGCAAGCAGCTGCGGGCGGCCACCTTCGACGTCGTGGGCCACCTGAAGCACGTGGGTCCCGCGCGTCCGCGCTGGAACGTCCTGCCGCGAGACCAGGACGACATGTGCTGCTACCCCGGGCCCGGGATGGAGTGCCCGAAGCCCATCAAGCCGTGCCCGTAGTCATCCACCACCTTTGAGCAGTCGCATTCGCGCCCCGGCTCACCGCCGGGGCGCAGGGAGGAGCGGTCTCCCCCGGACCGCTTCCTGGAGGGACATTGAAAACGTTGCAGACCCTGGCCCTGGCGGGCCTGACAACCCTTTCCGCGCCCGCTTGGGCCGGAGACTTCGTGGACACCCGTCTGTCGTTCGTCTTCGCGGACGACAACGTGCTCGCGGGCGCGGGAGAGACCACTCCCAACAGCCCCAACGCGCGGTTTGGCGCGGGCAACCAGAACACGCAGTTCTACGACAACTTCAACACCAAGTTCTCCGGCTTCGAGTCGCTGTCGAACGTCGTGCTCTACAAGCGCATGCCGGCGTTCTTCGAGGGCCTCACCACGGAGGCGGCCCTCACGCTGCTGGTGCTGGAGCGGCCGTCGGGCGGCGTCGACATCCTGGACAACTCCAGCTATGTGCGCCTGAACTACCAGCCGCCGGGCTGGGGTGAGAAGGAAGGCATCTCGCTCACCGGCTTCCCGGTGTCCGCGGACCGCTTCCGGCTGGGCTACGCGTACCGCATCTCCTGGGGCGGCAGCTCCATCTTCACCAACCGCGCCACGGCGGCGGGCGTGCCGGGCGCCAAGCTGCAGCTCACGCGCGACCGCTGGTACGCGTACCTGGGCGGCAAGACGGCGCTGGTGCTCAACGACCTCATCCTGGAGCAGGAGACGCTCTACGGCGTGATGGCGGGCGCGGGCTGGGACATCCTGGACACGCTGCGCGTGGAGGCCGGCGGCGGCTACTTCCAGAAGGGCATCGTCCCGGGCCTGGCGAACCAGTCCATCGAGGCGCCCGTCAACTCCTACGGCGCGTCCGCCCAGGTCGTCTACCACGTGGGCGTGCCGGTGGGCACGAGCGTGGACTTCCGGCTCTACAAGAACGACCCGGAAATCTACCAGCGCTTCTTCGCGCCGGAGCAGTACCCGGGCGGCCTGTCGTACTCCGTCTCGCTGGAGGGCAGCTACCTCACGCAGACCCTCCAGGACCCGGACAAGTTCGGCGCCACCAAGTACCAGGGGGCCACGGCGCTGGCCTTCCAGGGCCGCGCGAAGTGGAACCGGTTCCGCTTCAACGCGCTGGCGCTCGTGCGCAGCCTGTCCTTCATCCAGTTCGACGTGCCGGGCTTCCCGCCGTTCCAGGACTTCCCCACGGGCACCGTGCTGAAGCCGGAAGTCTTCGGCGCGCTGGGGGTGGACTACAACATCGCGGGCCTGCACCTGACGCCGGGCTTCATCATCGGCGCGCAGCAGCCGGCGTCCTTCCGCAGCCCGGTCCCGCTCATGGGCGGCAGCAACCCGCCCCCCGCCCTCACGGGCACGCGCACCGTGGTGGTGCGTGACGCGAACCAGCTGAGCATCCTGCCCAGCACCTGCGGCGGCTCCGGCGCCTGCGAGGCGGAGCTCATCTGGTCCGCCAAGGCCACCTTCCGGTGGGACCTGTCGGAGACGGTCGCGGCGGTGGGCGAGGTCTATTACACCTACGACACCAACCGGACCACGTTCGAGGACGACGTGACGGGCATCGCGCAGCCGAACTTCGAGAAGCCGCACGCGCTGGGCTTCAACACGCTGCTCCAGGCGCGCTTCTAGGCTAGGCCGCCCGCGCCCTTCCCTGTTTCACCGTGGGGCCCGCCGTGAAGCACGGCGGGCCCTTCGTGTTCCTCCGCCTCCGGGCCTCCAGCGAGAGGCCCGCTAGAAGGCGGACGTCATGCGCACCACCTCGTCGAAGGCGGTGAGGCCCTGCGCCAGCTTGCGCACGGCGGCCTCGCGCAGGGTGCGCATGCCACCGCGGCGCGCGGCCTGCGCCAGCTGCTCGTAGGGCGCCTCGCGGGCGATGAGCTCACGCACCTCGCGGGTGGTGGAGACGATCTCGAAGACGCCGGTGCGGCCGGAGAAGCCGGTGCCCCGGCAGCGCACGCACCCCGCGCCCCTGGACAGCTTCACGCCGCCGGGCAGGAGCGGCAGGGGCGCCTGGAGGGCCAGCAGCTCGTCCGGCGTCAGCACCGCCTCCTCCGCGCAGTGCACGCAAACGCGGCGCAGGAGGCGCTGGGCCATGACGCCCAGGAGGCTCTGCGCCAGGAGGAAGGCCGGCACGCCCAGGTCCTTCATGCGCGCCACCGCGCCCAGCGCGTCGTTGGTGTGCAGCGTGGAGAGCACCAGGTGGCCGGTGAGCGCGGCCTGGAGGGCGTTCTCCGCCGTCTCCGCGTCGCGGATCTCGCCCACCATGATGACGTCCGGGTCCTGGCGCAGGATGTGGCGCAGGGCCCCCGCGAAGTCCAGGCCCACCTTGGGCTGCACCTGCACCTGATTGAAGGTGTCCCACACCATCTCGATGGGGTCTTCAATGGTGGTGACGTTGACGTCCGGCCCCGCCACCGCCTTCAGCGCGGAGTAGAGCGTCGTCGTCTTGCCGCTGCCCGTGGGGCCCGTCACCAGGATGAGGCCGTGGGGCTGGTCAATCCAGGACTCGAAGTGGGACTTCTCGTCCGGCTCGAAGCCCAGCTGGGCGATGTCCTGCACCAGCGTCTCCGGGTCGAAGATGCGGATGACGACCTTCTCGCCGAAGGCGGTGGGCAGCGTGGAGACGCGCAGCTCCACCTCGCGGCCGTCGCGCTCCGTCTTGATGCGGCCGTCCTGGGGGCGGCGCTTCTCGGAGATGTCGATGCGCGCCAGCATCTTCACTCGCGACACGATGGGCGGGTGCACCGGCGCGGGCAGCGTGTAGACCGGGTGCAGCACACCGTCGATGCGCAGCCGCACCACGGCGGTGGCCCGCTTGGGCTCGATGTGGATGTCCGACGCGCGGTTGTCAAACGCGTAGCGCAGGAGGTAGTCCACCGCCTGCACCACCGGCCGGTCCGACGCCTCCAGCTCCTGGGTGCCGCTGAGCGACACCAGCTGCTCGAAGTTGGCGATCTGCGACTGCGCGTCGCCGAAGTCGTCCGCGGCCCTGGCCAGCGTCTTCTTGAAGCCGTAGATGTCCGCGATGGAGCGCAGGATGTCCGTCTTCGCGGACAGCACGGGCTCCACCGGCACGCCGGTGAGGCGGTGGAAGGACTCGAAGAGCTCGCGGTCGAAGGGGTTGGCCACCGCCACGCGCAGCCGCCCCTGTTCGGTGCGCTCCAGGGGCAGCAGCACGTGCTTCTGCGCGTAGGGCCGGGACACCGTGCGGGTGGCCAGCGCCATGTCCATCTTCAGCGGATCCAGCTTCCGGTAGGGCAGCCCCGCGGCGTGCGCGGCCGCCTCCGTGACGCGGTCCTCGTCCAGCACGCCCCGCCCGCCCGGCGCGGGAATCTGGAACGCCGCCACCAGCTCCACGGGCGACACGTCATAGCGGGCCGCGTCCTTGCCCGTGCCGCCCTGCGCCTTGAGGACGCGGGCGCGCGCGCTGGGCTCCCTCGCCAGCACCTCCTGCGCCTGTTGCGGGGACAGCAGGCGCTGGGACACCAGGGCTTCCAGGAGGAAGCCCAGGGTGAAGTCCGTGGCGCCGCGCGAGGGGCCGCTGCTTCCGGGGGGGGCCGCCTGGGTCACACGTTCCTCTTTCTGCGGGTGGCCAGGAACAACACCCCGAGCCCCACCAGGAATGCCGCCGAGCTGGGCGCGCTCTGGCAGCCGCAGCCGCCGGGGCTGTGGTTGGGGGCGTCCGTGCCGCCGTCCACCGGGGGAGGAGGCGGCGTGCCGCCGTCGCTGCACAGCGTGCAGGTGCCGCCGTCCGTCTGCGCGTAGGGGTCGTAGCACTGACCGCCGTTGCCGCAGTACAGGCCGTTGGGGCAGTCCTGGTTGGAGCGGCAGGCGGCGATGCAGGCGGACCCTTCCGCGAACGGCACGCACTGGAGCGGCGAGGCGCAGGTGCCGGCGGCGCAGTCCTTGAAGCAGAAGCGGTCCTCGCCCGTGCCCGCCGGGCGGCAGGTGCTGCCGGCGGCGCACGTGCAGGTGGACACCGAGCAGGGCTGCGAACAGACGCCCTGCGGGTTCCCGTTGAGCTTCAGGCACTGCAGGTTGGTGCCGCACTCCGAGTCCTGGAGGCACGGGTCGCCCTCGACGCGCGGGCCCGTCTTCTGCTGGATGCAGGTGTGGTCGCAGGAGCTGCAGGCGTAGTTGCTGCCGCAGTCGCTGTTGGTGGCGCAGTCCGCGACGCACACGGTGCCGCCGTTGTCGGGCAGCGTGTTGCAGGTATAGCCCTCGCGACAGTCACCCTTGCCCGGGCGGCAGTCCTTCAGGCAGCGCTTGCCCACGGAGCCCACGGTGGCGCACGTGGAGCCGGTGGGGCAGTCCGCGGTGGCGATGCAGGACTCCGTGCAGTAGCCGTCCTTCCACGCCGGGAAGGCGGTGGTGCTGTCCGCGTCCGTGAGGCAGCGCGAGTCCGCCGCGCCGCACGTGGAGGCGTTGGTGCAGGGATTGCCCACCTTGGTGCCCGTACCGAAGGGCTCCGGCAGGCACGCGTACTGCGAGCCGGAGACGAGGGTTGACGCGAGGCACTGATACGGCGCGGGGCAGAAGCCCGGCGTCCCGGACGGGCACGCCTTGGTGCAGATCTTCAGGGTCGCGCCGCTGGTGGTGGAGGAGGTGGTGACGCAGGTGAGGCCCGCGCCGCACGCGGTGGAGTCACACGGCGAGCCCACCGCGCCCGTCTGGGGGTAGTGCTTGCAGAGCGCGCCCTTGTCGTAGGACGTCAGGGCGCGCCGCTGGATGCCCGGGTCCAGCGAGAAGTACATCACCGCGTCCGTGTAGAAGTACGTGCTGCCCAGGCCCAGGCAGTGGCCCACCTCGCGCATCACCGCCGTCTGGATGTCGACGAAGCCCGCCGGCGTGGGGGACAGCGTGGTGAACTTGTAACTCACGGCGTTGAGGAAGATGTCGCACTGGTAGACATAGCCGCTGTGGCGCAGCGGCACCGCGGCCGCCACGCTGTCGCCAGCGTTGAGCACGTCCTTGAATTCGGTGCTGTTGGGGTCGGTGACCCAGATGGCGGCGACGCTGAAGCCGTCCAGGCGGTCGTTCACGTCCGGGATGGGGACGATGGCGGAGCGGCCCTTGTACGTGAAGGCGGGCCAGGCACAGTCCACGTCCTGCCAGGCCTGGAAGGCCTTCTTCACCGCGTCTTCCACCAGGGACAGGTCATTGCCCGCCGGGCTGTTGTTGCGCGCGTCCAGGTAGTAGGGGAACGGGTCCTGGCTGCTGTTGAGCACCCAGTGATCCAGGAACTGGTAGTCCTCCTGCGACTGGGCGTGCGCGGTCGCGGCCAGCGCCAGCAGTCCAAGGAAGAAGACACTCTGCTTCGACCCACGAATCATCACCCGCACCTCATCGCGTCACGTCCGCACGGGGGCGCCTGACTGGCGCCCGGACGTCACCGGGCGGACAGTCTATCCGTGAACGGCGCGAACGGTGGCATCCACCAGCGCCTCGGGCGTGGGGCGCTCCGCGACGGCGGCCACGGGGATGCCCAGCTGTGTCAGCGCCGTCGCCGTGGTCGGGCCGATGGCCACCACCTTCGCGGACGCCAGCGGCTCGCGGCCCACGCCCTCCACGAAGGCCTCCGCGGTGCGCGGCGAGGCGAAGAGCACCACCTGGGGCGGCGCCCCGGCCAGTTGGGCCAGCGCCTCCGGTTCGACGGCGGCCGGAGCGCTGCGGTAGGCCGTCACGCGCGTGACGCGCACGCCCAGGTCGCGCAGGCCGTCCTCCAGCTCCCGCCGCCCCTCCTCGGCCGCCGGCAGGAGCACGTCGTCGTCCGGCCCCAGCATGTCCCGCAGCGCGGTGAAGAGCGCCGCGCCGGTGCCCTCGTCGGGCTCGGCCTCCACCTTCAGGCCGTAGCCCTCCACGGCCCTCGCGGTGCGCGGCCCCACGGCGGCCAGCTTCACGCGGGACAGCCGGTCCAGCGTGCCCGCGAGCCGCAGGGCGTCCACGAAGGCCTCCACGGCGGAGGGGCTGGCGAACACCACCCAGTGGTAGCGCTGCACGTGCTCGGCCGCGGACGCGAGCGGGCGCGGATCCTCCGGCGGGTGCAGCTCCAGGAGCGGCAGGCTGACGACGTCCGCGCCCTCGTCCTCCAGGAGGAAGCACAGCTCCTCGGCCCGCTCACGGGGGCGCGTCACCAAGACTCGGATGCCATCCAGTCGCCGATCCACGGGCGGCACTCTAGGCGCGGGACGCGCCTTCGCGGCGGCCGAAATCGCGCAGGATGTCCCCGGCCCCGCGCGACAGGAGCTCCTCCGCGAGCGCCTCGCCCAGCCGCTCCGCTTCCGGTACGGGGCCCTTCACCTCGCCCCGCACCACCCGCGAACCGTCCGGCCGGCCCACCAGGCCGCGCAGGTACACCTGGCCGTCCTCCACCGTGGCGTGGCCAGCCAGCGGCACGGTGCAGCCTCCCTCCAGCTTCGCCAGGAAGGCGCGCTCGGCCCGCACCGCGTTGCGCGTGGCGAGGTCCTCCAGGGGCTGAAGCAGCGCGCGCACGTCCGCGTCCGACTCGCGGCACTGGATGGCCAGCACGCCCTGCCCCACCGCCGGCAGGCTCTCCGCCACCGGCACCACCTGGGTGATGTGGTGGTCCAGGCCCAGGCGCTTGAGCCCCGCCGCCGCGAGCATGGCGCCCGCGAGCCCCAGCTCGCGCGTCTTCTGCAGCCGCGTCTGCACGTTGCCGCGCAGGGAGACGATCTCCAGGTCCGGGCGGCGCGCGCGCAGGATGCAGCTGCGCCGCAGCGACGACGTGCCCACCTTCGCGCCCGCGGGCAGCAGGGCCAGCGTGTGCCCCTCCGGGCTGCAGAACGCGTCGCGCGGATCCTCGCGCGTGGGCACCGCCGCCAGGATGAGCCCCTCCGGGAACACCGAAGTCATGTCCTTCAGGCTGTGCACCGCCACGTCCGCGCGGTCGTCGAGCAGCGCCTGCTCGATCTCCTTCACGAACAGGCCCTTGCCGCCCACCGCGGACAGGGGCGCGGAGAGGAAGCGGTCGCCCTCGGTGGTCATCTTCACCAGGGTGACCTCCAGGCCGGGGTTGCGCTGGGTGAGCAGCGAGGCCACGTGATTCGCCTGCCACAGCGCCAGCGGGCTCTCCCGCGTCGCGATCCGCACCGTCCTCATCGCCGGCTCCCGGTGGCCACCACCGTGTTGCGCGCGTCCACCGGGGCCGCGGCCTCTTCCGGCGCGATGGCGGCGGCCTCCGCCTCCGTGAGGCCGAACAGCTCCGCGGCGGCGCCCGCCAGCCGGTTGCCCTCGCCCTGGGGCCCCACGGCGCGCAGGCGCGCGGTGGGCTCATGCAGTAGCTTGTTCACGATGGCGCGTCCCATGGCCTCGATGCTCTTCTTCTGCTTGTCGGTGAGCCCGTCGCCCAGCCCCAGCAGCGTGCGCTCCACCTCCGCGCGGGCGATGGCCTCCGCGCGCTGCCGCAGGCGCGCCAGCACCGGCATGCCGTCGCGCAGCGCGCGCTCCCGGGCGAAGCGCGCCACCTCCTGCGCCACCAGCCCGCCCGCCTTGTGCGCCTCTTCCGCGCGCGCGGCGGCGTTGTCCGCGACGAACTTCTGGATGTCGTCCACGTCGTACGCGTGCACCCAGTCTAGGGTGCCCACCGCCGGGTCGATGTCTCGCGGCACCGCCAGGTCCACCATGAACAGCGGCCGCCCCTTGCGGGCCTTGCCCAGCGCGCCCACGTTGTCGCGCGTGAAGAGGGGCACCTGCGACGCGGTGCTCGTCACCACCACGTCCGCGGCGGCGAGCCACGTGAGGAGCTCCTCGAAGGGCTTCGCCACGCCGCCCACCTCCGCCGCCAGCGCCTCCGCGCGCGCGAGCGTGCGGTTGGTGACGAGGAGCTTCCCGGCGCCCGCGTTCTTCAGGTGCCGCGCCGCCAGCTCCCCCATCTCCCCCGCGCCCACCACCAGCACGGTCTTGTCCTTGAGCCCGTCGAACACCTTGCTGGCCAGCTGCACGGCCGCGGACGCCATGGACGTCGCCGCGCGGCCCACCGCCGTCTCCGTGCGCACGCGCTTGGCGCAGCCGAACGCCGCCGCGCACGCGCGCGTCAGCTCCCCGCGCACCGCGCCCGCGCCCTGGCCGCGCTCGAAGGCGTCCTTCACCTGGCCCAGGATCTGCGCCTCGCCCAGCACCATGGAGTCCAGGCTGGACGCCACGCGGAACAGGTGCACGAGCGCCGCCTCGCCCTGGTGTTCATACAGGTGCTCCAGCGCCTCCGCGCCGCCCAGCGATTGCAGCGTCTCCCGCACGCGCTCGCGCGCCTGGTCCATGTTGGGGGCCGCCAGATACACCTCGACGCGGTTGCACGTGGACACCCAGAGCGCCTCCACGGGCGCCTGGGCCAGCCGCTGCAACACCTCCGTCTGCCGGGCTTCCGGCAATGCCAGCCGCTCACGGACCCCCAGGGGCGCGGTGCGGTGTGACACGCCAATGCAGATGAAATCCATGACTACGGCATCCCCGGGCCAGCGGCGGACAGGTCGTAGGACGACAGGAAGGAGACCAGCACCAGACAGAAGCCGGCCATGGTGAGCAGCGCCACCCGCCGGCCTCTCCAGCCCGCGAAGATGCGCGCGTTGACGAGCGCGGCGAACATGCCCCAGGCGACGAAGGTCGCCACGTGCTTGGCTTCCAGGGCCCAGGTGAGCCCCCGCAACGTGGTGGTGAACAGCGCGCCCGTCGCCAGCGTCAGCGACAGCGCGATGAAGCCCCACACCACGAGCCGCCGGTTGAGCGTGTCCAGGAACTCCAGGGACGGCAGCCGCGAGAAGAGCAGCCCGAAGTGCTTGGCCTTCACCTCCCGCTCCATCAGCAGGTACATGACGCCCACCCCCGCCGCCACGCCGAACGCCGTCATGCCCAGCAGCGCGATGACGACATGCACCGGCAGCAGCGGCTGGCGCACGGCGTCCGGCAGCACCGTGGACCCGCCGTGCAGCAACATGCCGATGAGCAGCACCGCCACCGCCAGCGGCGTGAGGAACGCGCCGATGACGGGCTTGCGGTAGCGCATGTCCAGCGCCAGGAACAGCGCCAGCAGCAGGAAGGCGAAGGTGGACATGCCCTGCGCGGGCCCCATCAGCCGCCCTCCCTGCGCCCCCAGCATCTCAATGAGGGCGACGCAATGCATCAAAAGCCCGGTCCCCACCAGCACCCGGCCGGTGACGGCGAGCACCTGGGATTGACGGACCAGGAAGGCGAGGTAGACGAGCGCGGCCAGACCGTAGGCGTGGCAGGCGAGCGAGACGAGCGTATGGCTCATGGCGGCAGGCTCATAACCCCGGCCGAGGAGACATTCAGTCCGGCCTCAGCCCATTTTATTGAGAATGAAGGCCGCCAGGAGGTCGGTCTCCGAATTGGGCTTGCGTTCGGGCGCGGGCGCGCCCACCTCCGCCACATAGCCCGGAACCACTTCATAGGCGGAGTCCCCCACCAGGATGGAGTCGGCCATCTGCTCGGCGCCCAGGCGGCCCAGCTGCTCCTCGGTCTTCACCCGGGAGACGAGCTGGTGGGTGTCCTCCCCGGACACCAGCTGCACCACGTGGACGGCGGGCGTGAGCGGCCAGTCGCTCCCTCCCTCGGCGGCGACCACCAGGCGGCCCTCGCGCAGGTCTGCTTTGTCCGCCAGCGCCCACTCCTCAAGCTGGGCCTGGGACAGGAAGAGCTTCGTCACGTCCCCCAGCCTACACCACCGCCTCGCCGGACGGGCCGGAAATGGGGTGCAACCCCCGGCAAGATGCGGCATCCGTTCCACCGAGGCAGCCCGGCATTCCCGCCCCTTCAGGCACCCGCCGGACCCGACGTTCAGGAAGCACCCTACTCAAGCCGTAGACACGAGGAGACGACATGGCTGGCGACGTGATCAACATCGGTGACTCGGACTTCCAGACGCAGGTCCTGGACTCGCAACAACCCGTGCTCGTGGACTTCTGGGCCACCTGGTGCGCGCCCTGCCGCGCCATCGCGCCCTCCGTCGAGGCGCTGTCCGCCCAGTACAAGGGCCAGGTGAAGTTCGCGAAGATGGACATCGACGCGAACCAGGACACGCCCCAGAAGTATGGCATCCGCTCCATCCCCACCCTGCTGCTCTTCAAGGGCGGCAAGGTCGTGGAGCAGATCGTCGGCGCGGTGCCGAAGTCGCGCATCGAGGACGTGGTCCGGAAGAATCTCTGAGCCCGGTTGTTCCCGGCGACGGGCGCGCCCTGCTCGCGCGCCCCGTCTCCCGCACGTCCCCTCCCGCCCACGGCGCGCCTGGCCCCCACCGCCAGGACTCCCCGCCCGGTGAGAGGGGACGTCGCGTCTGGGCCACCAACCAGACACCCGGGCGCGACACGGCTCCCGGTTCGATATGTCTGTAGAAAGACAACGGCCGCGACGGTAAGGGCTTTCACTTACCGGGTGCTGGGCACCCCCTGACGCAGACAATTCTCTGCGCTTGAGACAAGTCACCGCTTGGGACGACTGGACGATCCTCCCGTCATGTTTTGTTCAACAGACATTGAAATTGCATTACGAGTCAAACACGACCCCAACTTGTCTTGTTGACAGAGTTCGCCACACCAGACACAAGACATGGATACACGCCTGTCTTGATTGGCGAGTTTCTACGGGAGTTTTTCATGGCACGCCTTCGCAAAGAATTGACCACGCAAGCACCACTGACCCCTGCCCTGACGTCGTGGGCGGAGGCGCTGGGTGATGCGATCGGCCGCGGCATGCTGCGCGCGCTGAACACGGGGATGCCGGGCATGGGCGCCATCGCGGCGTCACCGGGCAACGGCGCGGTGATGGCGGGGCGCCGCCGCGGCCGTCCCCCGAAGACGGTGGCGGGCGGGCCGGTGCCCATGGACCGCCGCTGCACGGTCAATGGCTGCACCCGCGAGCAGCGCTCCAAGGGCCTGTGTTCCGCGCACTACCAGGCCGAGCGCCGCAGGCAGATTGCCTCCGGCAAGCCCGCCTGAAGTCCCCGCGCCGGGCCCCTACTCGCCGCGCCAGGGGTCTCCGGGCGTGGTGGCCTTGAGCAGCTCCCAGGCCGCCATCACGTCGATGACCCGCTCCAGCTCATTGGGCAGGGAGCGGGCGCGCTGGGACTGGAGGTACTCCTCGGTGAAGGCCCTGAGGCGCATGCCCAGGAAGAGCCTCGCGAGCGCCACCTCCGTCTGACCGGAGAACTCCAGGAAGCGCAGGGCGAACCCGCTGCGGCCCTCGTCCTCCGGGCCGCGCTCCTCCCGGACGATCTCCGCGCGGGCCTCCACGGGGGAGGCCCCCGCCTCCAGCGCGAAGCGCGTGCGCACCACCGTGCCCATGGGCAGGAAGAAGGTGCTCGCGAGGAAGGCGCCGCTGACGCTCACGTTCACGGACGTGAGCCCGGCGGAGAAGCGCCGGCCGCCCGCGTCGTCCTCCACCCAGAGGTCGAAGTGCGTGGCCAGCTGCGCGCGAGGGAAGTGCCGGTGCTCCGGCTCCCCCTGGTTCATCTCGATGCGGGGCGCGCCCCCGGGCACGGGCGCGGCGGTGCGCGTCGTGCCCACGGGTGGAGCGTACGGCCGGGCCGCCTGCGCGCGCTCCTGCCCGCGAACCGCCGCGGCCGCCTTCACCGTCGTCGCACCCTTCCTCTGGACCACCATCGGAGCCTCCGCGGCCGTCAGAACATGTGACGGCGCATGCTGATGTTCACCAGCAGCCCGATGCACAACATCACCGACAGCATCGAGGAGCCGCCGTAGCTCATGAGGGGCAGCGTGATGCCCGTCACCGGCAACAGGCCGATGACCATGCCGATGTTTTCGAACACCTGCCAGAAAAGTGTGGCCACCACCCCCACCGCGACGAACGCTCCAAAACGGTCTCGCGCGTTGAAGCCCACGCCCAGCCCGAGAATGAAGATGCCGCCGTAGAACAGGAGCAACAGGAGACAGGAGAAGAAGCCGTGCTCCTCGGCCCACACGGAGAAGATGAAATCCGTGTGCTGCTCCGGCAGGAAGCGCAGGCCTGTCTGGGTTCCCTCGCGCCAGCCCTTGCCGGTGAGACCGCCGGAGCCCACGGCGATCTTGGATTGCGCGGCGTGATAGCCGCTGCCGCGCAGGTCTGCTTCGGGGTCCAACCAGCCGGAGATGCGCTGGCTCTGATGTTTCTTGAGGAAGTGGCGCACCAGGGTGGTGCGCGGCTCGGGCATCTCCCGGACGTAGTCGTTCCAGATGATGAGGCCGCCCACCAGCAGGCCCGCCACCAGCGTGGCGGCCAGGTACCAGCGCACCTTGCCGAAGAGGATGACGGTGCCGGAGGACAGGAAGATCATCAGCGCGGTGCCCAGGTCCGGCTGCACCAGCACCAGCACGAAGGGCACCATCACCACCAGCACCGGCTTCCACAGGCGCACGAGGCCGTAGGACGGCTGATTGGGCTGGAAGTCGTCGTGGTAGACCTTGGCCAGCATCAGCACGACGCCAATCTTCATGAACTCCGCGGGCTGCAGGCGGAACGGGCCGATGACGAACCAGCTCTCCGCGCCCTTGGCGGTGTGCCCCACCACGCGCAGCGCCAAGAGCGACAGGATGTTGAGCACGTAGATGGGGAGGGCCATCCGCTGGATCCAGCGGTAGTCCACCAGACACACCATCAGCACGGCGCCAATGCCCACGGCCACGTAGAGCGCCTGGCTGGTCCACACGGGCGCCATGGGGGGCCGGGCGGCGGACGCCAGGTTCCAGAGGCCCAGGAAGCACACCCCCAGCACGCACACGATGAGCCCCCACGGCACGTGGGGCATCATCCGGCGCTCAATCCGCAGTTGCACTGTCGTCTCCGGTCTCCGAGGGCGGCTGGATGGGCTCTCCCGGCAGGTTCACCCTGGGGGGCGGCACCACGGCGCGGGTGAGCGCCGCCGCATCCAGGCTGGGCGCCGGCGGCAGCGACGGCGTGTAGGGCTGGTTGGCGCGGGGCGGCGGCGACGTGGCGTCCTGCGCCTTCAGCTCGAAGTACTTCTTCATCACGGCCAGCGCCGTGGGCGCCGCGTCCACGCCGCCGTGGCCGCCGTGCTCGTTGAGCACGATCACGGCCAGCTCCGGCTTGTCCGCGGGCGCGAAGCCGGCGAACCAGGCGTGGTCGCGCTCGAAGTAGCTCATCTGGTGCGTCTTCAGGCGCACCGCGCCGATGCGCGTCACCTGCGCGGTGCCTGTCTTGGCCGCCACCAGGAAGTCCGGGGGCAGGCCCGACTTGAGCTTCGCGCGGTACGCGGTGCCCCCGGGCTCCTGCGCCACCGCCTCCAGGCCCTCCACGATGGTCTTCAGGTGCGTGGGGTTGATGTCCACCTTGGACACCACCTCCGGCTTGAACTCCTCCATCACCTGGCCATCCAGGTTCTCCAGCCGCTGCACCAGCTGCGGCTTGTAGAGCTTCCCGCCGTTGGCCACGGCCGCGTACACCAGCGCCAGTTGCAGCGGCGTCACGTTGACGTCGCCCTGCCCCATGGCGCTGTTGAGCGCCATGCCCTTGGTGTAGCCACCCGGCGAGGCTTTGTCGTGGTACGCGGTGGACGGCATGATGCCCGGCACCTCCGCCACCACGCCGATGCCGGTGGGGCGCCCCAGGCCCAGCGACTTGCCCATCTCCGCGATGGGGTCCAGGCCGATGGTGTCCGCCACCTTGTAGAACCATGAGTCGCACGACGCCTTCATGGCGCCCTTGGCGTCCAGGGGCCCGTGGCCGCTCTCCTTGTGACAGCGCCACACGCGCGCGCCCAGCCGGTAGCCGCCGGTGCAGTTCACCACCGTCTCCGGCCGGAACAGGCCGGACTTGAAGGCGGCAAGCTGCGAGACCACCTTGAAGGTGGAGCCCGGGCTGTAGTGCTCCGCGGCCACGCGGTTGATCATCGGGTGGAGGGGGTCGCGCGCCAGCGTGGCCATCTGCGCCGGCGTCACGCGGCCGGTGAGCAGGTTGGGGTCGAAGCCGGGGCGGGACACCAGCGCCTTGATGAAGCCGGTGTTCACGTCGATGGCCACCACCGCGCCCGTCACGCCCGGGAACGCGCGCTCCGCCTCCTCCTGCAGGCGCATGTCGATGGAGAGCACCACGTTGCTGCCGGCCGTGGGGGGGATGACCGCGTTCTCCCCCAGCATGACGTTGAGCTCCTCAATCGTCTGGCCGCGCGCGTTCACCACCTCCTTGCGCACGCCGTCCCGACCGCGCAGCTTGGACTCGAAGTAGCGCTCCAGGCCACGCCGGCCGATGTAGTCCCCCAGGGCGTACTTCGCGCCATCCGCGTTGAGGCGCTCCAGCTCCTCCTGGGTGATCTCGTTCATGTAGCCCAGCACGTGCGACAGCACCGTCTCCGCGCGGTAGTTGCGGTGCGGCACGGGCACCACCTCCACGCCGTCCAGGATGTCGCGCCGGGCGTTGAGCCGGTCGTACTCATCCCGGGTCAGGTCCACGCGCACCGGCACCGGCTGGAAGGGCGCGTTGCGGCGGCTGGCGCGGATGAGGTCTTCAATCTTCTTGCGCTGCTCCGCGTCCCACTGGAGCAGCTCCGCCAGGCGCGGGATGACCTGCTCGAAGCAGTCCGTGCAGAAGGCCGGCGTGACGAAGGCGTCGAAGGAGGGGCGGCTGTCCACCAGGATGGTGCCGCGCGCGTCCTTGATGACGCCGCGGTCGGCGCGCAGGCGCACCTCCTTCACGAAGTTCGCCACGCTCTTGGCGGCGTACTCCTCATGGCGGATGAGCTGGAGCCGGTAGAGCTGGATGGCCAGCGCCACCAGGCCCAGCGACATGGCCAGGCCCAGCCACAGGAAGCGGCGCTTCAGGTCCCGGCCCGGCGTGGTGTTGCCAATGGTCGGAGGCGTCAACGGAGCAACCCCGCCGGGCGCTCCTGCGCCACCTCGAACCGCTTGAACAGGGGGAAGAGGAGCAGCGCCGCCGCGCCCGTGAGCGCCAGCTGCACCGGCATGCCGGAGAGCAGCGGCGCGGTGGAGCCGTCCTTCACCGTGAGCCAGGTGAAGAACGTGGACAACAGGCCGTGGCCCAGGTCCGCGCCCATGGCGAACAGCGCGAAGGCCACCGGCCCGCGCACGTCCACGAACGACGCCACCAGCCGGCCCACCAGGAAGGTGAACACCGCGAGGAAGGTGAACAGGCCCGTGGGCTGGCCGCTCATCAGGTCCAGCAGGTAGCCCACCGCGAAGGCCGAGCACGCCCCTTCCGTGAGGCTCGCCCGGAGCGCGAGGAAGGCCACCAGCACCACCGTGACGTCCACGCGGCCCAGCACCAGCCCCGCCTGCTGGACGAACACGGACTCCAGCGTGAGGAGCACCAGCGCCAGGATGACGGTCACCAGGAACTTCATTTCTGCGTGCCCTCCGCGGCGGCCCCGCCGGTGGCGGTCATCTCACTGTACGGACTGCCCACCACCAGGACCTCCTCCAGCCGGCTGGTGTCCACCGCGGGCGTGATGTCCGCGCCCTGGAACATGCCGTGCTCCTTCTTCTCCAGCTGCGTCACCCGCCCCACCACCAGCCCCGGAGGATAGATGCCGTCCGTGCCGGAGGTGATGATGAGGTCGCCGTCCTCCACGTCCTCCGTGCGCAGCATGTTCTCCAGCGTCAGGGGGCCGTTGCCCGCGCCCGCCGCCGTGCCCCGCGCCCGGGAGCGCTGCACCCGCACCGCCACCCGGCTCTGCGGGTCCGTCACCAGCGCCACGTCCGCGTAGCCGCCCGTGGACCGGATGACCTGCCCGACGATGCCGTCCGGCGTGACCACCGACATGCCCCGGAACACCCCGTCCTTCTCCCCGCTGCTGATCCGCACCGACAGCAGCTTCGCCACCGGGTTGACGCCCACCACCCGCGCCGGAATCTCCGGCCCGGGCACGGCCTCCGCGTACGCCAGGAGCTTCCGCAGCCGCCCGTTCTCCGAGCGCGTCTCCCCCAGCGCCTGCACCGTCGCCCTCAGCTGCATGTTCTCCAGCCGCAGCGCGTCATTGTCCTGACGAACGCCGCGCAGGTCCAGGTAGTTGCGCACCGCGGCCACGGCGCCGTCGATGCCGGCGGTGAGCCCCTGCTGCACGGGGGCCGTGAGCGCGATGACGCCCCGGTCGACGAAGTTCGGGTCGCGGCCCCGCCGCCCGCCCAGCAGGAAGGCGCCGAGCGGGTACAACAGGAGGGCGGCCACGAGGAGGAAGCGGCGGTACCGCTTGAGGAGAGACAGCACGGACGGGGGCTTTCCCGGGGTGGGCGGAAGACGCGGGTGGAAGGGGGGAGAGGGTCGGGCTAAGCTGGCTGAATCGCTTGCATTTTCCGGTCTGTTGTCCTACGCAGTCAAGGCCCGGATGAGGGGGTGTTGACACCCAAGCATCCCCACCGGCCGGGCTACCAACAACACGGCGCCGCGAGACCTTCCGCAAGGTGCTTCGCGGGCGCTTCCGACCGTGAAGTGACGACAATGGACGGTTTGAATCCCCGGAAGGTCTTCTCCCTCCTGTTCATCATCGGCATCGCCGTGGTGTTCACGCTCCAGTTCGGCCCTGGCAGCAACGGGTTCGGCTCGAGCGGCGGCGGCCAGGCGCCCGGCGCCGGCGCGGTCGCGACGGTGAATGGCAAGGAGATCCCCCTGCGCGACTTCAGCATGGCCTGGTCGCGGCAGATGAACTTCCTGCGCTCGCAGGGCCAGCCCATCCCGGAGTCGGTCGCCCGCCAGTTCGGCCTGGACAAGCAGGTGCTCGACCGGCTGGTGAACGCGGAGCTGCTCGCCCAGTCGGCGGAGCGCCACGGCATCGCGCCGTCGGATGAGGAGCTGCGGAAGATCATCCACGAGAACACCGACTTCCACTCCAAGGAGGGCGCGTTCGACTTCGCCCGCTACCAGCAGGTGCTGCGCGACTACTACCGCCGCACGCCGCAGGAGTACGAGCAGGAGCTGCGCCACCAGCTGGCCGCCCAGAAGATGCTGGACGTGGTGCGCACGGGCGCCGTGGTGTCGGACGACGAGGTCCGCGCCCGCTACGAGAAGGAAGGCAACCAGGCGAAGCTGGTGTTCGCCCGCTTCCTGCCCACGATGTTCGCGGACAAGGTCCCCGCGCCCACGGCCGCGCAGCTCGCGGCGTTCCAGAAGTCTCACGAGAAGGAGATCGCCGACTACTACTCGGCCAACAGCTTCGTCTACAACGTGCCGGAGCGGATCCGCGCCCGTCAGATCCTCGTGAAGGTCGCCCCGGACGCCACGCCCGAGCAGAAGGCCCAGGCGAAGGCCCGGGCGGAGGAGCTGCGCAAGCAGCTCGACGGCGGCAAGGACTTCGCCGCGCTGGCGAAGGAGACCAGCGACGACACCGCCACCAAGGCGAAGGGCGGCGAGCTGGGCTGGGTGGAGCGCACCACGTGGGACCCGGCGCTGGCGGACGCGGCGTTCGCCCTGAAGGCCGGGGAGGTGACGCAGCCGGTGGAGTCCGCGCTGGGCGTGCACCTGGTGAAGGTGGAGGAGAAGAAGGACGCCCAGGCCAAGAAGCTGGAGGACGTGAAGGGCGAGATCGCCACCACGCTCTTCAAGCAGGAGCAGGCCAAGGGCCTGGCGAAGGCGGAGGCGGAGAAGGCGCTGGCGGCGGCGAAGGCCGGCAAGTCCCTGAAGGAGCAGTTCCCGGTGCCCGCCGGCCAGCAGCCCGCGCTGCTGCGCTTCGAGGCGGAGACCAAGCCGGAGGCCGTGGAGACGGACAGCTTCACCGCGCAGGGTGACTCCGTGCCGCACCTGGGCCCGGCGCCGGCGCTGGTGAAGGCCACCTTCGAGGCCAGCGGCCCGGCGGTGCTGGACGAGGTCTTCACCGTGGGCGACGCGAACGTCGTCGCGCAGGTGGTGGAGCGCGAGAAGCCGGACACCGCGGGCTTCGACAAGCGCAAGGAGGAGCTGCGCACCCAGGCCCGTCAGGCCAAGCAGATCGAGCTGACGGAGTCCTTCCTCAAGTCGCTGAAGAAGAACGGCAACGTCAACATCAACAACGAGGCCATCGACTCGGTGTTGGGCTCCGCGGGGTAGTCACCCGCCGGAGCGGGCGTAGGGGACCTCGCGAGGGGCCCCCTCCGCCGAAGGGGCCTCGGCGACCGCGATGCGGTCCCGGCCCCGCCCCTTGGCCGCGTACATGGCGAAGTCCGCCGCGCGGATGAGGTCCGTGGCCGTGGTGGCGTGGTTCGGAAACGAGGCCACCCCCACGCTCGCGGTGAGCGCCACGTCCAGCCCCTGCTCGCGCAGGAAGCGCTGGCCGCGGAACGCCTCGCAGATGCGCTGGGCGATGACCTGCGCGCCCTCCGTGTCCGTCTCAATCAACATCACCGCGAACTCGTCGCCGCCGTAGCGGAAGACGGCGTCCAGGTTGTGGCGGCCCAGGCTGATGAGCAGGTCCCCCACCTCCTTGAGCGTGGCGCTGCCCACCAGGTGCCCGTGCCGGTCGTTGATGGACTTGAAGTAGTCCAGGTCCAGGAACACCAGCGACAGCGGGTGGCGGAAGCGCGCCGAGCGCTTCACCTCCTGCTCCAGCTGCGCGCGCAGGTGCCGCGCGTTGAAGCAGCCGGTGTGCTCGTCGGTGATGGTGAGCTCCTGCACGCGGCGGAAGTTGCGCGCGTTCTCGATGGCGATGGCCGCGTAGTCCGCGATGGCGGACAGGGCGGTGAGGTCGTCATGCGTGAAGCCAGGCTCGGTGGGGCCGTTGACCAGCTCGATGACGCCCAGCACCCGCTCGCGCGCCACCAGCGGCACGGCGAGCAGCGAGCGCGTGTGGAAGGCGGAGGCCTGGTCGAAGCGGGGCGCGAAGCTGGAGTCGCCGGCCACGTCGTGGACGAGCCGCGCGACGCCGGAGGCGAACACGGCCCCGGCGATGCCCTCCCCCGGGCTCAGCTGGAGGGCCTTGAGGGCCTCGGCGCCCTCGCCCACCGCGATCTCGAAGTAGAGCTTTCCGCTGCGCTCGTCCTGGAGGATGAGGGACCAGTTGCGCGGCTTGAGCAGCGCGCTGACCTTCTGCATCACCAGCGCCAGCACTTCGCGCAGCTCCAGCGTGGAGGTCAGCGCCTTGGCCATCTCGTTGTAGGCGGCCAGATGCTCCACTGTCCGCTTCATGGCCGACAGGAGGTCCGCGGGGTTCATCGAGGTGCCCTCTGGAGCGCAAGTCTGCTAAGGCCCGCGAGCGCGAAACCTCCCGCACCCGCCCATGGATCCAACCGCTCGCTTCGTTCTCGCCTCCGCCTCGCCCCGGCGCAAGGATTTATTGGCCCAGCTGGGCCTCCGTTTCACGGTGGCGGCCGCGGATATCGATGAAACGCCAATCGCCGGAGAAATTGCGTCCAGGTACGTGCTCCGGCTGGCCGAGGAGAAGGCGCGCACGGTGGCCACCCGACACCCGGACGCCTGGGTGCTGGCAGCGGACACCACCGTGGCCCTGGGGTCGGAGCTCCTGGGCAAGCCCCGGGACGCGGCGGAGGCGCGGGAGATGCTCGGCCGGCTGTCCGGCCGGGTGCACGAGGTCTTCACCGGCATCGCCGTGGCCGGCCGCGCCCGGGACTCCCAGGTGGTGCGCACGCAGGTGACCTTCCGCGCGCTCTCCGCGGAGGAGATCGCCTGGTACGCGGACACCGGCGAGCCGCTGGACAAGGCGGGGGCCTACGCCATCCAGGGCAAGGGCGGCTTCCTGGTGCAGGGCATCGACGGCAGCCCCTCCAACGTGGTGGGCCTGCCGCTGGCGGAGACGCTGGCGCTGCTCCAGCGCGTGGGCCTGCCGCTGCCGTGGACGGAGACGGAGGCCCGGCGATGAGCGGCGTGGCGGACAACCTGGCGCGGGTGCGCGAGCGCGTGGCGAGGGCCTGCGCGAGCGCGGGGCGGCCGGAGTCCTCGGTGACGCTGGTGGCCGTGTCCAAGCTCAAGCCCGCGGCGCTCATCCGCGAGGCGTACGCCGCGGGGCAGCGCGACTTCGGGGAGAACTACGCCCAGGAGCTGCGCGACAAGGCCGAGGAGCTCAAGGACCTGGACGGCCTGCGCTGGCACGCCATCGGGGCGCTGCAGACGAACAAGGTGAAGTACGTGGCCCGCGTCGCGCACGCCTTCCACGCGCTGGAGCGGCTGGACGTGGCCATGGAGCTCTCCAAGCGGCGAGCGGGGTCGGCGCCCCTGCCCTGCTACGTGGAGCTCAACCTGGGCGCCGAGGACACCAAGCACGGGCTCACCCCGGACGCGCTGGGGGACTTCCTGGCGAAGGTGCGCGAGCTGCCCCACCTCCAGGTGGTGGGGCTGATGGCGCTGCCGCCGCCCACGGACGACGTGGCGCGGATGCGCGAGGGCTTCGCCCGGCTGCGCGAGCTGGGGGCGGCGCACGGGCTGGCGGCCCTGTCCATGGGCACGACGCACGACTTCGAGCAGGCCATCCTGGAAGGGGCCACCGCCGTGCGCGTGGGCACCGCCATCTTCGGCGAGCGCGCCTGAGGCCCGCTCAGAGCTCCCGGAACCGGAGCTTCCCCTCCTGGTTGACGAGCGCCTTGAACTCACAGCCGCAGTAGTTGCAGCGCACCTCGTCCCCGTCGGTGAACTTCTCGTCCACGGGGTTGTTGGCGTTGCAGCCCGGGCAGTCGAACTCGTCGAACTCGCGGCTGCCGCTGCCCGCACCGCCTTCCTTGGCGAAGTCGTCGTCGTCGAACACGAAGTCGTTGGACATGGGCCTGGACGCTAGCACCGGGCGGCCGCCCCGGTGTGTGCCTTGCCGGGCATGCAGGCGGGCGCGCGGGACTGTCCGCCATTTGTCAGCGCCCGGCGCGGGCGTGTACCCCTGCGGACCGCCATCTCCGTCTCCCGCCGGCCGTTTCCAGGCCCGGCCGGAGGGCCGCCGGGCGGCATTGAATGCCGGCTCACGGCCATCCGTCCCGGAAATGTCCGGTGGTGGGGGCGGTTTCGCGGCACGGTTGGCTTGGACGGGCCGGCCACCTAACTTGCAAGCAAGGGAGCACACCCGATGCGCGGTCTGTCCAGGTGGGGGTTCACGGCGGCGGTGGTGGGCCTCTTGGGGTCCACGATGGCGCATGCCCAGGAGCCCCCCGGCGCGGCGTTCGGCCCGGGGGAGCAGGCCCAGTACCGGGTGAAGTACCTGGGGCTGACGGCCGGCTCGGCGACGGTGACGGTGGGCGCGCCCATGACGCAGTGGGGCCAGCGCGTGTGGCCCATCGTGGCCACGGCGAAGTCCGACGACCTGGTGGGCGTCTACCCCATCAAGAGCCGCTTCGTGACGTACTGGGACGCGGGCGCCGGACGGGTGACGGGCAGCGACCTGCACTCGGAGGAGAACCACAAGCGCCGCCGCCAGCGCATCCAGCTCACGGCGGATGGCGCCGGCGCGAAGGTCATCAAGCAGAAGGAGAGCGACCCGCCGCACGAGACGGAGCACGCGCTGTCCGCGGGCACCCTGGACGTGGCGGGCGCGACGTTCGCGCTGCGCGGCCAGGAGCTGGTGGTGGGCCGCTCGTACTCATACCCGGTGTTCACCGGCAGCAAGCAGTTCACCCTGCGCGCGACGGTGGAGGGCCGCGAGAGGGTGACGACGCCCGCGGGCGCGCGCGACGTCTTCCGCCTGCGCGTGCAGACCGACTTCGGGGGCAAGCTGGACGCCAAGCGCGACATGGTCGCGTACCTCAGCGCGGACGAGCACCACGTGCCGGTGCGCGTCGAGGCGGACTTCGCGCTGGGCACCGTCGTGGCGGAGCTCACGGACTACAAACCGGGCCGCGTGGTGACGGTGGCCCGGGCGGACAACTCGGGCGACTGAAGCGTCGTCCGCCAGCCAGGGGAAGGCAGGGGGCATGGGCGTGGGTTGGGCATGGGCAGTGGCGGCGGCGCTTTCCGCCGCGCCGGGTGGCGTGCAGGTGGTGTCGCCGCTGGTGAAGGTGCGGCCGGACGCGACGCCGAAGGGGGCGAAGGAGGCCCGCCTCAGCGCGGCCCGCGGCGAGTGCGAGGGCACGCAGCTGGTGCTCCCACAGGGCGTGACGCGCGTGACGATGCAGCCGTTGGCCCTCAAGGGCCCCGGCGCGCCGCTCACCGTGGACGCGTGGCGCGAGGCCTACCTGGACGTGAAGACGCCCTCCAACGGCGAGGGCAGGCCGGGCCCGTGGCCCGACGCGCTGGTGCCGCTGTCGGCGCCGGCCAATCCCAGACATCCCACGGTCGTCTACGTGGAGGTCTGCGTTCCCCGGAAGCAGGCCCCGGGCACCTATACGGGCAGCCTGAGCGCGGCGGTGGACGGGAAGGAGCTGCCGGCCGTTCCGTTCACCGTGCAGGTGCAGCCCTTCGAGCTTCCCGCGACGTCGTCCCTGCCCAACAGCTTCGGCATCTCGCTCTACAGCATCGCGAAGGGGCACGGCATCCCGGCGGACTCGCCGGAGGCGAAGGCGCTCCTGCGCGAGTACGGCAAGGCGCTCCTCGAGCACCGCGTGAGCGCGCACGGCATGGGCATGGACCCGCCGCCGGTGCGGTTCCAGGACGGCCGCGCGGTGCTGGACTGGACCGCGTACGACGCGGAGATGGGGCCCTTCCTGGACGGCACCGCGCTGCCCTCCGGCGCGCGCTTCACGACGGCCGACGTGCGCGACAACCGCAAGGCCGCCACGGACGCGGAGAAGACGGCGTACTACCGCGCCTTCCAGAAGCACTTCGAGGACAAGGGCTGGAAGGCCCAGCTCTTCTTCTACGCCAAGGACGAGCCCAAGCCCGCGGACTTCCCGCTGGTGAAGGCGCAGTCGAAGCGCGTGCGCGACGCGGGCGGCGCCATCCCCGTGCTCGTCACCACGGCGCTGGACCCCGCGCTCCAGAGCTCGGTGGACATCCTCACGCCCATCATCAACTGCTTCTACCCGCGCGAGGGGCCACAGACGTGCCACACCGTGGCCAACGCCGCGACCGCGCGCACGCGGCTGCCCGCTCGCGCGAAGGTGTGGTGGTACCAGAGCTGTATGTCCCACGGCTGCACGGGCGGCCCGCCCGCGGACAAGGCGCTGGACAAGGCGTACAGCGACTGGGCCTCGTACATGGTGGACCACCCCGCCCCGCTCAACCGCGCCATGGGCGTGCTGGCCTACGAGAGCGGCGTGGACGGCGAGCTCTATTTCGACACCGTCTTCGCCTACAACACGAAGAAGGATGTCTGGGCGGACCTCTTCGAGTTCGGCGGCAACGGCGACGGCACCCTCTTCTATCCGGGCACGCCCGCGAAGCTGGGCGGCACGCAGCACCACCCCGTGGTGTCCCTGCGGCTGAAACACATCCGCGACGGCCTGGAGGACTACGAATACCTGCGCCTGCTCACGTCGCTGGGCGACGGCGCCTTCGCCAGGACGGCGGCGAAGCGGCTGGCGAAGTCCGGGTACGAGATCTCCCGGGACCCGGCGGAGTGGGAAGCGGTGCGCAAGGAGCTGACCGAGCACATCGTGAAGCGTCAGTCGGCTGAACAAGCGCAGCGCTCCGGACGTCGGACCTCCGGGGGAACCCCGTAGTCACTCCCCCCTGGGAGGAAGCAGAATGAAGCCCATGCGCACCCTCGTCGCGGCCTGCCTCGTCTTCAGCGCCCTCGGCGCCAACCCGGGTCAGGCCCAGGAGGCACAGCCCCGCCGCCGGAACCTCCTGCGGCCGCCGCAGCTCCCGGCGGCGGAGTCCGCGGGCCCCGCGACGTCCTCGGAGAACACCGGCGACGCGTCCTCCGCGCCCGCCCCCGACGAGCCTGTCGTCACGGTGAAGCCGTGTGATCAGGGCCTGCCCGCGCTGCGCACGCCGCTGGCCTTCAAGCCGGGGGAGCTGCTCGAGTTCGACATGGACGCCATGGGCGCCAAGGCGGGCAGGCTCACCATGCGCGTGCAGCGGCCCGCCAAGGGCGCGCTGCCGGTGGTGGTGGAGGCGCAGACGAACACGCTCTTCTCCAAGGTGCGCCGGGTGCGCGGCAGCGCCACCAGCTACCTGCACCCCAAGACGCTGCGCCCCTCGCGCTACACCGAGGAGGCCGTGGAGAACGAGCAGCGCCGCAAGGTGAACGTGGACTTCGGCGCGCAGGACAAGAGCGTCAAGGTGGACTACCAGATTGGGGACCGCCCCAAGGGCCACTTCGACTACGCCTTCGACAAGGACGGCCTGGACGTCGCGGGCGCCATCTACCTCATCCGCCAGCTGCCCATGAAGAAGGACCTGCCGGTCTGCTTCGACGTGTACGGCATCCGCCGCATGTGGCGCATGACGGCCACCGTGGTGGAGCGCGAGCACGTGTCGCTGCCCCTGGGCGAGTTCGACGCCTGGCACCTGGCCGGCACCGCCGTGCGCCTGGACAGGCCGTCGCAGACGCGCGAGGTGCACGTGTGGATCACCGACGACGACCGCCGCCTCCCGCTGGCCGCCGTGGGCGCCATCGACCTGGGCGCGGTGCGGCTGACGCTGTCCGGCGTGAAGCGCCCAGGTGAAAAAACCATGGAGGCGCAGGGCAAGGAAGATCTCAAGTGGTGACGCGGGGTTGAGCCCCGCCCAGGCCCGCGCTTCTCCTGGGAGCGCGGGTTTTTCATCGCCCACGATTTGAGAGTGGTTTGCAAAGTCAAAAAGCCGGGCGTAGGGTGCGCGCCGCTCCATGCGTCCCCAACGATTGAACCCCCTCCTGACGTTGCTGTGTGTCCCCCTGTTCCTGCTGCCCCTCGCGGCCCGCGCGCAGGCCCCGCGGAGCGGCGACGAGTTCCGCTACCGGCGGCCGCGCTTCCTGGATGAAGCCCGCATCGGGGAGGACACGAAGGACGACGTCATCACGGTAGGCAGCAAGCCGAAGCTCGACCTGGACGTGAACGCCTACGCGGACCTCCAGTTCGCGTACTTCAACTACGGCGAGAACCAGAACCGGGCGAACGGCTCGCAGAAGGACTCGCGGCTCGTGTTCGACACGACGCGCCTGGTGCTGGAGCTGGAGGCGGGGCTGCCGGAGTACGGCCTCGAGGCCGAGTTCGAGGTGGAGTTCGAGCACGGCGGCGCCGGCGCGGCGATGGAGCTGGAGTACGAGGAGTTCGGCGAGTTCGACACCGACGTGGAGAAGGGCGGCGAGGCGCTGGTCGAGGAGCTGTACCTGACCAAGAAGCTGGGCCGGAACGTGGAGCTGTCGGTGGGCCGCTTCTACGTCGCGGTGGGCACGCTCTTCTCGGACTACCTGCCCACGTCCTACCTGGGCACCATCCGCTCCGAGGCGGAGACGCGCATCATCCCCAACACGTGGAACGACATGGGGATGATGCTGCGCTGGGACACCCCCGTGGGCGTGCGGCTCACCGGGCAGGTGGTGAACGGGCTGGACTCCACGGGGTTCAGCTCCCAGACGTGGGTGGCCACGGGCCTCCAGCAGCGCTTCGAGCTGGTGCGCGCGACGGACCTGGCGGCGGTGCTGCGCGCGGACGTGCGGCGCTTCGAGGGCTTCAACTTCGGCGTGTCCGCCTACTACGGCGGCACCACGCGCAACCGGCCCAAGCCGGACCTCGTGAAGCAGTGTGACGACGCGAACCCCAACCTGGTGGCGCCGTGCGGCTACGTGAGCGCGCCGCTGTTCATCGCGGACGCGCACCTGTCGGTGAACCGCAACCGGTGGCGCGCGCACGCGATGGTGATGTACGGCCACCTGGGCAACGCCGCGGCGGTGTCCGCGCGCAACGCGCGTCTGTCCAACCTGCTCAACGTGCTGCGCACGCCGGTGTCCGACAACGCCCTCTCCGCCTGGGGCGAGCTGGGCTACGACATCGCGCCCTGGCTGGGGCTCAACGGGAACCACCGGCTGGAGCCCTACGTCCGCATCGACTACATGGATTCGCAGTTCAAGCCCCGCGCGGAGCTGTTCGACAACCCCCGCTTCGAGCGCACGGTCTACACCGTGGGCACCAGCTACACGCTCGCGGGGCTCGTGGTCGTGAAGCTCGACTTCGGCCAGCGGCGCATGGGCAGCTCCGCCTTCCGGCCGGAGAACACGCTCCGGCTGTCGACGGGCTTCGTCTACTGACCCGACCTCCCCGACTGTCTCGAACGCAGTTGCAAGAAAGGCGCATCACATCCCATGATCTCTCGTTCCCTGAAACTCTCCATGCTGGTTGGTGGCGCGCTCCTGATGGGCGCCTGCGGCGATGACGACGACACGCAGCTGGACTCGCTGGACCAGCAGCTCGTCGTGAACTTCGCGGACTCGGTGGTGGTGCCCACCTACAACCTGCTCGCCACGCGCATGATCGAGCTGGACGCGGCCGCGCAGGCGCTGAAGAACGCCCCCAGCGCGACGACGCTGAAGGCGGCGCAGGACGCGTGGTTCGCCGCGCGCGTGCCGTGGGAGCAGAGCGAGGCGTTCCTCTTCGGGCCGGTGGACAGCTACGGCTGGGACCCGGCGCTGGACAGCTGGCCGGTGAACCGCACGGACCTGGACGCGGTGCTCAACAACAATGACGCGCTGACCCAGCAGTACGTGAGCGGCCTGCAGGAGACGCAGAAGGGCTACCACACGACGGAGTACCTGCTCTTCGGGGAGGGCCAGGCGAAGCAGCCGGAGGACTTCAACGCGCGCCAGTTCGAGTACCTGCTCGCGCTGACGGCGGAGCTGAAGACGGTGTCCGCCAACCTGGCGTCCTCGTGGACCACGGGCGTGGACGGCCAGCCGGCGTACCGCGACACGCTGGCGAAGGCGGGCGAGTCCGGCAACACGGTGTACCCCACGGTGGAGTCGGGCGCGCAGGAGATGCTGGGCGGCATCCTGACCATCCTGGACGAGGTGGCCAACGGGAAGATCGCCGACCCGTACGACGCGAAGGACGCGAACCTGGTGGAGAGCCAGTTCGCGCTCAACTCGCTGTCGGACTTCACCAACAACCTGCGCAGCGTGGAGAACGTCTACCTGGGCCACCGCCCGGAGGCCGCGGCCAAGGGCCTGTCCATGTCGGACGTGGTGAAGGAGCGCGACGCGGCGCTGGACACGCGCGTGAAGGCGGAGATCGCGGCGGCCATCGCGGCGCTGGGCAAGGTGCCGGAGCCGTTCCCGGTGTCCATCAAGGACCCGGCCTCCGCGGATGAAATCGAGGGCGCGCAGGCGGCCATCCGTAAGCTGCACGACACCTTCCAGGTGGACGTGAAGGCTGTCATCCTGCCCTGATGCTGGACCGGGGGTACGCGATGCGACGGGCATGGGGACTCGGGATGCTGCTGTGGCTCATGGGCTGCGGCGGGACGCAGGCCGAGGCCCCGGAGGCTCCGCCGCGCGCGGGGGGCGACGCGACCATCGACGACCGCACGTCGCGGGCGTTCGCGCAGGCCGCCCCCAACCTCAGCGAGGAGCACATCGCGCTGCACCGTGAAGGTGACGCCGCCTTCGCGGCCGTCTTCGTGCCCGGCCCCGCCCCGGTGAACCCGGGGCTGGGGCCGGCGTACAACAACGCCTCCTGCAACGGCTGTCACCTGCGCAACGGCCGGGGCATGCCGGTGATGGGCGGCGGACCGACGCGCACACAGCTGCTGGTGCGCGTGAGCCTCCCGGACGGCACGCCGGAGCACCCGAACGGCGCGGTGCCCGTGCCCGGGCTGGGGCTCCAGATTCAAGACCAGGCCGTCTACGGCGCGTCGCCGGAGGCCACCGTGACGCTCGCGTGGGAGGAGCGCGCGGGCGCGTACGCGGACGGGACGGCCTATGGCCTGCGCTCACCGCGCATCACCATCACGCTGCCGGACGGCTCTTCGCCGCCCGCGAACATGCTCACGTCGCTGCGCCTGCCTCCGCCGGTGGTGGGCCTGGGGCTGCTGGAGGCGGTGGACCTCGCCACGCTGCGGGCGCTGGAGGACCCCACGGACGCGGACGGCGACGGCATCTCCGGCCGGCTGAACACCGTGTGGGACGTGCAGAAGCTCGCGCTGGCGCCGGGGCGCTTCGGGTGGAAGGCGAACAGCCCGAACCTGCGGCAGCAGTCCGCGGAGGCCTACTTCAACGACATGGGGATCACGAATCCCCTCTTCCCGGATCCGGACGGGAGCGCCGAGCTGCCCGTGGCCACGCTGGATGCGGCGGTGTTCTACGCGCAGTCGCTCGGGGTGCCCGCGCGCACGGCGCTGGGTGACGCGGCGGTGAAGCGCGGCGAGGTGAAGTTCAAGGACCTGGGCTGCGTGACGTGCCACCGGGACACGCTGGAGACCGGGGAGCACCCGGTGGCGGAGCTGTCGCACCAGCGCATCCACCCGTACACGGACCTGCTGCTGCACGACATGGGCGCGGACCTGGCGGACGGGCGGCCGGATGGGGACGCCACCGGCGCCGAGTGGCGCACGGCGCCCCTGTGGGGCCTGGGGCTGACGCAGACGATCCTCCCGTACTCGGGCTACCTGCACGACGGGCGGGCCCGGACGCTGGAGGAGGCCGTGCTGTGGCACGGCGGCGAGGCGGAGCGGGCGCGGGAGGGGTTCCGCCAGCTGTCCGCCAGCGACCGGGACGCGCTGGTGCGCTTCCTCCAATCCTTGTAGCGGCCCGCGGGCCTCAGCCGTGGCGGATCATCCCGGCGGCCTGCGACAGGCGGCGGCGCAGGTGCGTCACCACCTCGTGCAGGTCCTCCAGGCGCTGGAGCACGTGCAGATCGTCCCCCGCGTTCAGCACGGCCACCGGCGTCAGCGTCTCGCGGTGGAGGGCCAGGAGCAGGTCGTGGAAGTGGGCCTGCACGTCGCCCAGGGCGTCCAGGCCCTCGCGGAGGTCGTCCTCCACGAAGTCCAGGAGGACGCTGGCGTCCGCGCGAGCGGGCAGCGCCCGGGCCAGGCGCTCCACCGCCCCGCGAACGGGGTCGGCACGGCGCAACATCGCGGGGGTGGCGAGGGCTGCGACGGGAGAGGGCATGCCCGGGACGCTACAGGCCCGTAGCGTCCGGTCAATTTTCCCGTCCCCCACCCGCCGGGACGAAGCGCCCTCCCCCACCTCAGCGCGCGGGCCCGGCCGGGGCCGCGGGGGCCCCGGTGGCGGGCGCGGCGTTGGCCGGCGCCGGCGTGGCGGGCAGCGTGGTGCTCGGCGAGGCGTTGAGCGGCGCGGGCGTCCCCAGGAGCGGCGCGGGCGTGCCCGTGTTGAGCGGCGCGGGCGTCCCCAGGATGGGCGGCGCCGGCGTGCTCGCGGACTGCGCCAGCGGCGGCGCCGTGGCGAG